>NZ_CP155729.1:0-300833 GCF_039724765.1 Sagittula stellata E-37 | reverse complement strand
GGCTGATCGTGCGCGGTAGGGCGAATCTTCTCGATGAGTCGGCAGAAGAAGAGCTTGACCGAATCCGCAGCCTGTTCGACGACCTCGAACGCAAACGGGATATCGCAGAGTTCCTCGAATTGACCGAAGACGGCGAAGGGGTGCGCATTTTTATCGGGTCAGAGAACAAACTTTTCTCACTTTCGGGTTCCTCTCTGGTGGTGTCTCCATATATGAACGCAGACCGAAAGATCATCGGTGCCGTCGGGGTCATCGGACCCACCCGTCTGAATTACGGGCGCATCGTCCCGATCGTGGATTATACAGCGCAACTGGTCGGCAAGCTGATCACCGACCGGAGCCAGAGGTGAAGAATGGCAGATCCGAAAGAAGAGCAATTCCTCGACGATGTCGAAAGCGCCGAAGCCGAAACATATGCCGGTGCCGAGGAAGAGATTGACGACGAGGCCGCGGAAGTGGACGCCCTCCGCGCGGAACGCGACGATTACAAGGACCGCTTCATGCGCGCCCTGGCTGACGCGGAAAACGCGCGCAAGCGTGCCGCCAAGGACCGGCAGGAAGCACAGGCTTACGGCGGTTCCCGCATCGCACGCGACTTGCTGCCCGTGTACGACAACCTGAACCGCGCCCTGCTTGCGGCGAAGGAAGACGGCTCCAACGCATCGACCGCACTCGTTGAAGGTGTCGAGCTGACGCTGAAAGAGCTGATGAACGTCTTCGATCGTCACGGCATGACCCGCGTGTCGCCAGAAATCGGCGAGCGATTCGACCCGAAACTGCACGAAGCGATGTTCGAAGCCCCGGTGCCGGGCACCTCGGCCGGCGAGATCATCCAGGTTTCTGCCGAGGGCTTCATGCTGCATGACCGTCTCCTGCGCCCCGCGCAGGTCGGTGTCAGCTCCACCCCGGCAAAGTGACGTCTTAAGGTCCTGGCAAGGTGGGTCGGTGACCCACCTTCACCCCTTCATCAGCGCTTTCAGGTCGTAGAGCATCTGAAGCGCTTCCCGCGGCGACATCTCATCCGGGGTGATCGCCGCAAGTTTTTCTTCCACCGCCGAAGGTGTTTCCCGTGAAACAGCGGGCGCCGGTGTCTTCGCCGCGGCGGAGAACAGCGGCAGATCGTCGATCAAGGCCTTGGGCGACGCGCGTTCCCGCTCTCCCTTCTCCAGCGCTTCCAGCACGTCGCGGGCCCGCGTTATGACGGCCTTGGGCAACCCGGCGAGTTGTGCGACCTGGACACCGTAGGACCGGTCGGCGGCACCGTCGTGCACCTCGTGCAAGAAGATCACGTCGCCGTCCCATTCCTTGACCGCCACCGTGGCGTTTTTCACGCCGGGCAGCTTTCCCGCCAGCACGGTAAGTTCATGGTAGTGCGTGGCGAACAGACCGCGCACGCGATTGACTTCATGGAGGTGTTCCAGCGTGGCCCAGGCGATGCTCAGCCCGTCGTAGGTGGCCGTTCCGCGACCGATCTCGTCAAGGATGACCAGCGCGCGATCGTCCGCCTGATTGAGGATTGCGGCTGTTTCCACCATCTCGACCATGAAGGTCGACCTCCCCCGCGCCAGATCGTCGGAGGCCCCGACCCGGCTGAAGATCTGGCTGACCACCCCGATATGCGCCGAACGCGCGGGAACGTATGACCCGATCTGCGCCAGAAGCGCGATCAGCGCATTCTGCCTCAGATAGGTCGATTTGCCGGCCATGTTCGGGCCGGTCAGCAAGCGCACCGAAGCGGCATCGCCTTCTGCGCTCAGGGCGCAGTCGTTGGCGATGAAGGGCTCCCCGGCTTTCTGCAGCGCCGCTTCTACCACCGGATGCCGCCCGGCCTCGATATCGAAGGCACGGCTGTCGTCGACCTTGGGCAGACACCAGTCCCGCTGCCGCGCCAGTTCTGCCAGACCAAGCGCCAAGTCGATTTCCGCCAACGCGAATGCAACCTCGGCCAGCACCCCTGCCCTATCCAGAATCTCATGTCTCAGGGTGTCATAGAGCCGCTTTTCGATTGCGGCCGCTTCAGCTCCGGCGTTCAGGATGCGTGTTTCCAGCTCCGACAGTTCGGTCGTCGTAAAGCGCACCTGGTTGGCGGTCGTCTGGCGATGGATGAACCGGTCGCTGCGGGCGTGCATTTTGTCGGCATGGGTGGCTGTCACCTCGATGAAGTAACCCAGCACGTTGTTGTGCTTGATCTTGAGCGAACTGATCCCGGTCTCTTCGGCATACTCCCCCTGCATCCGTGCGATGACGCCACGGCCCTCGTCCCGCAGGGTACGGGCCTGGTCCAGCGCTTCGTCGTACCCCTGCGCGACAAAGCCGCCATCGGACACGCGCAGTGGCGGCTCTACAATCAGGGCCGCGTCCAGCACCTCCAACAGGGCATCGTGCCCCGACAATGCGTCTCTGCTCCGCCGCAAAAGGGCCGGCAGCTCCACACCGTCCAGCCGTTCACAGATCGTCTGCGCCTGGGTCAGGGCGCTGCGCACCGCCGTCAGGTCGCGCGGGCCGCCCCGGTCCAGACCTAGCCGAGACAGGGCGCGCTCGACGTCCGGGACACGACGCAGCAGCTCCCGCAGCGCGTCCGAGAACGACCCCTCGACGCCCCAACGCACCGCATCCAGCCGCTCTTCGATCACTGCCAGGTCGCGAGAGGGAGAAGACACCCGCCGCTCCAGCAGTCGCGCGCCGCCCGATGTCACGGTCCGGTCAATCGCCGCCAGCAGCGATCCTGACCGGCCGCCGGACATGGCAGAGGTCAGTTCAAGGTTCCGGCGCGTCGCTGCGTCGATCTGCATCAGCCGCGCGCCAGCCTCCTGCCGGGGCGTCTGAAGCAGCGGCAGCTGCCCCTTCTGGGTGATGTCCAGATAATCGACAAGGGCGCCCATCCCCGAGAGTTCCGCCCGCGAAAACGACCCGAACCCTGCCAAGGTCTGTACGGCGAAGGTGCTGCACAGGCGTTGCTCGGCGGCGCCGGAGTCGAACGATGCCGCCCCCAGAACCGTTGCCTCGATCCCCAGATCGCCCAGCACGTCGCGCAGCGTCTCGTCGACCTTTTCGGACACCAGGACTTCGGACGGGGCCAGACGTGCCAGTTCCGCGCCGATGCGGGCCTGTCCCAGCGGCATCACGTGAAACGCGCCGGTCGAAATGTCGGTCCACGCCAGCGCCCATTCGTCTCTGACATTGCCCAATGCGCAGAGGAAATTGTGCCGACGCGCCTCCAGCAGCGTGTCCTCGGTCAGCGTGCCGGGTGTCACCAGCCGCACGACGTCGCGTTTCACGACTGCCTTGTAGCCGCGTTTCTTCGCCTCTTCGGGGCTTTCCAGTTGCTCGCCGACGGCGACCCGGAATCCCTTGCGGATCAGCGTCAGCAGGTAGCCCTCTGCCGCGTGCACCGGGACCCCGCACATCGGGATATCGTCGCCGTCGTGCTTGCCGCGTTTCGTCAGGGCGATGTCCAACGCTTCCGAGGCCGCCACGGCGTCGTCGAAGAACATCTCGTAGAAGTCACCCATCCGGTAGAACAGCAGCGCATCAGGGTACTGCGCCTTGATCTCCAGGTATTGTGCCATCATCGGTGTGACGTTGGACATGGGCCTTTCCTTCCGCTTGGTCCGAAGCCGTATATCAGTCCGGTCGCGCTGTGAAAGGGCCGGTTCGGGCACAGGCGGGACACTGTCGCCACAATGGTCGCGCTAGCACCTGAAATGGTCGCGCTAGCAGCGCCCTTGACCCATTGTTGCCTGATCAATCCAAGGGTAATGAATCCGGACACCAAAACGGGGAGGCCGGTCCATGGCAAAAGTGAAGTTCACCCGCGAAGAGGCGCTTGCCTTCCATCTGGAACCCACGCCCGGCAAGTGGGAGGTGCAGGCCACGGTTCCGATGACCACGCAGCGCGATCTGTCGCTTGCTTACTCACCCGGCGTGGCGATCCCCTGCGAAGACATCGCCGAGAACCCGGAACTGGCCTACGACTACACCAACAAGGGCAACCTCGTCGCGGTGATCTCGAACGGGACGGCTGTGCTGGGTCTCGGAAATCTCGGCGCGCTCGGCTCTAAACCGGTGATGGAGGGCAAGTCGGTTCTCTTCAAGCGGTTCGCCGACGTGAACTCCATCGATATCGAGCTGGACACCGAGGACCCTGAAGAAATCATCAAGGCCGTGCGTCTGATGGGACCGACCTTCGGGGGCATCAACCTGGAAGACATCAAGGCGCCGGAGTGTTTCATCATCGAGCAGACGCTCAAGGAGCAGATGGACATCCCCGTCTTCCACGACGATCAGCACGGCACTGCCGTGATCTGTGCTGCGGGCCTCATCAACGCCCTGCACCTGTCCGGAAAGAAGATCGAGGACGTGCGTATTGTCCTGAACGGTGCGGGTGCGGCGGGGATCGCCTGCCTCGAACTGCTCAAGTCCATGGGGGCCAAGCACGAAAACTGCATCATGTGTGACACGAAGGGCGTGATCTACCAGGGCCGCACCGAGGGCATGAACCAGTGGAAATCGGCCCACGCGGTCAAGACCGAACTGCGCACGCTCGAAGACGCGATGAAGGGGGCCGACGTCTTCCTCGGCGTGTCTGCCAAAGGTGCCGTCACGCAGCAGATGGTCATGGACATGGCCGACGACCCGGTGATCTTCGCCATGGCGAACCCCGATCCGGAAATCACGCCGGAGGAGGCCCACGAGGTCCGTGCCGACGCCATCGTGGCCACCGGCCGTTCGGACTATCCCAACCAGGTGAACAACGTCCTGGGTTTCCCCTACCTCTTCCGCGGGGCGCTGGACATCCACGCCCGCGCGATCAATGACGAGATGAAGATCGCCTGTGCCGAAGCGCTTGCCGCCCTCGCGCGTGAGGATGTGCCGGACGAGGTAGGCCTCGCCTATGGCAAGACGCTTTCCTTCGGGCGTGACTACATCATCCCGACGCCCTTCGACCCGCGCCTGATTCATCGCATTCCGCCCGCCGTGGCGCGCGCGGGCATGGACACCGGTGCAGCCCGTCGCCCGATCGTCGACATGGGCGCCTATACGGAACGGCTGAAGGCACGGATGGACCCGACCACACCGATCCTGCGGTCGATCAACAACCGGGCGCGTGCGGCGCAGGCCCGCATGATCTTTGCCGAGGGCGACGATCCCCGCGTGTTGCGTGCCGCGGTGCTGTACCAGCGCAATGGCTTCGGCAAGGCGCTGGTCGTGGGCCGAGAGGCGGACGTGAAACAGAAGCTGGAAGAAGCGGGCCTTGCTGACGCGGTGCGGGAACTCGAAGTGGTGAACGCCGCCAACAGCCGCCATCTCCAAACCTACAAGGATTTCCTTTACGAGCGCCTGCAGCGCCGGGGCATGGACCGTCAGGACGTTCACCGGCTTGCCGCGCGCGACCGCCACGTCTTTGGTGCGCTGATGCTGGCCCATGGTCACGGCGACGGGCTGGTCACGGGCGCGACACGCAAGTCGGCCCACGTGCTCCAGCTGATCAACCACGTCATCGACGCCGACGCCAAGCACGGCGCCGCCGGAGTCACCGCGATCCTGCACAAGGGGCGGATCGTGA
The DNA here is from genome assembly GCF_039724765.1 of Sagittula stellata E-37. NCBI lineage: Bacteria > Pseudomonadati > Pseudomonadota > Alphaproteobacteria > Rhodobacterales > Roseobacteraceae > Sagittula > Sagittula stellata. The sequence continues at coordinate 295,267 of NZ_CP155729.1, read as the reverse complement.
TGATCTCCGACACGCTGGTGCACGAATGGCCGAACGAAGAGGATCTCGCCACCATCGCCGAGCGTGCCGCCGACGTGGCGCGCCACCTGGGTCTTGAACCGCGTGTCGCCTTCGTCAGCTTTTCGACCTTCGGATACCCGGTGTCGGAACGGGCCGAGAAGATGCACCTCGCGCCGCAGGTTCTCGACCAGCGTGGCGTGTCCTTCGAATACGAGGGTGAGATGACGGTCGACGTGGCGCTGAACCCGAAGGCCCAAGAGTCCTACCCGTTCCAGCGTCTGACCGGACCGGCGAACATCCTCGTCGTTCCGGCGCGGCACTCGGCGTCCATCTCGACCAAGCTGATGCAGGAACTGGCGGGCGCGACGATCATCGGTCCGATCCTTGCAGGCGTCGATCACTCGATCCAGATCTGTTCGTCGGCGTCCACCGCGAATGACATTCTGAACATGGCCGTGCTTGCGGCCTGCAAGGTCGGCTGACCACAGGTTGACCATGCGTTGGCCACTGGGGCCAAGCGGTTGGCGCGGGACAGTCCCGCGCCGCCGGTCCCTATTCCTCGGTCACGCGGGTGACGGTGCCGTCCTCCGCGTGGGTGACGGCGACGGTCATGACGTTCGGGCCGCCCTCGTGCAGGATCTTCACTTCGTAGACGTCGGTGCTGATCTGACGAATGCCGCCGATCCCGCCACCGCCGGTGCGTTTGTAGGTATCGGTGAGATGGGCGAGAATGGCCTCGTAGGCGCAGATCGAATGGGCAAGAGGTGACATGCAGGTGGTATCCTGTTCAGAAAGGGCTGGAGTGGTGAACGCGGCGACGGCCACGGCGCTCAGGAAAAGACGGATCGGTTTCATCTCTATCGCCTCGTGATCAGGGCACCCGCCGCCAGTTCTTCCTTGGTCCGCGGATAGTGTCGTTTCATCTTCGCCGGCCACTGGGCGCCCATGGCGATGAAGCCGACTTTCAGCTTCTCCCATTGTGCCGCTACCTTGTCGGTCCGGTGTTTAACCGCGACGTTGACCATGGCATCCTGCCATGGCTTCGCGTGTTCGGTCCGCAGCTTCATGCCCGACCCCATGACCGAATTCATGTCATGGTCCGTCGTGCCGTAACAGGCCTGTGCATTGGTATTGCCGTTGGCCGGGCACGCGGCGGTGCCTTCGGCGACATGGCCAAGACCCATCAGGTGTCCGACTTCGTGCACATGGGCGCGTTGCATCACCGGCTTGTTGTTGCTGTCCGTGCCCTTTTGCACCGACTTGATATCGTTGCTGTCATATAGGGTGGAGTGGGACCCGAACCAGTTCTCGTTCGGATCCAGCCGCACGACCTCGATCTCGTGGTGGTTGGTGCCGCCACCGGTCGAGTCGCTGCACTTCAGGTTGAACCGGCAATAGACGTTCGGATACCAGACCTTTCCCTTGTCCTCGAAGGCAAAGAACCCGCCAGTATTGATCAGCCAGAACTTCTTGGACCAGAAACGCTCCACCTCGCGCTCGAACGTGCGTTTCCACTGCGACCAGGACGGGTCGGTCCACTTGACGATGTTGCGCGTAGGCTCTGTCGCGTCGCCGTAATCGTGATACGTGCCGTTGGCCGCACCACCTGACGGGTTGATCTGCTTGAAGCCCAGCCTGAGCGTCAGGGTGAGCTCTGCGTTGTTTCGATGGTCACATGGCTTCGTGTTGAATTCAGCGTCAAAGCGCTGCATTTTGATAATCATAATGGCATCCGATCAAAAATGTCTTCCGTCCGCAGGATCGCAGGGCATCGGATCATCGCCAAGGACATAATTTTTTCAGATGGGCAAATGACGATCTTTAATCTCGGGTCCGTGAATGCGGACCTCTTCTATCGCCTTCCCCACCTTCCCGCCGCCGGAGAGACTCTGGCCGCCGCCGGTTTCACCCGCGGTCTGGGCGGCAAGGGCGCGAACATGTCCGTCGCCGCGGCCCGCGCGGGCGCACATTGCCTGCACATCGGGGCCGTCGGTGCAGATGGGGCGTGGGCGGTCGAACGGCTGACCGAATATGGCGTCGACACCCGCCAGTTGCGCGAGGTCGAAGAACCCACCGGCCATGCCATCGTCCTGCTGGATGCCGAGGGCGAAAACAGCATCGTCATTTTCCCCGGTGCGAATCATGCCTTGTCAGAGACACATATTGCCGAGGCGATGGGCAGCGCGACCTCGAACGACATCTTCCTCTTCCAGAACGAGACGAATGCCCAACGGCAAGCCGCCGAACAGGCCTCCCGCCTCGGGATGAAGGTGGCCTACGCCGCCGCCCCCTTCTCGGCCGAGGCGACTCTGGCGGTTCTGCCGCTGCTGGACGTTCTGATCCTGAACGCGGTAGAGGCGCAGCAGCTGGAACAGGCCACGGGCCGTGCTGCAGAGAGCCTGCCGGTCCGCGATGTCGTCATCACGCTGGGGGGCGACGGATGCCGCTGGCACAACACCGACGCCGGTTCGGTCCGTGACCTGTCCGCGCCAAAGGTCACGCCGGTCGACACGACGGGTGCAGGCGACACCTTCACGGGCTATCTGCTGGCCGGTCTCGACCGGGGCATGCCGATGGAGCAGGCGATCGGGCTGGCACAGAAGGCCGGGGCTCTGATGGTTACGCGCTACGGCACCGCCGACGTGATCCCGGACCTGAAAGAGGTCCAGGAGGCGTTTTCCTGACCTTCGTCAGTTCACAAAGGGCGCGGCGTCTCCCCAAAGCTGCTTGACGCGCTGATCGCGGCCGCAGGCGTCTCGATACCGCTTGTAGGCGTCCTTCTGCTTGATCGGACCGAAGCGCGTCAACGTCCGGCTGTCGCCCTTGTAGTAGTTCTGATGGTAGTCCTCCGCCTTGTAGAACGGTCCCGCGCTCAAGATCGGTGTGACGATCTTCTTGCCAAGCGCCTTTTCGGCCTCGGCCTTCGCAGCCTCGGCTGCCTGCTTCTGGGCGGCATTAGTGACGAATATCGCGGTCCGGTAGCTTTCGCCACGATCGCAGAACTGGCCACCGGCGTCGGTCGGATCGACTGAGCGGAAGAACAGATCGTAGAGCTGGCGGGCCGTCACCTCGCCTTCATCATAGTTGATGCGCACCGCCTCGTAATGTCCGGTGCCCCCGCGCGAAACCTGTTTGTAGGTCGGGTTCTTCGTCGAACCGCCGGTGTAGCCGGACACCACCTCGTCGACGCCCCTGACCTTCTCGAAATCCGCCTCCACACACCAGAAGCAGCCGCCCGCGACAAACAATTCCGCCGCTTCTGCGCGCTGCCCCTGCACCGCTAGCCCCGCGATCAGCGCGGCGACTGTCGTCAATATCCTGATCGTATTCATGTCGGGTCTCCTTCTGGCCCTACCCTGCGCGCGCCCTCCCCGGTCTGGCAACTGCCGCGAGGTCCGTTCACCGCATGGTGAGCCCGTTGTGAACGATTTTCCCGAAAGTTCGAAACTCCTTCGCAGGTTGCAACGTGACTGCTGATGTTCAACGCGGGACCAGGCCCGCCAAATCCAAATGATCGGGAGATTAAGTAATGAAAATTCAAGCACTTGCCGCAGCACTTGCCGTCACCGCAACGACCGCTTTCGCAGCGAGCCACTCGATGGCGCCGATGGTCGAAGCGGCGGACCAGGACGTCTCCAACGGTGTCGTCTCTGCGACCAAGGTCGTCGCACCGGCCAACGGCTGGATGGTCGTGCACCGCACCGACGCCGAAATGAAGCCGGGCCCGGTCGTCGGCTACGCGCCGCTCCGCATGGGCGAGAACATGGACGTCGCCGCGATCCTTCAGGAAGAAGTCGCCTCCGGTGACATGCTGATGCTGATGGTGCACTCCGAAGACGGTGGCATGAGCACCGGTGTCTTCGAGTACACGCTTGGCGCCACCGAGGACGGCCCGATCAAGCCGGACGGCAACCTCGTGATGACGACCATCACTGCGCAATAATTGCCCTACGACAAAAGACCCCGGCGAACAGTTTCGCCGGGGTCGTTTCCTACAGGAAAAGTCTCTGTTTCAGCCCAGAAGCTGGCCAAGCTTCAACGCCAGCGCCATATCGCCGGACACGCGGATCTTGCCCATGGCGAAGCCGGTCATCGGGTTCATCCTGCCCTGGATCAGCTTTCTCAGGTTGTCCGCCGTCATGTGGATCGTGCACTGCGCGGGCCGGTCTTCCAGCACCGCTTGCCCGTCCTGAAGCGTGATCGACCCGTCCTGACCACAGTCGAACTTTATCACCTCGTCCAGCGGGCGCTTGTCCAGCCCCCGCTGCATCGTGTCGCGAATGTCTGTCAGGCTCATGCTGTCTCCCTCGTGCCCGGCGACTGTGCCCGGGCACGAGGTCTGCGCAAGAGTGACGTTGCGGATCAGCCCAGGCGACGCTTCCGCGCGGCCAGCAGACGCAGACGCAGCGCGTTGAGCTGTATGAAGCCCGCGGCGTCCTTCTGGTCGTAGGCGCCGGCGTCGTCCTCGAACGTCACATGCGCTTCGGAATAAAGCGACGCGTCCGACCAGCGACCGACGGTGCGGACCGAACCCTTGTAGAGCTTCAGCCGAACGGTGCCGGACACCAGTTCCTGCGACTTGTCGATGGCGGCCTGCAGCATCTCGCGCTCGGGCGAGAACCAGAACCCGTTGTAGATCAGCTCCGCGTAGCGCGGCATAAGGCTGTCCTTCAGGTGGCCCGCGCCGCTGTCGAGCGTGATCTGCTCGATCCCGCGGTGCGCTTCCAGAAGGATCGTGCCGCCGGGCGTCTCGTAAATGCCGCGGGACTTCATGCCGACGAAACGGTTCTCGACAAAGTCGAGGCGACCCACGCCGTGCTTGCGGCCATATTCGTTGAGCTGCGTCAGGATCGTTGCCGGGCTCATCGCCTCGCCGTTGATCGCGACCGCGTCGCCCTTTTCGAAAGTGATCTCGATGACCTCGGGCGTGTCGGGCGCGTCCTCCGGGTTCACCGTGCGCTGATAGACGTAATCCGGGGCGTTCTCGGCGGGATCCTCCAGCACCTTGCCCTCGGACGAGGTGTGCAGCAGGTTCGCGTCCACGCTGAACGGCGCCTCGCCCCGCTTGTCCTTGGCGATCGGGATCTGGTTTTCCTCGGCAAAGGTCAGAAGCGAGGTGCGCGAGTTCAGGTTCCATTCCCGCCAGGGCGCGATGCACTTGATGTCGGGGTTCAGCGCGGCGGCAGAGAGTTCGAACCGCACCTGGTCGTTGCCCTTTCCGGTGGCGCCGTGGGCGATGGCATCGGCGCCGGTTTCCTCGGCGATCTCCACCAGCCGCTTGGAAATCAGCGGACGGGCGATGGACGTGCCCAACAGGTACAGACCCTCGTACACGGCGTTGGCACGGAACATCGGGAAGACGAAATCGCGCACGAATTCCTCGCGGACGTCTTCGATGTAGATGTTCTCGGGCTTGATCCCCAGCAGCTCCGCCTTCTTGCGCGCCGGTTCCAGCTCCTCTCCCTGGCCGAGATCGGCGGTAAAGGTCACCACCTCGCAGCCGTATTCCGTCTGCAGCCATTTCAGGATGATGGAAGTGTCGAGGCCGCCGGAATAGGCCAGCACGACTTTTTTGGGCGCGTTCATGTGGAGGATCCTCATCGCAGATTTGGCGCGGTGCGTAACGGGTTTTTAACGCATGGGCAAGGTGAACGCGGGCCGGGGCCGTGGCCTGAGGGGGCACGGGTCTTGACACCCGTGCCCCCTGCGCCTTCCTTCTGCACCATCCGTCCCATTCCGGAACTTCACGCCCTTGCCTCTCTTCTCGCTCATCGTCCTGACTGTTCACCTCATCAACAGGCACATCTTCCAGGGTCTGCGCCTGTCGGTTGTCCCGGTCGTGGCAGGGCTGGTGGTCTGGTACAACTACCTCGCCTACGCGCAGGGCATGGGGGACAGCCTGTTCCTGTCGATTGCCGCAGCGGGGGGCATGCTGTTCGTCTTCAGTCTCTGTGTCGCCTGGTTTGCCGTTCGCTGGCACCGCTACCTGCTGCTGGCAGAGCCGCAGCATCCGCTGGCCACCGACCGCCCCATCGACGTCTTCACACGCTACGGCTGGCGGCTGTTCCGTCTGATCTTTGGCCTGTTGTTCGCCGGTGTGCTGATCCTGATCTTCCTCGACATGCTGCTGCACCCCGGGCCGCTTGTGCATGCGCTCCTGATCAACATCGTTTGGTTCACGGTCTTCTGGGTGTTCCTGCGGCTCAGCCCGGTCTTGCCCGGAATCGCCGTCGACCGCGTGATGCGCCTGCACGAGGCCTGGGCGGCAACCCGGAGGCAGACCGTGCCGCTGTTCGGTCTGGCCGTGACACTCTTTGTGCTGACCATCGGCATCCAGCTCATGATCCCGGTCGAGGGTGCCGCGGCCAGCGCGCTCGACGCGGTGTTCGTGCTGGTGACCTTTTGGGTACAGGTGCTGATCCACACCACCGCGGTCACTGCGATCTTCCACGCCGGGGTGCTGCGGCGCTGATCCCACTTGCCAAGCGGCGCCGCCGGTGCCAGCACGGAGCCATGACCGAGTTCCAGGATATTGCCCGCGCCGCCGAGACGGCCATGCGCGAGGTCTTCCCCGCGACGCCGCTCTTGCGCAACGATCACCTGTCGGAGCGCTTCGGCGCAGAAGTGCTGTTGAAGCGCGAGGATCTTTCGCCAGTGCGCTCCTACAAGCTGCGCGGCGCGCTGAACGCCATGCGCAAGCGTCCGGAGGTAGAGCTTTACGTGGCCGCCTCTGCCGGGAACCACGCGCAGGGTGTCGCCTACATGTGCCGTCATTTCGGGGTGCGTGGCGTGATCTTCATGCCGGTGACGACACCGCAGCAGAAGATCCAGAAAACCCGCATGTTCGGTGGTGCTCAGGTCGAGATCCGGCTGATCGGCGACTACTTCGACGATTGCCTGCACGCCGCGCAGGCCTTTTGCCGCGACACCGGCGGGCACTTCCTGTCGCCCTTCGACGACGACGATGTGATCGAGGGGCAGGCCTCCGTCGCGGCCGAGATCGAGGTCCAGCTTGGCCGCGCGCCCGATCACATGGTGATTCCGGTGGGCGGCGGCGGTCTGGCGGCGGGCATCCTGTCCTATTTCGGAACCGACACGCAGTATACCTTCGTGGAGCCTTCCGGCGGTGCCTGTCTGCGCGCGGCTTTGCAGGCGGGCCGTCCGGTTGTGTTGCCGACCGTCGATACCTTTGCCGACGGCGCCGCCGTGGCCAAGATCGGCGAACGCAGCTTTGCGCGACTGAAGGGCGTGGGGCTCGCCAATTCCCTGACCATCGCCGAAGATCGGCTGTGCACCACGATGCTGGAAATGCTGAACGTGGAGGGGATCGTCCTCGAACCCGCGGGCGCTTTGTCTGTCGATGCGCTGAAGGACCTTGGGCAGGGGATCAGCGGGCGGACTGTGGTCTGCGTCACCTCCGGCGGCAACTTCGACTTCGAACGCCTGCCCGAGGTGAAGGAACGCGCCCAACGCTACTCTGGCATCAAGAAATACTTCATCCTGCGCCTGCCGCAGCGCCCCGGCGCACTGAAGGATTTCCTGAACATGCTGGGTCCCGAAGATGACATCGCGCGTTTCGAGTACCTCAAGAAATCCGCCCGCAACTTCGGCTCCGTGCTGATCGGGATCGAAACGAACGCGCCTGAAAGCTTCGACCGCTTGTTCGGCCAGCTCGATGCGAATGGCTTCAATTACAAGGACATCACCGATGACGAGATCCTGTCGCAGTTCCTGATCTGAACCGCGTCAGGCCGCCAGCCGCTTCGGCAGTTCGCGTTCGAATTGCGCACGGGAGCTGGCATAGATCTGTCGGACCTCTTCGGCGGAAACCACGTCCGGACGTCTGGCTGCGGCGGCCTTCTCTCCCTTGTTGCAAAGCTGGGCCATCGTCTCGAACCCGAGGTTCAGCGCCGCGCCCTTCAGGAAATGAAGCTGTTCCTCGACCACCACCGGATTGCTGGCGCCTTCCTCCAGCAGGCCGATGGCATGGTCCACTTCCATCAGGAACAGTTCCACCACTTCGTCGAAGTCCTCGGCTCCGATTTCGTCGACGAGTTCGTTCACGCGCATCCAGTCGATCATGCTTCACCTCCCGTTCTGCCAGTCCGGGATAGGTCGAAACCGTGAACACAAGCTTTAGCGGCGGCGGGAGTTGGCGCAAATTCTATGTTTGATGGACCGTTAAGAAAATACCGCTAGCAGGATCGACGGGGGATGGAACGTAGCTGAAGGAAGTGCCTTGCACGCCGAAGAGTTCATCAAGTCACCCGTTCTCACGGGCTCGATCCGGCGCGTTCTTGTCGTCGACGACAGTCAGCTTCAGTTGAAGATCGTCGGCCTTGTCCTCGCGCGGTGGGGGTTCGAGGTGTTGACTGCCACCTCCGGTCCCGAAGCGCTGCGCATCTGTGCCGAAACGCCGCCCGACCTCGTGCTCTCCGACTGGATGATGCCCGGCATGGACGGACTGGAACTGTGCCGCAGGTTCCGTGCCCTCGACAGGGAGAAATACGGCTATTTCATCCTTCTGACTTCGAAAAGCGAGAAGGGGGATGTGGCACAGGGGCTCGACGCCGGGGCCGACGACTTCTTGACGAAGCCGGTCAACAACCACGAACTGAGGGCGCGAATCAACGCTGGCGAACGCCTGTTGGCCATGCAGCGGGAACTGTCGGTTAAGAACCGGCACCTCTCGGTCGCGCTTGAGGAACTGCGCGAGATCCACAAGGCGATCGACAACGATCTCAGACAGGCACGCACGATCCAGCAGTCCCTGGTTCCGGAAAGGGTCGCGGAGATTGCCAGCTCTCGCGTCAGCCTGCTTTTGCATCCCTGCGGCCATGTCGGCGGCGACCTCGTGGGCATGTTCCGTCACGGCGGCGACCGGCTTGGCCTCTACAGCATCGACGTGTCCGGCCACGGGATCACCTCGGCGATGGTGACAGCGCGTGTGGCCGGCTATCTCTCCAGTACCTTCCCCGAACAGAACCTTGCCCTGCAGACCATGCCCGGCAACCGGTTTGCCATGCGTGAACCGGCGGAAACCGCGCGCCTCCTGAACCAGCGCCTCGCCGCGGACCCGGGGGTGGAGGAATACCTGACGCTTGCCTATGTCGCCGCCGATCTGCACAGCGGAAACATGCGGCTGGTGCAGGCGGGCCATTCCCCCGCGCTTCTCCTGCGCGCAGACGGACGGATCGAATGGATCGGCGACGGCGGCCTGCCCATAGGCCTTGTCGAGGAAGTCAGCTACGAACAGCACGAGTTCCGGATGGCCAGCGGCGACATGCTCTTGCTCTACTCCGACGGCTTCACCGAGGCGGTCATGAAGGACGGAACCATGCTGGGCGAGGACGGGCTGGCGCGGCTGTTCAGGGAAAGCGCGGCCACCGGCTCCGGCCCCGACCTGATGGAGGACATGTTCTGGCGCCTCACCAGCGAGATGGAGAATTCGGAAAAGCTGGGCGACGATGTCTCTGCCGCGCTGCTGGAGTTCGACGTTCTCTAACCCCTGACCTCAGAGGATGTGGCGCGTCACAAGGTCCCGCTCACCGGGATTGCCCAGCTCTTGCGCGGCCACGGTGGCAGGCACCCAGTGCGCGGTATGGCCCGGTTCGGTCGGATCGCCCAGCGCATAGACCGGTCGCGCGGTGTAGATGACACACAGCTTCTCGGCCCAGATCTCGTACTCCGGCATCCAGGTGAAGCGCCGGAACGCGCCCAGCCGACGGGCATCCGCGATCCGCCAGCCCGTCTCCTCCATGACCTCGCGATGCAGCGCGGTCAGCGGATGTTCCCCCGGATCGACGCCGCCGCCGGGCAGTTGAAACTCCGGATAGGGGGTCGACTGATGGGTCAGAAGCAGCTTCCCCGCGCGTGGCAGGATGACGTAGACGCCGGGGCGGAAGGTGTAGTTTTGCCCGGCCTTCGGACTGTCCCCGTATCTGCGCATGATCCCTGCCCCTTTGCGTTCCGGACATGAAGCCCCTATATGACCGCCTATTGCCAGCCACAGGCAGCCAGGAAAACCCCCAAGGACCTATTCATGAGCTTCGGTGACAAGATCGCCTGGGACGATACCGTCCTTCCTTTTCAGCTTGATCGCAGCGATATGCGCGGTCGCGTGGCGCGCCTCGACGGCGTTCTGTCGGGCGTGCTGAAGCAGCACGACTATCCCGCCCCGGTCGAGGCACTGGTGGCCGAGATGGCGCTGCTGACCGCGCTGATCGGCCAGACGATCAAGCTGCGCTGGAAGCTGTCGCTCCAGGTTCAGACCAATGGCCCGGTGCGGATGATCGCAACGGATTACTACGGCCCCGACAAGGAGGGTCAGCCGGCGCGCATCCGGGCCTATGCCAGCTTCGACCGGGATCGCATCACGGATGCGGCGCCGTTCCAGCAGCTTGGCGCCGGCTACTTCGCGATCCTGATCGACCAGGGCGAAGGAATGCAGCCCTACCAGGGCATCACTCCGGTCGCGGGAAGCAGCCTGTCGGATTGCGCCGCCGCCTACTTCGCACAGTCGGAACAATTGCCGACCACCTTCGCGCTGACCTTCGGCCGCTCGAAGGAGCCGGGGCAGGAAGAACACTGGCGGGCCGGCGGCATGATGCTGCAACACATGCCCAAGGCCTCGCCCTTCGCGGCGAAAGAGGGCGGGACCGGCGAAGAGGGACTGTTGCAGGCCGACGACCTCGTGTCGGGTGACGAGAAGGAGAACTGGAACCGGGTCAACGCCCACCTCCAGACGCTTGAGGAATTCGAGCTCATCGGCCCCTCCGTACCGCCGACCGACCTCTTGGTGCGCCTGTTCCACGAAGAGCAGCCGCGCGTCTACGAAAGCCAGCCGGTGCGGTTCGGCTGCACCTGCTCGGAAGATCGTGTGCGCCAGTCGCTGTCGATCTACTCCGCGAAGGACATCTCGCGGATGACCACGGACGATGGTCTCGTGACCGCCGACTGCCAGTTCTGCGGGGCGCATTACGAGCTCGACCCGAAGACGGTGGGGTTCGAGGCGGATGACGACGCGTGACCAGGCCGATGCCCTGCGCCGGGCGCTGGGCGCCCCGGCCGGGCAGTCGTCGGATTTCGACCTCAATCCCGAGGTCGAGTTGCCCGCCGGGCGCAAATTGCGTCCCGCGGGCGTTCTGGCGGCTTTTCAGGACACGCCCCAGGGCCTGCAACTCCTGCTGACCAAACGCTCCAGCCGGTTGAAACATCACCCCGGCCAGATCGCCTTTCCTGGCGGCAAGGTCGATCCCGGCGACAAGGATGAGGTCGCCGCCGCTCTTCGGGAAGCACATGAAGAGGTCGGGCTCGATCCGAGCAACGTCGACGTGCTGGGCACCTTGCCCGCGCATGAGACCGTGACCAGCTTCCTCGTGACGCCGGTGGTGGCCCTGATCCGTGCGCCGTTCACACTGGTGCCCGAACCGGGCGAGGTCGAAGAGGCGTTCTACGTCCCCTTCGATCACATCACCGACCCGGCCCGTTTCAGCGTCCAGTGGCGGCGCTGGAGGGGCCAAAGGCGTCTCTATTACACCGCACCTTACGGTCCCTATTACATCTGGGGCGCCACAGCGCGAATGCTGCGCGGGCTGGCGGAGCGGGTGCAGGCGTGACCCGTGTCACCGGCGACTGGCTGACCGCGCCGGGCGCGCAAGCCGTGCTGACGATGCTGGAAGCCGGGGGCCATCGCGCCTATGCCGTCGGGGGCTGCGTTCGCAACGCGCTTCTGGGTGAACCGGTCGCGGACGTCGACGTCTCTACCGATGCGCGCCCCGAACGGGTGATCGAACTGGCGAGGGCGGCGGGCCTCCGGGCCGTTCCCACGGGCATCGACCACGGCACCGTGACGATTGTTGCTAACGGCACCGGATACGAAGTCACCACCTTTCGCGCCGATATCGAAACGGACGGCCGCCGTGCCGTCGTCCGCTTCGCCGATGACGTGGCCGAGGACGCCGTGCGCCGCGACTTCACCATGAACGCCCTGTACGTCGACCGTCATGGCGAGATCACCGATCCGCTGGGCGGCCTGCCCGACTTGATGGCCCGGCGATTGCGTTTCATCGAGGATGCCGACCGGCGGATTCGCGAGGATTACCTGCGCATCCTCCGGTTCTTTCGTTTCTATGCCTGGTACGGAGACCCGCAGGCCGGCGTGGATGCCGATGCGCTCGCCGCAATCGCCGCCAATCTGGACGGTCTGGAAACGCTGTCGCGCGAACGGGTCGGGCAGGAGTTGCTGAAGCTTTTCGCCGCGCCCGATCCCCTTGCCGCGACCGCTGTCATGGCCCGCGCGGGTGTCCTCCAGGCCGTCCTTCCCGGTGCCAGCGAAACACCGCTCGGCCCTCTGCTGGAGCATGAGACAACGCTCGACCTGCCGCCCGATCCGCTGCGCCGGCTGGCGGCCATCGGTGCCTTCGACGGTGAGGCGCTGCGCTTTTCAAAGGTCCAAAAGAAGCGTCTTGAGCAATATCAGGGCCTGATATCCGATCCGATCCCCCTGCCCGAAGTCGCATATCGCTTCACTGCCGACATGGCGCGTGACGTGCTTGTCCTGCGTGCCGCGACCTTTGGTGCGCCGCTCGATACCTCTGCCCTGCCCCGCATCAAGCGCGCTGCCAAAGCGCGGTTCCCGGTCGCAGCATCTGACCTCAAGGACCGCTTCCAGGGGCCCGCCCTTGGAGAGGCGCTCCGGCGGCTCGAAGCGGAGTGGATTGCGTCGGATTTCGCGCTCGACAAGGCGACCCTGCTTTCCCGTGCCGGAAATGCGTGACAACAGCATTCATCTGGGCTAAGAGATCTTCGAACCCTATCGGAGGCTGCTTGATGAGAATTGCACGGTCCCTACCCAGCTTTGCCTGAGTGACCCTGCGCGCGTGGGTTCGCCTCTGGCCCCACGCTGTTTCATCATGCCCGTTTAACGCCACGAACAAAGGCGCCTCCGAATGTTCCGTTTCTTTGAAAACCTTGTCGATCCCTACTGCGACTATCCGCAAACCGACCGTCCGCCGACCCGCCTCTGGCCGTTCCTCTGGGACTACGCCCAGCCGTTCAAGCGCATCTTCGTCTGGGCGACGCTGCTGTCGTGCCTGACCGCTTTCGTGGAGATCGGTCTGATCTGGGTCATGGGCTGGGTGGTCGATGTGCTCTCTGGCGATCCCGCGCAGGTCTGGGCCGACCATGGCACCACGCTGATCCTGCTGGCGCTGTTCATCCTCTTCATCCGGCCCGCGCTGCAGATGCTCGACGTGCTGGTGCTGAACAACGGTATCATGCCCAACTTCGGGACACTGATCCGCTGGCGGTCGCATGCGCATGTCCTGCGCCAGTCCGTCGGTTGGTTCGAGAACGACTTTGCCGGTCGCATCTCCAACCGCATCATGCAGACCCCGCCCGCCGCGGGTGAGGTCGTCTTCCAGGTCTTCGATGCGGTGTCCTTCTCCATGGCCTACGTCATCGGGGCGCTGGTCCTGCTGGGCGACAGCGATCCGCGCCTGATGGTGCCCCTGGCGCTGTGGCTGGGGCTATATGCGCTGCTGATGCGCTGGACGATCCACCGGGTCGGGCCCGCGTCCAAGGACGCCTCCGACGCCCGCAGCCTTGTCACCGGGCGCGTGGTGGACGCCTACACCAACATTCACTCCGTCAAGATGTTCGCCCATCACGACCGCGAACTGGCCTACGCCAAGGAAGCGATCGAGACCACGCGCGAAACGTTCCAGCGTGAAATGCGGCTCTATACCATCATGGATGTGTCTCTGGTGGTGCTGAACGGCCTGCTGATCGTGGGGGTCGTCGGCTGGGCCGTGGCGCTCTGGATGCAGGGTTCGGCGACTGCGGGTGCGGTGGCTGCGGCAACTGCGCTGACCCTGCGGCTGAACTCCATGACCGGCTGGATCATGTGGGCGCTGACCACGCTGTTCCGCCAGCTTGGCGTCGTCGCGGAAGGGATGGAGACCATCGCCCAGCCCATCGCCCTGACCGACGCGCCGGGTGCCAAGCCACTGCAGCTGACCGAGGGCAAGATCGAGGTGCAGGACCTCTCGCACCATTACGGGCGCGGGGCAGGGGGGCTCGACCGGATTTCCCTGACGATCCGTCCGGGGGAAAAGGTCGGCCTCGTCGGCCGTTCCGGTGCTGGCAAGTCGACGCTGGTGAAACTGCTCCTGCGGTTCTACGACGCCGAAGGCGGCACGATCCGCATCGACGGGCAGGATATCTCGCACGTCACGCAGGACAGTTTGCGGCTCAACATCGGCATGGTTCAGCAGGATTCGAGCCTGTTGCACCGCTCTGTCCGCGACAACATCCTCTATGGCCGCCCCGATGCGACCGAAGAACAGATGATCGCCGCCGCGAAACAGGCGCAGGCACACGATTTCATCCTCGATCTGCAGGATCCGTCCGGCCTGACCGGCTATGACGCCCATGTGGGCGAGCGTGGCGTGAAACTGTCCGGTGGGCAGCGCCAGCGTGTAACACTGGCCCGGGTGATCCTGAAGGACGCGCCGATCCTGATCCTGGACGAAGCGACCTCCGCCCTCGATTCCGAGGTCGAGGCGGCCATTCAGGACACGCTTTACGGCATGATGGAGGGCAAGACGGTGATCGCCATCGCGCACCGCCTGTCCACCATCGCGCGCATGGACCGGATCCTCGTGATCGAAGACGGCCACATCGTCGAGGACGGCACCCATGACGCGCTTTTGGCGGGGGGCGGTCTATATGCCTCCTTCTGGGCTCGCCAAAGCGGCGGGTTCCTCGATCTCGATACCGAAGAAGAGGCAGCAGAGTGATGCAACGCGCGTTCACCAACTTCATCCACCGCGCTGGCAACCAGATCACCCCCGACGCCCCGGTCGGGGACGCGCCGCCGACGACGCTGCGCGCCTTCATGGGCTGGACGCTGACGGGCGGCTGGCGGGTGATCTGGCTGGGCGTGATGGTTTCTGTCCTTGCCGGCATCATCGAGGTCGTGTCGATGAAACTTCTCGGGTCCGTGGTCGACGCCGTGTCGACCACGCCGCCCGACCGATTCCTGTCGCTGCACCTCGGGCTGGCGATTGCCTGTGTCGCGGTCTTCCTCGTGGCGCGGCCGCTGCTGTTCGGCGGCCTTGCCCTGACCCAATCGGTGATGATCGGCCCGAACATCTTCGTGCAGGTCATGGCGCGGACCTTCCGCTGGACGCTGGGCCAGTCCGTCACCTATTTCGACAACGACTTTGCCGGGCGGCTGGCGCAGAAGAAGAACCAGGTCGCCAATTCCATGACGGAAATCGTGGTGGAAACGGTGAACGCGGTGACCTTCGGGCTGTCGACCGTGATCTCCACCGGCTTCCTCGTCGGCGGCATCAGCCTGTGGATGGTGGCCGCGCTGGCGGGCTGGTTCGTGGCTTACGCGCTGTTCCTGAAGCTTATGCTGCCGGTCGTGCGCGGACGCGCCGCGGCGCGGGCCGAGGCGCGTTCGATGGTCACCGGGCAGGTGGTCGACTCGATCACCAACATCAAGACGGTGAAGCTGTTCGCCGGGGACAGCCACGAGGACGGCAAGGCGCTGCATTCGATGGAATCGCTGCGTCAGACCTGGCTGCGCTTCGGCGAGGCACAGACCTTCTTCCGCCTCGGGCTGATCTTCATCGCCGGTTTCCTGCCGGTGCTGCTGGTCGGCCTGTCGGTTGCGTTGATGGGCAACGGCGTGACCCCGGGCGACGTGGCCGCCGTCGGCGCGCTGTCGATCCGTCTCAGCCAGATGACCGGCTGGATCAGCTACACGCTCATGGTGATCTCCTCCCATATCGGCGAGGTCGAGGACGGCATGCGCACCCTCGCCCCCGCCCAGCGGATCGAAGACGCGCCCGCTGCCGTGCCGCTGCACGTCTCGCAGGGCGAGATCCACTTCGACCACGTCAGCTTTGCCTACGGGCGTCGCGAGGGCGGCGTGCAGGACGTCGACATCACCATCGCCCCGGGCGAGAAGGTCGGCATCGTCGGCGCTTCGGGCGCGGGGAAATCGACCCTGATGTCGCTGATCCTGCGCCTGTACGACACCGAGGGCGGCGCCGTCCTGATCGACGGCCAGAACGTGGCGACGGTCACACAGCAAAGCCTGCGTCGCCAGATCGGCATGGTCACGCAGGAAACCGCCATGTTCAACCGCACCGCGCTGGACAACATTCGCTACGGGCGCCCCGACGCGACGGAGGCCGAGGTCATCGCCGCCGCCGAGAAGGCCGAGGCGCACGAGTTCATCCTTGAGCTGCGCGACCACATGGGACGACAGGGCTACGGCGCCTTCTTGGGCGAACGCGGTGTGAAGCTCTCCGGCGGTCAGCGCCAGCGCATCGCGCTCGCCCGGGCCATCCTGAAGGACGCGCCGATCCTGATCCTGGACGAGGCGACCTCTGCCCTCGACTCCGAGGTCGAGGCCTCCATTCAGGAGGCACTCGACCGCGTGATGGAGGGCAAGACCGTCATGGCCATCGCCCACCGGCTGTCCACGATCAGCAGCATGGACCGCATCATTGTGCTGGATCAGGGTCGAATCGCCGAACAGGGCAGCCATGACGACCTGCTTGCCCAGAACGGCCTATACGCGCGGTTCTGGGAACGCCAGTCCGGCGGGTTCATCGGGAGCGGCTCGCAGGAGGCCGCCGAATGATGCGGCGCCTGCTGCCAGACATAGACACCTTCGCGGCGGCGGACGGCCCCCCGCCGCGCGGGATGTGGGCCTTTGCGCGATGGGCCCTGCGCGGCACCGAGCGCGCCATCGGCGTGACCTTCTTCGTCACCTTTCTTGCCGGGGCCTCCGAACTGGTGGCCGCGCGCTTCACCGGCTGGGTGATCGACAGCGCCGGATCGGCGGGCGCGGGCGCCTTCTGGGACACCTACTGGCCGCTCATTCTTTTCGGGATCGCGTTCTTCATGATCCTGCGTCCCATCCTGTTTGTCTTCGACGCCGCCGTGTCGGGCGTGCTGCTTGGTCCGAACCTCTTCCCGCTCGTGCTGTTCAGGTTGAATCGTTACACATTGGGCCACTCCATGGCCTTCTTCGAGAACGACTTTGCTGGGCGCATCAGTCAGAAGGCGCTGCAGGTCGCCCGCGCGCTGACCGACCTCGTGATCGAGGTCTCGGACGTCATCGTCTTCTCCCTCGCCATGTTCCTCGGTTCCTTCATCCTTCTGGGATCGGTCGACTGGCGGCTGCTGACCGTCTTCGCGGTCTGGGCCGTGCTTTATGCCGCGACGCTTCGGTACTTCATCCCCCGGGTGCAGCGCCGGTCCGCCAGCCGGGCCGGCGCCCGCACGCAGGTCACCGGGCAGATCGTCGACACGCTGTCCAACATCTCGACCGTCAAGCTGTTCGCCCGCGACCGGGACGAGGACCGTGCCACGCAGGACGCGCTCGAAACCCTGCGGCAGCGGTCGCTGGAGTTCGGCGAACTGTCCGCCGTCTTCCGCATGGTTCTGATGACGCTGGGCGGCATCCTGCCCGTCGCATCCATCCTCGGCGCGCTCTACCTCTACAGCGTTGGCACGGCCACGACAGGCGACATCGCCATGACGGCGCTTATCACCACGCGTCTTTCGATGCTGACCAACCGGCTGGGCCGCGTGGCGATCACCATCTTCACCCAGGTCGGAGAGATCGAGGACGGCATCGGCACGCTGACGCCGGCACATGGGATCACCGACCGCCCGGGCGCCGGGACCGTCGCGCCGCGCGGGCCGCTGCACTTCGACCGCGTGGGTTTTGCCTACGGCGGTGAAAGCGCCGCGCTCGACAGCTTCGACCTGACCATTGCCGAGGGCGAAAAGATCGCGCTGGTCGGTGCCTCCGGGGCCGGAAAATCCACCGCCGTCTCGTTGCTTCTGCGGCTTCATGACGTGGAACAGGGTCGAATCCTTCTGGGCGGCACCGACATTCGCGACCTGACCCAGATCGCCCTGCGCAACGCCATTGCCGTGGTCCGTCAGGACACCTCGATGTTTAACCGCTCCGCCATGGAGAACATCCGTTACGGCCGCCCCGACGCCACGGACGAGGAGGTCTTCGAAGCCGCCCGCCGCGCCTCCGCGCATGAGTTCATCCTCGGGCTGACGGACTTGAAAGGTCGGTCCGGCTACGAGGCCCGGCTGGGCGAGCGGGGCGTGAAACTGTCCGGCGGCCAGCGTCAGCGCATCGCTCTGGCCCGTGCCATCCTGAAAGACGCACCGGTGCTGGTTCTGGACGAGGCGACCTCCGCCCTCGATTCCGAGGTCGAGGCCGAGATCCAGCAGGCGCTGGACGAGGTCATGCGCGGCAAGACCGTGCTGGCCATCGCGCACCGCCTGTCGACCATCGCCCAGATGGACCGGATCGTGGTCATGGATCAGGGCCGCATCGTCGAGCAGGGCACCCACGATCAGCTGCTGGCGCAGGACGGTCTTTACGCGCGCTACTGGGCGCGGCAGTCCGGCGGATTCATCGGGGCCGAGGCGGCAGAGTAGGGCCCTTTACCCCGCCAGCGACCGTGGCGTAAGGAAGACGCCGTTTCGTAACAATCGTGCAAGACAGAAGCAGGGGGTGGTTCGCCATGACCGAAGACATGCGTGTGACGGTGGAGCGCCTCGGGCACCACGGCGACGGGATCGCAGCCGGTCCGGTCTACGTGCGCGGCGCGCTGCCCGGCGAGGTGGTCGAGGGCGCGGTGACCAGCGGTGTCATGCTGTCCCCCCGGATCGTGACTCCCGTGCCGGAGCGCGTCTCGCCGCCCTGCCGCCACGCGAAGGCCTGCGGCGGCTGCCAGTTGCAGCATGCCGCCGATCCCTTTGTCGAAGGCTGGAAGGTCGACGTGGTGGCACGCGCCTTGGCCGCGCAGGGGATCGAGACGGAGATGCGACCCATCGTGACGTCCCCGCCTCGGTCGCGGCGGCGCGCGGGGTTTTCGGCCCGGCGGACGAAGAAGGGCGCATTGGCCGGGTTCCATGCCAAGGGGTCGGATGTGGTGATCGCCGTCCCGGACTGCCAGCTTGTCCGCCCGGCGCTGGCGGCGGCCCTGCCGATGGTCGAGGAACTGGCGGTAGCCGGCACCTCCCGCAAGAGCGAGCTGTCGGTGCAGGTGACGGAAACGCTGGGCGGGCTGGACGTGGTTGTGACCGGCGGCAAGCCGGTGGACGATGCCTTCCGGGTGACGCTGGCCGGGCTTGCGCAAAAGCATGACGTGGCGCGGCTGGCTTGGGACGACGAGGTGCTGACCCTGCGTCCGCCCTCGCATCGCTTCGGCGATGCCGAGGTCGTGCCGCCGCCGGGGGCTTTCCTCCAGGCCACGGCAGAGGGCGAGGCTGCGCTGCTGGCCGGTGTGCAGGAAGCGCTTGAGGGCTGTTCCCACATGGCCGACCTCTTTGCGGGCTGCGGGACATTTGCGCTGCCTTTGGCCTCTCGCGGGAAGGTCCATGCGGCGGAGGGTGACGCCGCCATGGCGCGTGCGCTCGACAAGGGGTGGCGGCAGGGCAAGGGTCTGCGCCACGTCACGCACGAGACCCGCGACCTGTTCCGCAACCCGCTGTTGCCGGACGAGCTGTCGCGATTCGACGGTGTGGTGATCGACCCGCCCCGGGCCGGGGCAGAGGCGCAGGTGGCAGAGCTGGCAAGCGCCCGTGTGCCGCGAATCGCCTACGTGTCGTGCAACCCGGTCAGCTACGCCCGGGACGCCGCCCGGCTGATCGCGGCGGGCTACACGCTCGACTGGGTGCAGGTTGTGGACCAGTTCCGCTGGTCGACTCACGTGGAGCTTGTTTCGCAGGTCACGCTGGCGAAATCGTGAGATGTTCCGGCGTGGCGAATTGGTGTATGGTCGCAAAAAATGTTCAGGGGCAGTGAACAATGCGATTTCTGAAACTCGGCCTTCTGTTGCTGGCCGTTCTGGGCGTCTCGGCGTGTTCCAGCAAGTTCTACACGTACCGTGGTCCGGAAGTGACCCAGGTCGTGGTGAACAAGGGGGAGCGTCGCCTTCACCTGTTGCACCATGACAAGGTGCTGAAGTCCTACAACGTGGGGCTGGGATTTGCGCCTCAGGGGCACAAATTCATCGAGGGTGACGGCAAGACGCCGGAAGGCAACTACTTCATCGACCGCCGCAATCCGAACAGCAAATTCTACCTGTCCATCGGCATCAGTTATCCGAATCCGGTGGACCGGATGACCGCGCAGGAGCTTGGCAAAAGTCCGGGGGGCGACATCTTCATCCACGGGCAGGGGCCGAACTATCGCAAGGGCAGCCCGCGCGACTGGACCGCCGGGTGCATCGCCGTGACCGACAAGCAGATGCGCGACATCTATGCCATGGTGCAAGACGGCACACCGATCCAGATCAATCCCTGAACGTAAAAACGCCGGGCCATTGCGGTCCGGCGTTAACTGTTTGTAAAGATTGGAGGTTTCGCCGCGAAACCTCAGGTCTGCATACCGGGGGTCGCGCCCATGCCGGATGCGCCGGTCACGAGGCACCACCAGATCTTGCCGTTGCTCTCCTGATGCCAGGCAAAGCCCATCTCGGTCGCGGAGGAGTCGAGGATGACGTTGCGGGTCGGCGTCTCTTCCATCCAGGCGGACAGCGTTTCCAACTCGGTCTCGTAGGTTTCGGAGATCGCCTCGCCCACGAGGCGGCCGGTGTAGCCCACGCGCTGCACCCGGTCGATCGGCGACGAACCGTCGGAGCCGAAATGCCACGGACGATTCTGGACCGACATGTCGCGGGCGTGGGTGGCGGCAGCGGCCTGCAGCTTGCTGTCGAGTGTCAGGGTCGGGGCCCCGGACGCCTGACGCAACGAGTTGACCGCATCCAGCATCCGGTATTCGATCTGGCCGCGCTGTCCGGGGCCGATCCGGTAGACGCGCGGAAGCGGTCTGCCGTCCGGTCCGACCCCGCCGCCACCGCTCGGAGCGGGCGACGTGGTGCAGGCTGCAAGCGCTGCAAGGCTGGACAGGGTCAGGAAGGCGCGACGGTTCATAAGGACTGCTCTCGCATTTAAGGCGTTTCGACTGCCTTACCGCGCCGCGCGTTGCGGATCAAACGCACATCGGCGTGAAGCTGCGTGATGACAAGCCTTTGAATTGCGACTGAGGCATTCAAGCCATATTATGCGTGTCAGGCAGGACATCCCCTGATCAGGAGCTAGAAACATGGCTGATACGCCACGCTTTACCATTGGCCGCCGTGCATTTCTTGCCGCGACCGCCGCTACCCTCGCGACCCCGGCACTGGCACAGGTGAACGGAGCAGGCACGACCGAGATCGAGCGCGAGCTGAATTCCTCGGTACGCCGCAACATCTCCAGTTTCCGGACACTGAACTGGCAGCCCTATTTCTCGAACCTGACCAAGGGTGCGATTCTGGTCGATATCTCATCGCGCGCGCTGCACTACTGGGAGGAAAACGGGCAGTATCACCTGTACCCCTGCTCGGTCCCGCTGACCGAAGACCTGACACGCCGCGGCCGCACCTCCATCGTGCTGAAAGATCCCAATCCGGACTGGCGTCCGACCCCGTCGATGAAGGTCCGCAACCCGGAGTGGCCGGACTACGTCGGTCCCGGCCCGGACAACCCGCTTGGCACCCGCGCGATGCACCTGGGCTGGCAATATTACCGCATCCACGGGACGCACGACACGCGGAAGATCGGCCGCCGGTCCTCGAACGGCTGCATCGGCCTTTATAACGAGCATATCGAAGCCCTGTATGATATGGCGTCTGTGGGCACTCAGGTGTTGCTAATTTGACGACACTTGGGCGAGCGGCGAATTTCGCGCGTTAAGAAGCAATTGCAAAGCCTTCGAAATGCTGCTTAGAACGAGTCACGAGGTAAGTCTTGGGTGCCTGTCGTATGGACCGCTATGGTCGCGGCAGGCGAATATCTGGAGGATAACATGAAGAAACTCGCACTCGCCGCCGCATTTGCAGCTGCTGCAACTTCCGCAATGGCCGGTTCCTACGCAAAGGACGACGTGGTCATGGAAGTCGAGCCGGTTGTTGTTGTTGAAGAGACCCAGGCGTCTTCTTCTTCCGCAGCTCTGCTGATCCCGCTGCTGCTGATCGCAATCGTTGCGGCTGCTGCTGCTGACTAATCGTCAGTCGCACCCGCAACCGTGCGGGTCTTGAGAATAGAAAAGGCGGTGCGACGGCACCGCCTTTTTCATTTTCCGCTCAAGGTCTGGCAGGTCCCGAGCGCGTATCCCCAAGACCTGCCCCTTGACCTGATCGGCGATCAGTCGACCCAGCCGGACAGGTTTTCGCCGATCACCGTGCTGAGCGCGTCGATATGGGCGTCGTCGTCGTTGAGGCAGGGGATGTAGGTAAAGCTCTCGCCGCCGGCGTGTTCGAAGCTTTCCTTGATCTCCTCGTTGATCTCTTCCAGCGTCTCGATGCAGTCGGCCGAGAAGGCCGGTGCGCAGACGGCGATGCGTTTCACGCCGTCTTCCTTCGCCAGCCGGGCGACCTCTTCGACGGTGTAGGGACGCAGCCATTCCTCGGGGCCGAACTGGCTCTGGAAGGTGGTCTTGATCTGCGAATCGTCCCATCCGAGACGCTCTTTCAGCAGCCGCGTCGTCTTCTGGCACTGGCAGTGATAGGGGTCGCCTTCCACCAGGTAGCGTTGCGGCAGACCGTGATAGGAACAAATCAGAAGGTCCGGCTTCTGCTCTGCCGCGGCATAGGCGCGTTCGACAGATTGGGCCAGTGCCTCCACGTATTTCGGATGTGCGAAATAGGGATCGACGATGCGCGCGGTGGGCTGCCATTTCTCCGCCATGAGCGCGCGGAAGAACTGGTCGTTCGCGGTGCCGGAGGTCGCGCCGGCGTACTGCGGGTAGAGCGGGAAGAACAGGATCTTGTGGCAGCCCTTTTCCACCAGCTCGCGCACCTTCGACTGCGTCGATGGGTTGCCGTAGCGCATGCAGAAGGCGACCTCGACCTGATCTCCGTATTGCTCTGCCATGCGGGCGGCGATCTTGGCGGTCTTGGCCTTGGTGATGGTCATCAGCGGAGACTCGTTCGCCTCGTTGTTCCAGATCGACCGATAGGCGGCGCCGGATGTGAAAGGCCGTTTCGACAGGATGACCAGTTGCAGAAGCGGCTGCCATTTCCACGGCGCATAGTCGATCACGCGGCGGTCGGACAGGAATTCACTGAGATAGCGCCGCATGGACCAGTAATCGTGCCCGTCCGGCGTGCCCAGGTTGGCCAGCAGAACCCCGACCTTGCCGGTGGTCACCTTCGGGTGGTCAGAGGGGGCGTGCGTGGGTCGCGTCCCGGTCGTCGTGCCATCCAGCATCGGTCTTGTCCCCTTCTTGGAATGTGTCGCCAGCTAGGTATCGTGTCATGCTGACAGGTCAATCTTTCAACGGTGTTTCCTGCGTGCCCAGTGCGTCGGCCAGACGCTTTGCCGCACTGCCGGGGCGGAGGGGCTGCGGCTGGCTTGCGTCGGGCGCCCAGCCGGTCAGGGTCAGGATCTCGAAGGTGGCGCGGACGCGGCCGTCCTCGGCCGGGTAGCTTTCGGCGTAGATCTCGGCCGCGCGCAGAAGGACGCGGCGGCGGGTGAAGCGCCTGATCCGCGCGTCGAGTGCGTTGCCCTCGCCCATGGCCCGGAGCTCCTGCATCAGGTGCAGCGCGCTGCGGTAACTGACGTCGAGAGGCGCGCTGTCGGCCACCGGCAGGGCCAGGCCGGCACGCTGCATGAGCGCACCCAGGTCGCGGATCTCGGCCATGGGCAGGACGCGGGGCGAAAGACCGCCGGTGATCTCGGCCTCCGCCTGCCCGAGCGCGGCGCGCAGTTCGTGGAGCGTCTGGCCCCCGAACGCGAGCACCAGCGCAAGACCGTCGGGTTTCAGCGCGTGCCTGACCTGGATGAGCTGGCCCACCGGGTCGTCGGCCCAGTGCAGGCAAAGCGCGTGGATCACGAGGTCATGAGCGCCCGGCGTCAGATCGAGGAGTTCGGTGTCCCTGACGATGCGCGCTCCGGGGAAGGTCTGTTGCCAGATGGCGGGAAAGGGCGTCACCACGGCGGGGGCGGTAAACGCCCTTTTAACCATGGCCAGCCGATCCTCCGCCTCATCCCGCGCGATTTCGTGCAGGAACAGCGCCTTGGTGTCGGCGCGTCGGCGGTTGCGGGTCAGGGCGGCCCGGTCGGTCAGGCGGGGAGGGTTGTCCATATGAGAGCAGATAATTTCTGGGCCGCGCGGATGCAAACCCTCGTACAGCTTGTTTACCCGCCGCGATGCCTGTCGTGCGGCGGTCTGGTGGAGACCGACTTTGGCCTGTGCGGCGCCTGCTGGCGCGAAACGCGGTTCATCACCGGGCTGGCCTGCGACGTGTGCGGTGCGCCGCTGCCGGGGGAATCCGGGACAGTGGAGCATTGCGACGACTGCCTGACGCTGGCGCGGCCTTGGGTCGGCGGGCGCGCGGCGCTGGTCTATGCGGACGTGGGGCGGCGGCTTGTGCTGGCGCTGAAGCACGGCGACCGGCAGGACATCGCGGCGCCCGCGGCGGAGTGGATGGCGCGGGTCAGCCGCGACATGGTGACGCCCGGGACGCTGGCGGTGCCCGTGCCGCTGCACCTTAATCGCCATCTGGCGCGGCGGTACAACCAGTCGGCGCTGCTGGCCCGGTCGCTTGCGCGCACGTTGGGGATCGACTGGTGCCCCGACGCGCTGGAGCGGCGGCAGGCCACGCCGCTGCTGGACGGAAAGACACGCGCGCAGCGGTTCGAGGTATTGTCGGGACGAATCGCGGCACGCGCCGGGCGGGCGGGGCTGATGGCGGGCCGCAGGGTGCTGTTAGTGGACGACGTGATGACCACGGGGGCGACGCTTGCTGCCTGTGCCGAGGCCTGCTTGTCCGCTGGCGCACAGCAGGTCTGCGTCTCCGTTCTGGCGCGTGTCGTCAAAGACCCTTAAGTTTCCGCTAAAGGTCGATGGACCGAAAGGAAAAGCGCCATGCAAAACGTCGAGATCTACTCCTCCCCGCTGTGCGGCTACTGCCACGCGGCCAAGCGGCTTCTGACATCGAAGGGAGTCGCGTTCCACGAGATAAACGTGCTGGAAGAACCCGCGCGGCGGTCCGAGATGATGGACCGTGCCCACGGCCGCCATACCGTGCCGCAGATCTTTGTCGGTGACACCCATGTCGGCGGCTACGACGACCTCGCGGCGCTGGAGCGGGAGGGCAAGCTCGACCCGTTGCTGGCAGGCTGATGCGGGTTGCCCTGCTGCAGATGACCTCCTCCGACGATCCGGAGCAGAACCTCGCGACCATGCGCGCGATGCTGAAGGAGGCGAAGGCGGACGGCGCAGAGATCGCGCTGACCCCGGAGGTCTGCAATTGCGTGTCGATGGACCGGGCGCACCAGAAAGAGGTCCTGCGGCACGAGACCGGGGACCGGGTGCTGTCCGGGCTGTGCGCGCAGGCCGCGGCCAGCGGCCTGTGGGTGCTGGCCGGGTCGCTGGCGCTGAAGGCCGAGCCGCCGGAAGAGCGCTTCGTCAACCGGTCGATCCTGATCGACCCCTCGGGCGGCATCGTGGCGCGTTACGACAAGATGCACATGTTCGACGTGCAGGTGTCGGAGACGGAAACCTACGCCGAATCGTCGGGCTATGCGCCGGGCGCGTGCGCGGTGGTTGCGCAGACCGATGTCGGCGCCATCGGCATGACGGTGTGCTACGACGTCCGGTTTGCCTACCTGTACCGGGCGCTGGCACAGGCGGGCGCGGAGATCCTGACCGTCCCGGCGGCCTTTTCGCCGGGCACCGGGCCGGCGCACTGGAAACCGCTGTTGCAGGCCCGCGCGATCGAGACCGGCTGTTTCGTGCTTGCCCCGGCGCAGTGCGGCACGCATGCGGCGCGCAGCGGGCGGGCGCGGAAGACCTGGGGGCATTCGCTGGTGGTGTCGCCGTGGGGTGAGGTGATCCTCGACGCCGGTACGACGCCCGGCGTGTACGTGGTCGACATCGACCTGTCGGAGGTCGCGGAGGCGCGGCGCAAGGTCCCGGCGCTGACCCACGACAGGGTATTCTCGGGCCCGGAGACATGAGCGACGGCAGCGGGCTTGCGATTTCGCTGTTCAGCGAGCTGCTTGTCGCGGACCAGTTGTTGCGGGCGCGGCTGACCAAGGTGCTGCCGAACCGGATGGAGATCTCGCACTTTTCGGTGCTGAACCAGCTTGCGCGCGGCGGCGAGAAAAGCCCGGCGCAACTGGCCCGGTCGTTCCATGTGACGCGCGGCGCGATGACCAACACCCTGTCGAAGCTGGAAATCGCCGGGTATGTGCACATCCGTCCCGACTGGGACGACGCGCGGCGCAAGATGGTGTCGATCTCGCCCGCCGGACGGTCGGCCCGCGATGCGGCGCTGGCGGCGATCACGCCGCTGATCGACGAGGTGATGACCGACCTGGGCGACGACAAGGTGCGCGCCGCGATCCCCGTGTTGCGGGAACTGCGCGGCAAGCTCGAGGGCTAGGACCGGTGGCCAGCGCCGGATGGGGGCGCTGCCCCCGCCGCTCCTGCGGAGCCGCTCCCCCGAGGTATTTTCGCCAAGATGAAGGGCGGAGGCCGGGTCCGGTTCAGGAGGCGGGGGCGAGGGCCGCGGTCACGTAGTTGACCGAGAGGTCGCGATCGGAGATCGACCAGCGCCAGGACACCGGATTGAAGACGTAGCCCTTGCGGTCGACAGGGTCGAGGCCGGCGCGGCGCATGAGGTCGTAGAGTTCGTCGGGCGTGATGAACTTCGACCATTCGTGGGTGCCCTTCGGCAGCCAGCGCATGACGTATTCCGCGCCGACGATGGCCATGGCGAAGCTTTTCGGATTGCGGTTGATGGTCGAGCAGAGGTGCAGGCCACCGGGTTTCAGGAGCTGGCGGCAGGCGGTCAGGTAGACGAGGGGGTCGGCCACGTGTTCGACGACCTCCATGTTCAGCACGACGTCGAAGCGCTCTCCCGCTGCGGCGAGATCCTCGGCCGTGGTGTGGCGGTAGTCGATGGCGAGGCCGGACTGCGCCGCGTGCGCTTCGGCCACGGGGATGTTGCGGGCGGCGGCGTCGACGCCCACGACCTCGGCGCCCAGGCGGGCCATCGGTTCGCACAGGAGTCCGCCGCCGCAGCCGATGTCGAGGATGCGCAGGCCGGTGAAGGGCTTTTCGGTGCCGAGCCGGCGGTCGAACTCTCCGGCGATCTGGGTCGTGATGTAGTCGAGCCGGACGGGGTTCATCATGTGCAGAGGTTTGAACTTGCCGTTCGGATCCCACCATTCGGCGGCCATTGCCTCGAATTTTGCGATCTCCGATGCGTCGACGGTGGTCGTCATGACATTCCCCATGGTCTTTCCCTATGCTTGGCCAATATAGGTAGGACATGGACAAAATCCCGGGCCAAAAGCGCGCAGCGCAGTATCTTTACCCTCCGGTTGATCCGTTCGACCAGCGGACGCTCGATACGGGCGACGGACATCAGATCTATGTGGAGCAGTGCGGCAACCCCGAAGGCGTGCCGGTGGTGGTGTTGCACGGCGGGCCGGGGGGCGGATGCAGCCCGGCGATGCGGCGTTACTTCGATCCGCAGGTCTATCGTGTCGTTCTGTTCGACCAGCGCGGTTGCGGGCGGTCGAAGCCGCACGCCAGCGTGGTGAACAACACGACATGGCACCTTGTGTCCGACATCGAGATGATCCGCGACACGCTGGGCATCGACCGCTGGGCGGTGTTCGGCGGCAGCTGGGGCGCGACGCTGGCCCTGGTCTACGGCATCAGCCACCCCGACCGGGTCAGCCATCTTGTGCTGCGCGGCGTCTTCATGATGACCAAGGCGGAGCTGGAGTGGTTCTATGGCGGCGGCGCGGGCCAGTTCTGGCCGGAGCCCTGGGCGCGGTTCACGCACCTGATCCCCGAGGACGAGCGCGGCGACATGATCGGCGCTTACGCCAAGCGGCTGTTCTGTGGAGATCTGCCGACCGAGACCCGCCATGCGCAGGCCTGGTGCGCCTGGGAGAACGCCCTGGCCACGGTCTATTCCAATGGTAACGGAGGCGAGTCCCCCGGCCATTATGCCCGCGCCTTCGCCCGGTTGGAGAACCACTATTTCGCCAATGACGGCTTTCTTGAGCATGACGGCTGGATCCTGGCCAACATCGACCGGCTGAAGGGCACGCCGGGGGTGATCGTGCAGGGGCGTTACGACATGATCTGCCCGCCGCGCCGCGCTTGGGAACTGGCTCAGGCCTGGCCCGAAGCGGATCTGCGGATGGTTCGGAATGCCGGTCATGCCTTGTCGGAACCGGGTATCAGCGCGGAATTGGTCAGGGCGATGGATGAGATTTCCCGACAAGAGGGTTTACATACAATGAACCGCCGTTAATGTTGACTCATCAGTCAATAAAAAAAGAACCACAGGGAACGTGAATCCGGTCCTAAAAATCATCCTTCAGCGTCTGGCTCTTGGCATCCTGACCCTGTTCATCGTGTCCATCGTGATATTCGCGGCGGTCAACATGCTGCCGGGTGACTTTGCCCAGGCCATCCTTGGTCAGGGGGCCACGCCGGAAGCGGTTGAGTCGATCCGGAGGGATCTCGGGCTCGATCAGTCGCCGGTGGTGCGGTACTTCCAGTGGTTGTTCGATGCGCTGAGAGGGGACCTTGGCAATTCCTTCGCTCAGGCGAACTTCTCGTCCTTCGTGGGATCGGACAGCGGCGTCAGAACCACGGTCGCCGCGCAGATTGCGCCGCGCTTTGCCAACACCATGTTCCTTGCGGGCGTCACGGCGGCGATCGCGGTTCCCTTCGCGGTGACGCTGGGCGTGCTCGCGGCGCTTTACCGGAACTCCGTCTTCGACAAGACGGCGAACATCGCGTCGCTGACTTCCGTTTCGTCGCCGGAGTTCTTCCTGGCCTACCTGCTGATCCTCTTCCTTGCGGTGCTGAACCCGATCCTGCCGAGCCTGTCGAACATCTACGAAGGCATGAGCTTTGGCGAACGGCTGGAAAAGACGTTGCTGCCGGCGCTGACGCTGACGCTGGTGGTGACGGCTCAGATGATGCGGATGACCCGCGCGGCGATCATCAACCTGCTGGCGTCGCCCTATATCGAGATGGCCCGCCTGAAGGGGATCAAGCCGATGCGGGTGATCGTCCGCCACGCGCTGCCCAACGCGCTGGCGCCGATCATCAATGTCATTGCCCTGAACCTCGCCTACCTGATCACCGGCGTCGTGGTGGTCGAGGTGGTCTTTGTCTATCCGGGCATCGGGCAGCTGTTTGTCGACAGCGTCAAGATCCGTGACATACCTGTGGTGCAGGCCTGCTGCCTGATCTTCGCCGGCGCCTATATCCTGCTGAACCTGACGGCGGACATCATGTCGATCCTGACCAACCCGCGCCTGAGGCATCCCAAATGAGCATCTGGATCAAGGTCCTCATCGCGCTTGCCATCGTGGCGGCGGCTGGCTGGCTTTTCCGTTTTGCCGGGCAGAAGGCGACCGGCAACAAGCCCTACTTCCGCGACATGAACTACGCCGTGGCATTCGGTTACGCCCTTGGCGTTGCGGTGATCCTTGGCGGGGTTTGGCTGTATCTTCAGCCCGCGGCGAACGAGGCAGGGGCGCCGGTGGCGTCTGTCCTGTATTTCCGCTGGACGGTGCATGGCGTGGCCGTCGCTGCTGCGGCGGCCTTTGTCTTTCGCCTCTTCGGGCGGTACGTGGGGACGTCCGGCACGCGGAGGATGTTCCAGAACATGCCGCTGACCGCGGCCTTCGGCATCCTCGTGATCCTGATCTACGCCTTCCTCGCGATCTTTGCCGGTGTGCTTGCCCCGCATGGGCAGGAGCAGGTCTTTGGACAGGCCAACATCGTTCCGGGCGGCAACCCGGCGGTGGGCGGCAACCCCGATTTCCCGCTGGGCACCGACCAGATCGGCCGCGATATCCTGTCCCGTCTGATCTACGGCGCGCAAAACACGGTCGGTATCGCCTTTGCCACGACGGTCCTGGCTTTCCTGCTGGGCGGTACGCTGGGGTTCCTGGCGGCCACTCTGCAGGGCTGGATGGACCAGTTGCTGAGCCGGGGTGTCGACGTGCTGATGGCGATCCCGTCGCTGATCTTCTCGTTGCTGCTGATAACCGTGGCCAGCGCCTGGGTGTCCGGCACGGGTCTGACGATTGCCATGGTGCTGATCATCGCGGTCATCGATTCGACGCGGGTGTTTCGCCTGGCGCGGGCCGTGGGGATGAACATCGTCGTCATGGACTACATCGAGGCGGCCAAACTGCGGGGTGAGGGGCTGTTGTACCTCATCTTCCGCGAGATCCTGCCCAACGCCACCGCGCCGCTGCTGGCGGAGTTCGGGCTGCGGTTCTGTTTTGTCTTCCTGACGATTTCCGCCCTGTCGTTCCTTGGCCTCGGCATCCAGCCGCCGCTGGCCGACTGGGGAACGATGGTGAAGGACCTGTCGGCCTTCATCAACTACGCGGGCTTCGCGCCCCAGATCGCCGCCGCGCCGCTGCTGTCCGCGGGCGCCATCGCCCTGTTGACCGTCGCGGTGAACTTTGTCGTGGACTGGATGCTGCACCGAAGCTCGGGCCTGAAGGAGTAAGCAATGTCCGATCTGCTTGTCGAAATGCGCGATGTGCGGATCGAGGGGCGATCCGACGATACCTGGAACCCGATCATCAAGGGCGTGGATCTGACCCTGAAGAAGGGCGAGGTGCTGGGGTTGATCGGCGAGTCCGGGGCGGGCAAGTCGACGCTCGGCCTGGCTGCCATGGGCTTCTGCCGGGATGGCGTGCGGATTTCCGGCGGTTCGGTGACCTTCGACGGGATCGACCTGCTGGCGGCGAGCGCCGAGACCAAGCGCCAGTTGCTGGGGAAGCGTATCGCCTACGTTGCGCAGTCTGCGGCGGCCTCGTTCAACCCCGCTCACAAGCTGATCGACCAGCACACCGAGGCGCCGGTGCAGCATGGCGTGTCGTCCAAGGCCGAAAGCGCCGAAGACGGGGTGGAGCTGTACCGCCGGCTGCGCCTGCCCAACCCGGAGGAGATCGGCTTTCGCTATCCGCACCAGGTGTCCGGTGGGCAGTTGCAGCGGGCGATGACGGCGATGGCCATGGCCTGTCGGCCCGATCTCATCATTTTCGACGAGCCGACGACGGCGCTGGACGTGACGACGCAGATCGAGGTGCTCGCCTCCATCCGCGATATCGTCGAACAGTTCGACACGGCGGCGATCTACATCACGCACGATCTGGCGGTGGTGGCGCAGATGGCGGACCGGATCAAGGTGCTGCTCAAGGGCGACGAGGTCGAAGAGGCCGAAACGCGCGAGATGCTGTCCCATCCGCAGGAAGACTACACCAAGAGCCTCTGGGCCGTGCGGGAGTTCGTGCGTCCGGCCAAACCCGCGCCCGCGCTGGACGCCACGCCGGTGATTTCCGTGCAGGGGGTGACGGCGGCCTACGGAGAAATCGACGTGCTGCACGACGTCAGTTTCGATATCCACGCAGGCCGGACGGTGGCGGTTGTCGGCGAAAGCGGATCGGGCAAATCGACCACGGCGCGCTGCATCACCGGGCTGCTTCCGCCGCGCATCGGACGGATCGAGCTGGACGGAGAGGCGCTGCCCCTCGATTACCGCAAACGGTCGCGCCACCAGTTGCGGCAGATCCAGATGATCTATCAGATGGCGGACACGGCGCTGAACCCGCGCCAGACCATCGGCGAAATCATAGGCCGCCCGGTGGAATTCTACATGGGCCTGCGCGGGCGGGCAAAGCGCGACCGCGTGGCGGATTTGCTGGAGCAGATCGAACTGCCCGCTAAGCAATACCTCCACCGGCTGCCCTCGGAACTGTCCGGCGGCCAGAAACAGCGGATCGGCATCGCCCGCGCGCTGGCCGCCGAGCCGAAATTCATCATCTGCGACGAGGTCACGAGCGCGCTCGATCAGCTTGTGGCAGAGGGCATCCTGCGTCTGCTGGCGCGGTTGCAGGACGAGCTGGGCCTGTCCTACATGTTCATCACCCACGACCTTGCGACGGTGCGGTCGATCGCCGACGAGGTGGTCGTGATGAAGGATGGCCAGGTGGTCGAACAGGGCGCCAAGGCCGGGATGTTCAAGCCGCCTCATCACCCCTACACCGACCTGCTGCTTTCCTCGGTGCCGGAGATGGACCCCGACTGGCTGACGAACCTGCTGACGGAACGCGGGCTGGACAACATCGGCGACGCCGCCGTGAACAAGATGGACTGACGGAAGACGGGCATCGCTCGCGGTAATTTGCGTTTAAACTGCATCGAGAATCGTTAAGTTCCCAAAGGCCTCCGGGTCGTGGGCAAGATAAAAACAGGGAGACACGACAATGACACGTATCAGCCGACGCGGACTACTGACCACGGGTGCCGCCGCCGGTGTGCTGGCGGCCTCCGGCCTGCCGCTGCGCGCCCAGGCCAAGAAGGGTGGCCGACTGAAGGCCGGCCTGTCCGGGGCCAACACATCCGACAACTGGGACGGGCGGACACACTCCGACCTGTTCATGATCGCCTCCGCGCAGGGTGCGGTGTTCGACAGCCTGACCGAGATCGCGCCGGACGGCTCCTTGCGCGGCGAGCTGGCGACCGACTGGGAAGCGACCCCGGACGCGAAGACCTGGACGTTCAACCTGCGCCCGGGCGTGACCTTCCATAACGGCAAGTCCTTCGGCGCGGACGACGTGATCGAATCGCTGCAGATGCACATCGCGGAAGGTGCGAAATCCGCCGCGAAGCCCATCGTCGAACCGATCGTAGAAATGAAGAAGACCGGCGATTTGCAGGTGCAGTTGACGCTGGCCGAAGGCAACGCCGACCTGCCTTACCTGCTGTCCGACTACCACATCCTGATTTACCCGGCAGGCATGATCGAAGAGGCCATCGCCAAGGGCATCGGCACCGGCCTTTATCAGGTGCAGGCGTTCGAGCCGGGCGTGCGCTTTGTCGGCACACGTTATCCGGATCACTACAAGGGTGACGAGGCGGGCTTCTTCGACGAGATCGAGTATATCGCGATCAACGACAACACCGCCCGCATGAACGCCCTGATGACCGGTCAGGTGGACGCGATCAACCGGATCGACTTCAAGACGGAGGCGCTGCTGAAGGCGAACCCGATGATCCGCATCCAGGAAGTGACGGGCAACCAGCACTATATCTTCCCGATGCTGACCGATGTCGCGCCGTATGACAACGTCAACGTCCGCAAGGCGCTGAAGCACGGCATCAATCGTCAGGAAATGGTCGACAAGATCCTGCTGGGCCACGGCCAGGTCGGCAACGACAGCCCCATCGGTCCCGCCAACCAGTACTATCTGGAGATGGAGCAGCTTTCCTACGATCCCGACAAGGCGAAGTTCTACCTCAAGGAAGCCGGGATGGATTCCCTCGACATCAACCTGTCGGCGTCCTCTGCGGCGTTCGAAGGTGCGGTAGACGCGGCGCAGTTGTTCCAGGCTTCGGCCAAGCCGGGCGGGATCAACATCAACGTGGTGCAGGAGCCGGCGGATGGCTACTGGTCGAACGTCTGGCTGAAGAAGCCGTTCTGCGCCTCGTACTGGTCGGGCCGTGCGACGGAAGACTGGATGTTCTCGACCGCCTACGCGGAAGGTGCGCCCTGGAACGACAGCCAGTGGGGCTCGAACGACAGTGCCCGTTTCCAGGAACTACTGGTAGACGCGCGTGCCGAACTGGATTCGTCAAAACGCCGCGAGATGTACGGCGAGATGCAGATGATCCTTCGCGACGAGGGCGGCGTTCTGGTGCCGATGTTTGCCAACTACGTTCAGGCGATCTCCAACAAGGTTGCGAGCCCCGAGAAGGTCGGCAACCTTTGGCAGATGGACAACGCCCGCATGGCGGAGCGGTGGTGGATGGCCTGAGCCGCCGCCAGACCCGACTGCTTTTCGAAACGCCCCGCACATGCTGCGGGGCGTTTTCGTTTGGGGGCAGGTGGCGTTGAACGCCACCCTACGGCGTGTTTCGCGGGATGGAGACGGCTGGCACTGTCCGGTCGTCGGACGCCTCCGGCGGAGGTATTTCGGCCAAGATGAAGGACCGGGACGCGCTTGTCCCGCCGCTTCCTTCCTTTGGTGCCGGTTCAGTGCGGTTGCCCGCGCGGGCTGCCGTGGGCGCTGGTGAATTCGCCAAAGTGAACGGACGGGTTGGACAGCGTGCTGCGCGACGTGTCGGCGCGTACTGCCGTGTCGGTTACTGGTCGGCTGGCGGGTCTTCGGGCGTGGGCGCGCCGTCTTCGGTCCCGGCGGCATCGGGGGCCGGTGTGGTGGTGCTGTTCCGGGTAAGCGCGCCGCCGATCCATTCGCCGGTGGCCTGTTCGCCGGTGGCGTAGCGCATGGTGCCTTCGCCCTCGCGCTTGCCATTGCGGAAGGCGCCTTCGTACACGTCGCCGTTGGCGTAGGTGGCCACGCCCTCGCCGTTGATCTCGCCGTTGGCCCAGGCGCCGACGTAGCGGAAGCCGGTGGGCATGGTGATCGTGCCCTGGCCGTGGCGCAGACCGTCGCGGAACTGCCCTTCGTAGACCGTGCCGTCGGGATAGGTGGCGGTGCCCGCACCGTGACGTTCGCCATCCTGCCATTCGCCTTCGTAGCGGTAGCCGTCGGGGTAGGTCATGATGCCGAAGCCGTCGTTACGGGCGTTCACGAAATCGCCTTCGTAGCGCAGGCCGTTGGGATACGTGGCGATGCCTTTGCCGTCGATCACGCCATCGATCCAGGTGCCTTCGTAGGTGGCGCCGTCGGGATAGGTGATCTTTCCGGTGCCGTTCGCCAGATCGCCCGTGAATTCCCCTTCGTAGACGGAGCCGTCGGGGTAGGTGACCTTGCCCTGCCCCTCGATCTGGCCGGCGATCCAGTTGCCCTCGTAGCGGTAGCCGTCCTTGCCGACGAAAGTGCCGGTGCCATGGCGTTGGTCGTTGTTGAATTCGCCGTCGTAGACGTCGCCAGACACGTAGGTGACCTTGCCCTGACCTTCGCGGCGGCCGTCGACCAGCGCGCCTTCGTAGATGTCGCCGTTGGGCTGGGTCAGCTTGCCGTTGCCGTCGATCTGGCCGTCGCGCCACGTGCCTTCGTAGATCAGGCCGTCGGGCATCTCGAGCTTGCCCACGCCGTCGCGTTCGCCATTGGCGACGCGGCCTTCGTAGACCGAGCCGTCGGGGTACGTGATCTTGGCCGTGCCCTCCTTGACGCCGTTGACCCATTGGCCGTCGTAGACGTAGCCGTTGGGCGCGGTCATCACGCCCTTGCCGTGGTGCAGGGCATTGCGGAAGGCGCCTTCGTAGCGGACGCCGTTTGCATAGGTCGCCACGCCCTGGCCGGTGATCTTGCCGTCGAGCCACGAGCCTTCGTAGGTGCCGCCGTCCGCGAAGGTGATCTTGCCCATGCCTTCGGGTTTGCCCTTGGCGAACTGGCCTTCGTAGACCGACCCGTTGGGGAAGCGGGCCACGCCTTCGCCGCGGATCTCTCCCTCGACCCATTCGCCGGTGTATTCATAGCCGTTCGGCAGGCGGTAGGTGCCGCGCCCGTGTTGGAGACCGTCGAGAAAGGTGCCCTCGTACACGCCGCCGTCGTCGTATTCCTTCGTCACCACGTCCTGCTGCGACATGGCGGCGGAACCCAGTGCGAGCGCGCCCAGAACAGACAGAATGCGAACGGTTTTCATGGCTTTGCCGCCCCCTCGCAGCGGATGATTGAGGTCCTCCGAGTGGTAAAGGACGCAATGCCTCGGGGCAATGTCTTTTGCCATGGTGCGCTTTTCACCACCGCATCCTGCCGCTATGTGGAGGACGACGACGAAAGGACGCGCGATGACCGACCGGTTCCGCCTGACGATGGCTCAGCTCAATCCCACGGTGGGGGATCTTGCCGGAAATGCCGCCAAGGCGCGGGCCGCGTGGGAGGAGGGACGCGCGCAGGGCGCCGACCTCGTGGCGCTGCCCGAGATGTTCATCACCGGCTACCAGGCGCAGGACCTGATCGTGAAGCCGGCCTTCGTCAACGCCGCTGTGCGCGAGATCGAGGCGCTGGCAAAGGCCTGTGCGGACGGCCCTGCGCTGGCCATCGGCGGACCCTGCCCCGAGGGCGCGAAGCTGCACAATTCGTACTACGTCTTGCAGGGCGGCAAGGTTGCCGCGGTGACGCACAAGTATTTCCTGCCCAACTTCAACGTCTTCGACGAGGTGCGGCTGTTTTCGCGCGATCAGTTGCAGGGACCGGTCAGCATCAATGGCGTGCGCGTCGGCATGCCGGTCTGCGAAGATGCGTGGTATCCGGACGTCGTGGAGGCGATGGAAGAATCCGGGGCGGAGATCCTCGTCGTGCCGAACGGGTCGCCCTACTTCCGCAACAAGTATGAAACCCGGCTGAACAAGATGATCGCACGGGTGGTCGAATCCGGCCTGCCGCTGGCCTACCTGAACATGGTGGGCGGGCAGGATGACCAGGTGTTCGATGGCGGTTCCTTCGTGATGAACCCGCGCGCGCGGCTTGCCGTGCAGCTCCCGGTCTTCGAAGAGGTCACGACCACCGTCGATTTCGTCCGTGGCGACGAGGGCTGGACGGCCGAGGAAGGCACCTTTGTCACGCATCCCGATGCGTGGGAACAGGACTACAACGTCATGGTCCTGGCCCTGCGCGACTATTGCCGCAAGACGGGTTTCGGCAAGGTTCTTCTGGGCATGTCGGGCGGGGTGGATTCCGCGCTGGTTGCGACCATCGCAGTAGACGCACTTGGAGCGGAGAACGTGCGTTGCGTGATGCTGCCATCCGAATACACCTCCGAGCATTCGCTGGAAGACGCCAAGGCCTGTGCCAATGCGCTGGGGTGCCGATACGATTTCGTGCCGATCGGCAAGGGGCGCGATGCCATCACCGAAACGCTGGCGCCGCTGTTCGAGGGCACCCAGCCCGACCTGGCCGAAGAAAACATCCAGTCCCGCCTGCGCGGCCTCCTGCTGATGGCTCTGTCGAACAAGTTCGGGGAAATGCTGCTGACCACCGGCAACAAGTCCGAGGTCGCCGTGGGCTATGCCACGATCTACGGCGATATGGCGGGCGGCTATAACCCGATCAAGGATCTCTACAAGACCCGCGTGTTCGAGACCTGCCGCTGGCGGAACGCCAACCATCGCGGTTGGATGAAGGGGCCGGAGGGCGAGGTCATCCCGGAACGGATCATCACGAAGCCGCCGTCTGCAGAACTGCGCGCCGATCAGAAGGACAGCGACTCGCTTCCCGATTACCCGGTGCTGGACGCGATTCTGGATATTCTCGTGGATCAGGACGGCGCGGTGTCGGATTGCGTGGCGGCGGGCTACAGCCGAGAGGACGCCATGCGGGTCCAGCATCTGCTCTACATCAGCGAATACAAGCGCTTCCAGTCGGCGCCCGGCGCGCGTCTGACCAATCGGGCATTCTGGCTGGACCGGCGATATCCCATCGTGAATCGCTGGCGGGACGAAGGTTAAGACGGAGCTTCGGCAAGAGCGCGCGCCGCAGGCGGACCGCGCATGAAAAAGGGACCCACGATGGGGCCCCTTTCTCTTTCAATGGAACTGGATCAGTCCCAGAAACCTTCGTCGACGTCTTCACGTGCTTCGAGGTCTTCCTCGTTCAGGCGGGTGACGATGGCATAGCTCTTGTCGTCGACCGGCACCAGTTTCACTTCGGTCAGCTCAAGCAGGACGTGCTTGTCACCGATGTCGAGGAAGCCGCCGACTTCGGCCACGACGCCGATCATCTTGCCGCTGGAGTCCAGAACGATGTCTTCGATCTCGCCGATGTCGTTCCAGTCGGAGCCGACTTCGGTGTATTCCATGTCCCAGGCCGAGCCTTCGTCCATGGCTTCGTTCATGGTGTAGATGTCACCGCCGGTGATGTCGCGGCTGCGGATCAGCTTCGCGCCGGAGTCCATGGTGGACTCGGTGGCGTCGGTTGCATCGGTCGTCTGCGTCATGGTCGACTGATCGGTCATCTTCGCGGCGTCGCCTTCTGCATTGGCATGGCTTTCGGCGAAAGCGCCGGTGGCTGCCACGGTCAGGGCGAGTGCGGATGCGTAAAATGTCTTCATGGTGTTGCTCCCATTGTCTTGCTTCTGGGGGGACAACGGCTTCTATCGCGACTCGTTCCACATTGTTTTCAAAGATATTTTTTTGAAATTAAGGAACCATTCCCGAATAAAGTGCAAGAGACGCCGTGGTTTCCCTACTCCCACCAGGGATCGACGACAGCGATATCCTCGTCCGACCAGCCGAAGTGATGGGCGATCTCGTGGACGACGACATGGGTGATGAGATCGGTCAGATCGACCTGCCGTTCGCGCCACTCCTGAAGTATCGGTTTGCGAAAAAGCCAGACGGTGTCGGGATAGGGGGAGGGGAAGGTGACGGATTTCTCGGTCAGCGGGATGCCCTCGTACAGACCGGTCAGTTCGAGCGGATTGGCGATACCCATCTCGTCCAGGATACGACGCGGCGCCCAATCCTCGACCCGCAGCACCACGTCCGCCGTGCCGGCACGGAATGGCTCCGGCAGATCGTCGAGCGCGGCGCGGGCAATGTCGTAGAACGTGTCGGGGTCGGTGCGGGTCATGGCCTGCAGATAGGCATCCGCGCGTCAGAGCACCAGCGCATAGACCGAGAGCGCCTCGTAAATCGCGCCGTCGCGGTTCAGATGTGACCGGAACAGCCCGAACGAGGTTGCGACGACAGGACCGATAGAGGCACCCGCCAGCACCGACAGTGCGCCCGAGGCATCCGCGCCGCCCTTCAGCCGCGCGAGCGTCACGTGGGGGCGGAAGCGCCGCCGCTCGACCCGCACACCGGCGCTGCGCAGGCGGGAACGGACCCGGTCGAACATCTCGGTCAGCGCCTTGCCGCCGTCCGCCTCCAGCCCCACCGCCTGGCCGCTCTTGCCACCGAACAGCGCCGCACCGGAGAGGGTCAGGGGCACCGCCGGGGCGCGCAGGGTCGACAGCGCGTCATGCAGCGCCTCGACCGCTTCGTCGGGTTGATCGCCGAGGAAGGCGAGCGTCAGGTGCAGGTTCTCTTCGGGAACGGGGCGTCCGACCGGCAGGCGTTCCTGCAGCGCGGTCAGGGGACCGCGTGCATCCGGTGGCAGGGAAAGGGCGATGAACAGGCGCATGACGCCCTAACTGCCACGTCGAACTCCGTAAGGCCATATTGCCGAATGGAAACGCTGCGTCCGTCAAAACCGGGTCAGGCTCGTCCGGGGCAGGAGCAGTTCGTAGTCCCCGGGCAGGCACAACTGGGTTCCGGGGCTCATGACCGCCGCCGCGGCTGCCGCGGCCCCGCGACGAAGCGCCTCCGGTGCCGGGTGTCCCTGCGCGAGCGCCATGGTGAACCCGCCCACAAAGCTGTCCCCCGCGCCGATGGCCGAGACGACCACGTCGTTGGCGGCGGAGGTGTGCCATAGGCCATCCGGTCCGGCCATCACCGACCCGTCCTTGCCGCGCGCGATGATGACGATCTCAGCCACGCCCCGTTTGCGCAGGTCCTCGGCGAAGCCGACGCTCTCGGCGCGTGTCTCCAGCCCCTGACCGGAGAGGGCCTTGGCCTCTGCGCTGTCCATGCGCAGGACGTAAGGTGCGGGCTGCGGCGCGGTCGCCTGATGTTCGAGATGTTCGCCCGAAGTGTCGAGGATCACCCGGCGTGTGCCCAGATGGATGCAGGCCCGGGTGACAAAGCCGGGCGCGGCGCCGGGCGGCATGCTGCCGGACAGCACCACGAAGGCGTCCGGTTCGCACTGGGCGTCGATGGTGTCGAGCATGGCGTCCAGCTGCGCGGTGCTCCACGCCGGTCCCGGCAGAACGAAGCGGTACTGGTCGCTGCTGGTGGCGTCGGTTACGGCAAAGCTTTGCCGCGTTTCGCCCGGGCCTTCGATCCGCAATACATCGAGATGGCGGGCGTGCAGTTCACGCTCAAGCGCCGCGCCCGTCGGACCGCTCAGCGCCACCAAGGCACGTGCCTTGCCGCCAAGCTGGGTGATGGCGCGCGCCACGTTGACGCCTCCGCCGCCGGGTTCGACCGTGGGTTCGGTGCAGCGCAGCTTGAGCCCGGGTTTGACAGTGAGCGCCGAGGTGGCGAGGTCGAGTGCAGGATTGAGCGTAACGGTCAGGACTTGGGACATGGACAGCCTTTCATTTGCCGCCACCATGCCGCGCCACGTCCGGGGGCGCAAAGCGGAAATATCCCGGCTCAGACTGCCATATCTAGACAAAATGCCCTTTGTGTGAAAACACCGCGCCTCGTCAGGAGGCACCCATCATGACCGTTACCCGTTTCGCACCCTCGCCCACCGGTTACATCCACGTCGGCAACCTGCGCACCGCCCTGTTCAACTTTCTGATCGCCCGGAAGAGCGGCGGAACCTTCGTCCTGCGGATCGACGATACCGATCCGGAGCGGTCGAAGGAGGCCTATGTCGACGCGCTGAAACAGGATCTCGAATGGCTGGGGATCACCTGGGACCGGATCGAACGGCAGTCGCTGCGGCTGGACCGCTACGCCGAGGCCGCCGATAAACTACGCGAAATGGGCCGCTTCTACGAGGCATGGGAAACGCCGACCGAACTGGACCTGAAGCGCAAGAAGCAGCTCAACATGGGCAAGCCGCCGGTCTATGACCGGGCGGCCTTGGCGCTGTCCGACGACGAAAAGGCGAAGCTGCGGGCGGAGCGCGGTGACGGCGTCTGGCGCTTCAAGCTGAACCAGGAACGGATCGAATGGGAAGACGGCATCCTTGGCCCGATTTCCATCGACGCGGCATCGGTGTCCGACCCGGTGCTGATCCGCGCGGACGGGCAGGTGCTCTACACCATCGCGTCGGTTGTGGACGACATTGAGATGGGCATCACCCACGTCGTGCGTGGCAACGACCACGTCACCAACACCGCGACGCAGATCCAGATCATCGAGGCCCTGGGCGGCACGCCCCCGGCCTTTGCGCACCATTCGCTGCTGACCGGGCCGCAGGGCGAGGCGCTGTCAAAACGACTGGGCACGCTGGCGCTGCGCGACCTGCGCGAGGCGGGCGTGGAACCGGAGGCGCTGCTGTCCCTGATGGCGCGGCTCGGCTCGTCGCAGCCGGTGGAGCTGCGGATGTCGATGGACGAGATCGCGGAGGGGTTCGACCTGTCGCAGTTCGGCTCGGCGCCGACGAAATTCGACGTCGAGGACCTGTACCCGCTGACGGCGAAGAAGATGCACGCGCTGCCCTACGAGGCCGTCGCCGACGAAGTGCGTGCGCTGGGTGTGCCGGACGACAAGGCACAGTTGTTCTGGCAGGTCGTGCGCGAGAACATCACCACCCGCAAGGACATGCCGGGTTGGTGGGCGCTGTTCCGCGACGGCGCCACGCCGCTGGTTGCCGACGAGGACAAGGACTTTGTCGCCGAAGCCTTCGGCATTCTGGGCGAACCGCCCTACGGCCCCGACACCTGGAGCCAGTGGACCGGTGCCGTGAAGGAGGCCACCGGCCGCAAGGGCAAGGGCCTGTTCATGCCGCTGCGCAAGGCCGTGACGGGGCTGGAGCGGGGGCCGGAAATGGCCGACGTGATGCAACTTTTGCAGAAGCGCCCCGGCTAAGACTTTCGGATCACTTTCTCCGCCGCGGGGCCTGTAAGTCCCTGCGGCGGCTATGCTACGTTTCCTATCGGAAACGCCCGAGTCCCGCGGGACTCCGGCGTCGCGACATATGGGGCGGGCGCAGAAAGCGCGCTGTCCCGCAAGACGCGGATGGAGACAACGCATGACTTACGATCCGATCGACTACCTGCCTTACGACTTCGCCAACCGGCGCCACATCGGTCCTTCGCCGGACGAGATGGCGCAGATGTTCTCGGCCCTTGGCGTCGACGATCTCGACCAGCTCATCGCCGAGACGGTGCCCGAAGACATCCGCTGGGATGGCGAACTGGACTTTGGCAAGGCTCTGTCGGAACGCGAGTTGATCCATCGGATGCATTCGGTGGCCCAGAAGAACAAGGTGCTGACCTCGCTGATCGGTCAGGGCTACCACGGCACGATCACGCCCCCGGCGATCCAGCGCAACATCCTCGAAAACCCGGCGTGGTACACCGCCTACACGCCCTACCAGCCGGAGATTTCGCAAGGCCGGCTTGAGGCGCTTCTGAACTTCCAGACGATGATCTGCGATCTGACCGGGCTGGAGATCGCCAATGCCTCGCTTCTGGACGAGGCAACCGCCTGCGCCGAAGCGATGACCATGGCGCAGCGCGTGGCAAAGTCGAAGGTGCAAGCCTTCTTCGTCGACGAGAACTGCCACCCGCAGAACATTGCGGTGATGAAGACCCGGGCAGAGCCGCTGGGGATCGAGATCGTCGTCGGCGCGCCGGACGATCTGGAGGCGGAGAAGGTCTTTGGCGCGATCTTCCAGTACCCCGGCACCTTCGGCCACGTGCGCGACCTGAGCGACCAGATGGCCGCCCTGCACGCGGCGAAGGCCGTGGGCATCGTCAGCGCCGATCCGATGGCGCTGTGCCTGCTGAAGGAACCCGGGGCCATGGGCGCGGATATCGCGGTCGGCTCTACCCAGCGGTTCGGCGTGCCGGTGGGCTACGGTGGCCCGCACGCCGCCTACATGGCCTGCAAGGACGAGATGAAGCGCGCGATGCCCGGGCGGATCGTCGGGGTGTCGGTGGACAGCCACGGCAACCGCGCCTACCGCCTGTCGCTGCAAACCCGCGAACAGCACATCCGCCGCGAAAAGGCGACGTCGAACGTCTGCACCGCGCAGGCGCTTCTGGCGGTCATGGCCTCGTTCTATGCCGTCTTCCACGGGCCGAAGGGTCTGCGCGCCATCGCCCAGCGGATCCACCGAAAAACCGTGCGGATGGTCAAGGGGCTGGAGGCGGCAGGCTTCAAGGTGGAGCCGGACGTCTACTTCGACACGGTGACGGTGGACGTGGGCCTCTTGCAGCGCGGTGTCCTGCAGGCAGCGGTCCAGCAGGGCCTGAACCTGCGCCGCGTCGGCAAGACCAAGGTGGGCATCACGCTGGACGAACGCACCCGTCCGCAGACGATCGAGGCGGTCTGGCGCGCCTTCGGCCTTGTCCGCAAAGACGACCCCGCAGAGTCGGAATACCGGCTGCCCGAGAACCTGGTGCGCACCTCGTCCTACCTGCAGCACGACGTGTTCCACATGAACCGGGCAGAGACCGAGATGATGCGCTACATGCGCCGTCTTGCCGACCGTGACCTCGCGCTCGACCGGGCGATGATCCCGCTGGGGTCCTGCACCATGAAACTGAACGCCGCTGTCGAGATGATGCCGGTGTCGTGGCGCGAATTCTCGATGATCCATCCCTATGCGCCGAAGGATCAGGCGGCGGGGTATTCCGAACTGATCGGCGACCTCAGCGACAAGCTGTGCCAGATCACCGGCTACGACGCGATCTCGATGCAGCCGAACTCTGGCGCGCAGGGCGAATACGCGGGTCTTCTGACGATCCGTGACTGGCAACGCGCGCGCGGCGAGGGGCAGCGCAACGTCTGTCTGATCCCGGTCAACGCGCATGGGACAAACCCGGCCTCGGCCCAGATGGTCGGCTGGAAGGTCGTGGCAGTGAAGTGCGACGCCAAGGGCTCCATCGATCTCGACGATTTCCGCGCGAAGGCCGAAAAGCACTCGGACGCGCTGGCGGCCTGCATGATCACCTATCCCTCCACCCACGGCGTGTTCGAACGCACCGTAAAGGAGGTCTGCGCGATCACCCATGAGCACGGCGGGCAGGTCTACATCGACGGGGCCAACATGAACGCCATGGTCGGCCTGTCGCGGCCCGGCGATCTGGGCGGCGACGTGAGCCACCTGAACCTGCACAAGACCTTTTGCATTCCGCACGGCGGCGGCGGTCCCGGCATGGGTCCGATCGGCGTGAAGGCGCATCTTGCACCGCACCTGCCGGGCAATCCGAACGGTGGTGACGGCGCCGTCAGCGCGGCGGCTTTCGGATCGCCGTCGCTGTTGCCGATCTCCTGGGCGTATTGCCTGATGATGGGCGGCAAGGGGCTGACGCAGGCGACGCGCGTGGCGATCCTGAACGCCAACTACATCGCCAAGCGGCTGGATGGCGCCTTCGACGTGCTCTACCGCGGCGACAAGGGTTGGGTCGCGCACGAGTGCATCCTCGACGTGCGCCCGTTCGAAAAGAGCGCAGGCGTCACGGTGGAGGACATCGCCAAGCGCCTGGTCGACGCCGGGTTCCACGCCCCAACGATGAGCTGGCCGGTGGCCGGAACACTGATGGTCGAACCGACGGAGTCGGAGACCAAGGCCGAACTCGACCGCTTCTGCGATGCGATGCTGGCGATCCGCGACGAGATCCGCGCCATCGAGGAGGACGAGATCGACCGGGACACGAACCCGCTTAAGATGGCGCCGCACACGAT
Source organism: Sagittula stellata E-37 (assembly GCF_039724765.1). Taxonomy (NCBI): domain Bacteria; kingdom Pseudomonadati; phylum Pseudomonadota; class Alphaproteobacteria; order Rhodobacterales; family Roseobacteraceae; genus Sagittula; species Sagittula stellata. Next base: position 250,778 of record NZ_CP155729.1, on the reverse strand, counting down.
GGAGGACCTCGTTCGCGAGTGGGACCGCCCTTACACGCGCGAACAGGGCTGTTTCCCGCCGGGGGCCTTCCGGGTCGACAAGTACTGGCCACCGGTCAATCGCGTCGACAACGTCTATGGCGACCGTCACCTGATCTGCACCTGCCCGCCGATGGACGAGATCGCCGAGGCGGCGGAGTAGGCCGCAGGAAAACGACCGCCCGGCGCAGGCGTGGCTTTACGCGCCGGGTCCGGTCGGATCACAGTGAGACATGGGAATCGGCCGGGTCGGGATCACATCCCGGCCCGGTTCTTCGATGGAGGGGTGTCAGCTTGAAAGTCGGGTTCATCGGTCTGGGCAACGTCGGCGGCAAGCTGGCGGGCAGCCTTCTGCGCAACGGCATCGACCTTATGGTGCACGATCTGGACGCGGCCCTTGTCGAGGGGTTCGTGGCACGCGGGGCGACCGCCAGCGAGGACCCCGGCGCGATGATGCGCGCCTGCCAAGTGGTCATCACCTGCCTGCCCTCGCCCGCTGCGTCCGACGCCGTTGTAACGCAAATGATCCCGCACATGGGGCCGGGCAAGACGTGGATGGAGATGTCGACCACCGACGCGGACGAGGTCATCCGCCTCGGCGCGCAGGTCGCGACCACCGGCGGGCTTGCGGTGGAATGCCCTGTCTCGGGCGGCTGCCACCGGGCCGACACGGGCAACATCTCGATCTTCGCGGGGGGAGAGCGGGCGGGGGTGGAGCATGTCCTGCCGCTGCTCAGGCACCTCGGGCGACGCATCCTGCACACCGGGCCGCTGGGATCGGCGTCGAAGCTGAAGGTGATGACCAACTATCTGGCGACTGTGAACCTCCTGTCGCTGTGCGAGGCGCTGACAACGATGAAGGCGGCTGGGATCGACCTTGCCACGACCTACGAGGCCATCCGCATCAGTTCCGGCACGTCCTTCGTGCACGAGACCGAAAGCCAGTTGATCCTGTCGGGATCGCGCGATGTGAACTTCACCATGGACCTTGTGCAGAAGGACATCGGCCTGTTCCAGAAGCTTGCCGACCAGGGCGGTGTACCGCTGGAGATCTCGCCGCTCATCATCGACATTATGTCCGACGGGCAGCGGCGCTATGGAATACGGGCGCAGTCCGACCGTATCATCGAACGGCTGGAAGAGGCGACGGGTCTCAGCATCCTTGCCGACGGTTTCCCGACCGAACTTGTGGACACGGAACCGGAGGAACCGGGCTACGAGGTCACGCGCGGCTAGGCGATGCGCCGGCGGTCCTGTCGGGCGCGTCGCCTGCCAGCCAGCGCGCCGCAAGCGCCAGATCGGCGAGAAACCGGGCCGTTTCTTCAGCGCGCAGCCTCTCGTCGGGCAGGCGCAGGATGTAGCTGGGATGCACGGTGACGAGGATCGGGGTGTCTTCCGGTGTATGCTCGAACCGGCCCCGGCGCTTCAGCAGCCCTTCGCGCGATCCGGTCAGGCTTTGCAGCGCGGTGCCGCCCATGACCACGATCAGCCGCGGCGCGACACGCTGGATTTCCAGGTCGAGCCACCACTTGCAGTGCGCGATCTCGTCCCTGTCCGGATTCTGGTGCAGCCGCCGCTTGCCGCGCGGCCTGAACTTGAAGTGTTTCACCGCATTGGTGACGAACGCCTCTTGGCGCCGGATGCCGTTCACCTGAAGCGCCTTGTCGAACATCTGCCCCGCAGGCCCAGTGAAAGGACGCCCTGTCAGGTCCTCCGTGTCGCCGGGCTGTTCGCCGACGAACATCAGTGCGGCATCCTCCGGCCCCTCGCCTGCGACCGGTTGCGTCGCACTTTCCCACAAGGGGCAGCGGCGGCAGCTCTTCAGCGCGGTCAGAAACGCATCCTGGGTGTCGAGCTTCGCCGCCTGTTCGGCGCGCAACCGGTCGAGGATCGGGGCAGCGCGCGCGGGGGCAAGGGTCGGTGCGTCGGCCGCCATCGCGGTCGCGCGCGCATCGGCCTGCGCCAGAAGCTCGGGGATCAGCTGCGCCTCCGGCATGTTCTTCCAGTACTTCTTTGGCATCTCGGCCTGCATCGCCTTCGGCTTTACCCTTGCCGGGTTGAAGATCGACCGGAAGTAGGTCCGCCAAAGCTCCTCCGTCGCGTCCTCGGGGAAGGGCGGCTTCGGCGCGCCTTCGGCAAAGGTCAGGTCGCCGTCGAAATGCGCGGTCAGATCCGGCGTGTAGATCGACCAGTCCATGTCACCGAACCGCTTCGCAAAAAACGGCGCCGTGGGTTCGAGGATGAAATGTGTCGGTTCGAACCAGGCGGCAAAGGCGCGGCGGTTGGCACGCGGATCACCGACCTCGCGGAAACGCACGAAAGCGGTCATCTTGTGCTTGTCGCGCGATACCTCTTTCGCCATGGCGTTCAGCCGCCCGACACGCGGATCGGCGCGATCCTCCAGCAGGCGCTTGTCGTTCTGAAGGGCGTGCAGCATGGCATAGAGCCGCGCGAACCGCTGGGGATCGCGGTGCCAGACGGCCAGCTTCGCCAGCGGCAGGAAAGCTGTCGGCACAGTGATCTGGCCTTTGGCTTCGGGCAAAGGGCTGTCGCCACCGAACAGGTCGTCCGCCTGCGCCCCATGCGACCACAGGATGTCCTCCGGCGGGAGACCGCCAGACAGCAACGCGCGGGCGGCTGCGCGCCATGCGTCGAAAGTCCCGATGCGGGGCAGGACGACACTGTGCATCTCAGAACAGCGAAAGCTGCGTGGGCGGCGGCATGAACCGGGCCCGCAGGTCTTCGGTGTCGGTCAGGGCGCGCGGCGTCCAGTCCAATGCATGGATGAACGGCCGGGCGTTCTTCAGGTTGGCGCCCATGCGCCTGAGGTCGTCGTAGCGCAGCGTCCGGTGGCGGCGCGTGTTCAGGATGCGGCCCACGGTCTTCGTTCCGAAACCGGGCACCCGCAGCAGCATTTCGCGCGGGGCACGGTTGACGTCCACCGGAAAGCTATCGCGGTTGGCCAGCGCCCAGGCCAGCTTCGGGTCGATCTGCAGGTCGAGGTTGCCGTCCACCCGGTTGGCGGTGATCTCGGCCACGTCGAAGCCATAGAACCGCATGAGCCAGTCGGCCTGGTACAGCCGATGCTCCCGGATCAGCGGCGGCTTGATGAGCGGCAGCTTCGCGGCGGCGTCGGGGATCGGCGAAAAGGCCGAATAATAGACACGTTTCAGCCGGTAGGAACTGTAAAGCCGGATGGAGCTTTGCAGGATCGTCGCATCGCTGGCGCCGTCCGCGCCGACGATCATCTGCGTCGATTGGCCGGCAGGCGCGAACTTCGGAGCGCGGCGCCCGGTGTGCGTCCGCTCCTTCGCGGCCTCCTTCAGCACGCGTACGTCGGCCATGGCGCGCCGGATCTGATCGGGGTCCTTCTCCGGCGCATAGTCCTTCACCGCGTTGTCCGTCGGCAGCTCGACGTTGATCGACAGGCGGTCCGCATGGCGCCCGGCCTCCTCGATCAGCTTCGGATCGGCGTCGGGGATTGTCTTGAGATGGATGTAGCCGCGGAAATGGTGGTCCATTCGCAGACCACGCGCGATGCGGATCATGTTGGCCATGGTGTCGTCAGGCGACCTTATGATGCCCGACGACAGGAACAGCCCCTCAATGTAATTGCGGCGGTAGAACTCGAGCGTCAGGTGGATGACCTCCTCGGGCGAAAAGCGCGCCCGTTCGACGTTGCTGCTGACCCGGTTCACGCAGTACGCGCAGTCGTAGACGCAGAAGTTGGTCATCAGAATCTTGAGCAGGCTGATGCAGCGTCCGTCGGGCGCATAGGCGTGGCAGATGCCGGACCCGGTTGTACTGCCGATCCCCTTGCCGTCGCGGGAATCGCGCTTCTGCCCCCCGCTGGACGCGCAGGAGGCATCGTATTTCGCGGCGTCCGACAGGATCGCCAGTTTCTGCTCAAGCGTTTTTCCAGCCATGATGTTCATCATATGTTTTCAAACAAATGAGAACAAGATGAGAGCATTCACGCCTGCGTCAGGCGAACCGGCGCTGACGCTTCATCAGCTACCGTCGACCGGATCCAGGAGGAAGTCGAAGAGGTCCCGCACCCGGCCCCATGTCGCCGCATCGCTGGCCGCAAGGAAATAGCCGGATGTCATGTCGGCGCGGTACTCGGACCCGTCCAGCATTGCAACATGCGCACCCGCCTGCTTCATGACGATGGCGCCCGGCGGCTGGTCCCACGCCGTCAGTTTCGAGAACAGGACGAAATCGGCGTATCCCTGAGCGACCATGCGCGCCTCATGGCATGCGCACCGCAGGGAGTTCACCCGGGCAAAGCGGGTCATCGCCGCCGCCATCTGACCGCGTTTCTCGGAAGGGATCAGAAACAATGGCACAAAACCGACAAGCTCCTCGATGGGCCCGCCGTCAGACGTCGTCACCTCGCGCCGCAAACCGCGCGGCATCTGCAAGATCGCGGGGTTCTCAGAATCGGCCAGGATGACATCGTTGACCACCGGATCGTACAGCAGACCGAAGACGGGCACCCCGAACCGCAGCGCCGACAACATCACCCCGAACAGCGGCAGCCCCTTGGCATAGTTCCATGTGCCGTCCACGGGATCGATGGTAAAGCACAGTTCCGCATCCCCGATCCGGTCGAGGATCTCCGGATGCGCCGACGCATGTTCCTCACCCACCACCAGCGCATGCGGAAACATGCCCTGCAACCCGCGCGCGATCATCTCTTCCGCAGCCTTGTCGGCCTCCGTCACAAGGTCCTGCGCCCCGGTTTTCTCGGCCACCTGATGCGCAGAAAGCCTGCGAAACCGTGGCATGATCTCTGTCCGCGCGGCACGGCGGATCAGGTTGATGATCTGGGAACGCTGCGCCGGCGTGAACGGCGCGGTGATGGGCATCGGAAGCGTGTCGGTCATTTCAACATCTCTTTCTGCGGTCGCAATCAGACCTGCCAGCCCCTGTCGCGGTGTTCAAGTGCACGAAGCGCTGCGGGCCTGCTTCATCTTGGCCAAAATACCTCGGGGGCGCTCCGGAGGAGCGGGGGCAGAGCCCCCATGCGCGGGCACGGCCCGTGCGGGCCGGCCCGGCGCAGCCGGGGCGATCCTCATTCGCTGGCCCGGAGCACTGCGGCCGGGCGCACCGACAACGGCCTCCAGGCAAAGATCAACCCGGCCACCAGCGTCGCCAAGACACCCCCTGCCACAACGGCCAGCGCGTTTGGCCAGACCACTGCGAAATCGGCCTCCATCACGAAGGTCATGATCGCCCAGCCGCCCAGGATGCCGGCCGCCAAGGCCACCAGCCCCGCGGCCCCGCCCAGCAGTGCCGAGCGCAGGGCAAAGCTCTGCAGGATCCGCCGACGCGAGGCACCCAACGTCTTCAGCACGGCGCTCTCGTAGGTCCGCGCCGTCTCACCCGCCGCTGCCGCGCCGATCAGCACGAGGAAACCGGTCAGCAGCGTCGCCGCCGCGCCCCAGCGGATCGCCGCGCCGATGCTCTCCAGCAGCTCCGTCACGCGTGCGATGGCGTCCCGGATCCGGATCGCGGTGATGTTGGGGTACGCGTCTGCCACGTCGCGCAGGATCGCCGCCTCGGCGTCTTCCTCGGCATAGACAGTGGAGATGAAGGTGTGCGGCGCGCCTTCCACCGCAGCCGGGTTCATCGTCAGGACAAAGCCGATCCCGGCAGTGGAAAAGTCGACCTCCCGGAACGAGGTGATCGTCGCGTCGATGTCGCGCCCGAGGATGTTGATGGTGATGGCGTCGCCAAGCTTCAGCCCGATTTCCTCGGCCTCCTCGGCGGCAAAGCTGACTTGCGGCGGCCCGCTGTAGTCCTCTGGCCACCAGGTCCCGGCGGTGACGGTGGTGCGGGAATCCGGTTGTGCGGCATAGGTGATGCCCCGGTCGCCGCGCACCACCCAATGACCTCCGGCGACTTCACGCGCGGGACGGCCGTTGATCCTGGTGATGACGCCGCGCATCATCGGCGCGCCGTCGACGCGGCTGACCGCCGGGTCGTTCTCCACACGCTCCAGGAAGCCGGGCATCTGGTCCTTCTGGATGTCGACGAAGAAGTAGGACGGCGCGCGGTCCGGCAGCTCGCGCTGGATCGCGGTGCGCAGATTGCCGTCGATCTGCCCGATGGCTGCCAGGACGGCCAGCCCCAGACCAAGTGACAGCACCACGGCGGATGCGCTTTCCCGTGGTCCGCCGATGCTGCCCAGTGCCCACCGCAGGGCCGGGCGGCCCCGTGCGGCGCGTGTGCTGCCCCGTGCCGCGGCACGGATCAGCAGCGCCGCACCGGACAGCAGGATCAGCGACCCGAGAATACCGCCCGCTGTCCAGAGCGTCAGCTCCGGACTGCCGGAAAACAGCGCCGCCGCCAGCACGAGCACCGCCAGCAGAAGGACGGTGGCGATCACGTAGCGGCGTGCGGGAAAGACGCGTGCGCTGCCCAGAGCGTCGCGGAACAGCGTCGCGGCGCGCACCTCCTCGGCTCGGGCCAGCGGCCAGAGCGTGAAGAGCGCGGCGGTCAGGACGCCGTACAGGGCGGCCTCCAGCAGCGGGGCAGGGTAGAGCGTGAACACCGTGGGGATCGGCAGCGCGTCCTGAATGATCGGGGCGAACAACAAAGGCACGGCGGCGCCGAGGACAAGTCCCATGGCGATACCCAGCAGGGCCAGTGCGCCGATCTGCAGGAAATAGGTCAAAAAGATCGTCTGCCGGGTCGCTCCCAGCGTCCTTAGTGTCGCGATGACCGAAGTCTTTTGCGCCAGGTAGGCCCGCACCGCCGCAGAGACCCCGATGCCGCCCACCGCCAGGCCCGACAGGCCGACCAGCACGAGGAACCGCCCCAGCCTGTCGATGAAACGGGCCACGCCGGGCGCCCCTCTGCGGGCATCCCGCCACCGCATGCCGTTCTCTTCGAACCGTCCCAGCGCGTCGGCGGCGACCACGTCGAGGTCGGCCTCGTCGGGCAGATCCAGCCTGTACTCGGTCTCGTAGAGCGAACCCGGCGCCAGCAATCCGCTGCCTTCGAGGTCACTGGTCGCGACGATGGTCCGGGGGCCGAGGCCAAAGCCGTCGCCCGCGTCGTCCGGTTCCGTCACGATGGTGGCGCGCAGAGTGAATACGCCGTCGCCCAGCCGGAAGGTGTCGCCAGGCGCCAGCCCCAGACGGTCGGCCAGCACGCGCGCCATGACGCCGCCCCGGTCGGCCAGCGCTTCGCTCACGGGCATTGCGGGGTCCAGCACCAGTTCGCCGAGCAGCGGATAGGCGTCGTCCACCGATTTCACCTGCGTCAGGGCGCGGTCAGTGCCGTCCTCGCGGGGCACGGTGGCCATGGAGCGGAAGTCGGTCACCTCCGACACGCGGTCGGCGACGCTGTCCATCCACGCCAGTTCCTCGTCGGTGGCGAAGCGGTAGGTCAGCTTCACCTGCGCATCGCCACCCAGAAGGATCGCCCCCTGGTCGGTCAGCCCGGCCTCGATAGCGGACCGGACAGAGCCGACACCCGAGATGGCCGCCACCCCCAGCGCGAGGCAGGCGAGGAAGATGCGGAAGCCCGACAACCCGCCGCGCAGTTCCCGACGGGCAAAGCGGGCGGCTGTGCGCAGGCTCATTCCGCGGCCCTCGCCGCCTGGTCGGGGTCGATGTGGCCATCGCGCAGGTGGATCGTCCGGTCGCAGAGCGCGGCAAGCTCGGGCGCGTGGGTGACAAGCACCAGCGTCGCTCCGTGTTCGCGCGACAGGCCGAACAGCAGGTCCGTGATCGCTTGCCCGTTCGCGCCGTCGAGGTTGCCGGTGGGTTCGTCTGCCAGAAGGATGCGCGGTTCCGGCGCCAACGCGCGGGCCAGCGCCACCCGCTGCTGTTCACCGCCGGACATCTGCGCGGGGTAGTGATCGGCCCGGTGGCCGAGGCCGACCTTGTCCAGCATCTCTGCCGCCTTCTCGAAAGCGGCCCGGTTGCCGGCCAGTTCCAGCGGCGTCGCGACGTTTTCAAGCGCGGTCATCGTGGGGATCAGGTGGAAGCGCTGAAAGACCACGCCAAGGTTGCCCTGACGAAAACGGGCAAGCTGATCCTCGTCCATTTGGGTCAGGTCTTGTCCCAGCGCCATCACGGTGCCGGAGGTCGCCTGCTCCAGCCCACCCATGATCATCAGCAAAGAGGACTTGCCGGACCCGGACGGCCCTACGAGGCCGAGTGTCTCACCCTCCGGTATGTCGAGCGTGATGCCATGCAGGATTTCGACCATCCCGGCATTGCCCCTGAGGCTCAGGGTGACATCTTGGAGGGAGAGAACGGGTGATGACATAAGGAGCGCTCCACGATGTTTCCGAAAGTGACATATGGTGTCTTGTGTGGGTGCAGCAAGGTTGCGGTCCTTGCCCTCTGGGCCGGCGGACAGCCTGTTTCGGCCGCCGCCGAGACGATTCACCTGCTGGCGTTGGGCGACAGCCTTACGCAGGGGTATGGGCTGATAGAAGAAGACGGCTTTGTCCCGCAACTGCGCGAATGGCTGACAGAGCACGGCCACGACGTGCGTGTGGTCAACGGGGGCGTGTCCGGCGACACCTCGGCCGGGGGGCTGTCCCGGGTCGAATGGTCCCTGACGCCGGAGATCGAGGGCATGATCGTGACCTTCGGCGGCAATGACCTTTTGCGCGGCATAGACCCTGCCGTGACTCGCGCGAATGTGAAGGGCATTCTGGACGTGGCAGAGGAAAACGACGTCGAAGTGCTGCTGATCGGCATGCAGGCGCCGGGCAATTACGGGGCGGCCTACAAGGAAGATTTCGACTCTCTCTACCCCGAGCTGGCGGAGGAATACGGGACGCTTTACCTCGACAGTTTCTTTGCCGGGCTGATGGAAGACGGAAATGTGCCGGAGGACCGGTCTGCCGTCATGCAGGCGGACGGCATTCACCCGAACGCGGATGGCGTCAAACGCATCGTCAGTGTGGTCGGCCCCAAGGTCGAGGAGTTGATCGCACGGATCGGGTCGTGACCCTGCGCCGGGTCGTCAGAAGAATGATGATTCGTGATCGTGGTTGTCGTCGCTCAGGATGACCGGAGAGAGCAGCACCATGGTTGCGATCAACGAAGACACGACATGAACCGACATTGCCGTCAGCAAAGACATGTCGGTCAGTGCAAACGCCATGGCGGCGAACACTACGCTGAACAGACTTCCTGTGATGAGAGCAATGACTGCCATGGTATCTCCGCTTTTGGCTCAAGTTAGACCTTGAGGCATTAATAAGTTCTTAAAAAATTTGGGCGTTTTGGTGGCGCGCACATGTTTTTTTCACCCACCGCGGAGGGCCCGCCATGCGAAACCCGGCATCCTTAAAGCCATGGCGCGCATGATCTCTCCGTACTCGGTTTCGCCCGCAAGCAGCCTCAGGTACTCTCGCCGCAGGCTGCGCGACCGGCGGAAACCGGAGATGAAGGCAGGCCTCAGCCTTTCCCGGAACATGAGCTGACGAAGGACCCGGGCCTGCCGCAGCCCGGTGTGGAGCGGTCGCAAGGACTGGCGATAGTGCGCCAGCGCCTTGTCCGGCTGCCCCGACGACAACGCGCGCACCACTGCCAGTCCGGCCAACTCTCCACTGTGCAGCGCGTGGCCGATGCCTTCTCCGGTGATCGGATCGACAAGTCCGGCGGCGTCGCCGGCCAGTAGGATGCGGCCTGCGCCCGGTGTCTTGCGGAAATCCCCGAACGGCAGGAACTGGCCCTTCACTGGCAGGCCGTCGGCGATCCCGAGCGATTCGAGATAGCCGCGCAGCGCCGCCTTCATGTCCGCGTTGCGCGCCATGATTCCGCCCACGCCGACCGTGGTGCCGCCGGTTTTCGGAAACTGCCAGCCATACCCCCAGTCTGCGGCCCCGAAGTCGATACGCAGCGGCACATCCGCCGCGTTTCCGGGCTGCTCGACTTCCAGCGCAAACCCGATGCGCTCCCGGTCGAAGGCCGCCCCGAAAAGCAGCCGGGCGATGGGGCTGTTGACGCCGTCCGCCGCGACGATCAACGGGGCGGTGAGCCTGACGCCGGGCAGGTCGACGGCCGGCCCCGCGGGGTCGAGTCTACCCGTCCGTCCCGTGAAGTCGCCCGCCCCGGCAGACAGGGCATCGGCGACGAGCGTGGCGTCAAAATCGCGGCGCATGATCAGGTGGATCGGGGGCGCCTTCTCCCCGCCGCCCAGATCCTCGCCGAAAGCGAAAAAGCGAAAGCGGTCGCGGCAGGTCAGGGGGATGTCCGGCAAAGCGCGGTCGAAAATGCGGGCGTAGTGCCGGACAGCGCGCCCAGTCAGACCTCCGCCGCACAGCTTGTCCCTCGGAAACCGTTGCTTGTCGACCAGCGCAACCGCGAGACCGGCCTTGGCGGCGGTCCTCGCACAAGCGGCGCCGGACGGGCCGGCGCCGATAACGATCAGGTCGACTGTTTGGGTGGTCAAAGAACGGTGACTTTGGTGCCGACATTCACGCGCGGATAAAGGTCCATCACGTGTTCGTTGATCATACGCACGCAGCCGTTGGAGACCGAACGCCCGATGGATTCCGGCGAGGTCGTGCCGTGGATCGCGTTGTACGTGTAGCGACCGTCGCGGTACAGGTAGAGTGCCCGTGCGCCCAGCGGATTGCCCGGACCGCCCGGCTGGACATAGTCGTTGCCCTTGAACTTGCCGTAGCTGCCCGGATCGCGTTCGATCATCGCGTCGGTCGGGCGCCAAGTCGGCCATTCCTTCTTCGACCCGACGTAGAACTCACCGGAAATCGCCTGACCCGCCTTGCCGAAACCCACGCCATAACGCATCGCCGCACCGGGCTGGTCGATGTAGTACAGGAAGTGCGCAGCCGGCAGGATCAGGATCTGCCCCGGAGCGAGGTCCTTTCGGATGCCGACGCGCTGCGGACGCAGAGTCGGATCGAGCTGGAACGCAAGCGCGGGGCTTGCAACGGTCGCAGCCACGGCGGCGACAAAGGAACGGCGGGTGATCATGGCGGTACTCACTTTTCGGGAGACCTGATTGATGTGGCCAAAAGGGTGAGGAAAATCAATCCCGGGCCAGCGAAGGCAGTGGTCACTTGGCTGTGCGTCACGCGGAAACCGTGGCTTTGCGGCCACAGCTTCGCTCACTCCCTGGGAACATCCGCGTTCCGCCCGGCCAGGATGACGCTGATCAGATAGGCGGTCTCAGGCTCCATCCCGGCCATGATCGCCGCCGCCGAATCGGGACGCATCCGGGACAGGAATCCGGCGGCGAACTGCGGATCCATCTGCTGGAAGAGCGCGGCCGCCTGCTTCGGCTTCATCTTGGCGTAGACATCCGTGAGTTGGGTCAGGTCGTCCTCTGCCGCGGTGCGGGCAAGGGTCAGCGTCTCCCTGAGCCGTTCTTCCGCGTCGACCAGCGCGGTCATCCTGCGCTCGATCTCCTGCTCGGCGACGGAGAGCGCCTGCATCCGAACATCTATCGCCTCTTCCCGCTTGCGGACCCGCGCCTCCCGCGCCTTCAGGGCATTGATCAGCGGCAGGATGTCGGATTCGGCCATGGGCGGGGCCTGGTCCGTTTCGTGACGTGTGTCAGCCGCGACCTGCGTGCCGTGCTCGGCTTCGGCTTCATGCTGGACCGGGGCGGCCTCTTCACGGGCCAGGGCCTGGCTCGCACCGGCGCCGACACGCACGACGGCCGAGGCGAGAAGCAGCGCGCCGATGGCCGCGAGCGCCCCTTTTTGCTTGCGGCGCGGACGCTTCGGTTTGGCGGGCGCGGTTTTTGCGTTGGTTTTCTGCTTGGACATGGTGGGCCCTCAGTTGCGCGGATGGCGGACAAAGACCGGCTCTGCCGATTCCTTCGTTGGCGCGCTGTTCTGCGGCAGGTCGTGCATCGAGGCGACCAGCAGTTCCAGCCGTCGGGCAACGTCCTCTGCCCGCTCTGTCAGTTCCTGAAGCGAGCGGGACGATTCCCCTGCACTTCCACGCGCCACATCCAGCGTCTTCGTGAGGTCGTCGACCTGTGCGGACAGCACGGCCACGGCCCCGCCCACGCCGTTTTCGAGATCGGTGAATTTCGTCAGCCGCCGGGCAAGGATGAAACAGTAGAAACCCGCGCCAAGTGCTCCGGCCACCAACAGGATGTCGGCAATCATATCCATATTCTCAATCCTTCAGTTCAGCACGAATTCGAGGACAAGCAGATCGCGGATCCTGTCCTCTCCGGCGACAAGCCGCACCCGGCGGAGCATCTGCCCCCGGAGCCGGACAAGCGCGCCGGGCGCTTCGATATCGCGCGCTTCCAACGCGCGAAGATAGCTGTTCAGGACGTCCTGCACCCGGGGCAGGATCACTTCCACATCGGCGGCATATTGCTCCGGCACCTCCAGAGATGCGCGGAACCGAAGGTGCTGTGAATGGCCGCCCGGGCCGAGGGACACCATGACCTGCGGCACCTCTATGAAAGAGACCTTCGGCAAAGCGGGGGTTTCGACGTGTTCCTGGTCTTCGGCATGGTCAGCGCCCGCAGCCGCGTCTTCGGCATGCGCATCCGAACCGCCGCCAAGAAGGCCCGACTGGACGGCAAAAAAACCCCCGCCAGCCCCCGCAAGGGCAAGCACGACCCCGATGATCATCGGCAGTTTCGACGGCTTCTTCTCTTCCTGGCCGTCCTCGTCGACGGTGGCGTCAGACATGCCAAACCTCTTTTTCGCTACACCGCGTTTATAGGCTGAAAGGGGCTAACTGATTGTTAAGTCGAATGGGTCAAAACTCGGCGCAACCGAACAGAAGGTTTGGATGGAGGCTAGGTTGAACCAGATTTTGAACAGTTGGGGTGCTCTCGGCGGGCGCCAGCGCATGGTGGTCCTCGGGGCGACGTTGGCGATGGTTCTTGCGGTGTGGGGGCTTGCCAGGCTGGCATCGGCGCCAAGCTATTCGCTGCTTTACGCGGGGCTCGAAAACGGTGCCGCGGGCGACGTCGTGAAGGCGCTCGAGGCCCGTGGCGTGCAGTACGACATTCGCGGTGGTGCCATCTTCGTCCCCGATTCGGATCGAGACGGGCTTCGCCTGACCTTGGCGAGCGAGGGGCTGCCGGCGAACGGGGGGCAGGGGTACGAACTGCTCGACGGGTTGTCGGGCTTCGGCACCACCAGCCAGATGTTCGACGCGGCCTATTGGCGCGCGAAGGAAGGGGAACTGGCGCGGACCATCGTCTCCAACCCCCAGATTGCGTCTGCGCGGGTGCATATCGCCAACAGTTCCGCCAACCCTTTCCAGCGCGACGTGACGCCGACGGCCTCGATTTCCGTCACCACGACGGGCGGAACGCTATCGGCTCAGCAAGCGCGGGCGCTGAAGTACCTCGTGGCCTCTGCCGTCCCGGGCCTTGAACCGGAGGGCGTTGCCGTCATCGACGGGAAAGGCGGCCTGATCGGGGCGGAGGCAGAGCATGGCGCGGGTCCCACGGCCGACGACAAGGCCGCCCTGCTGCGCGACCGCGTGCAACGTTTGATGGAGGCGCGCGTCGGCGTCGGCAATGCTGTGGTCGAGGTCAGTGTCGACACTGTCACCGAAAGCGAACTGATCCGCTCGCGCAGCTTCGATCCGGAGGGACGGGTCGTGATCTCCACCGATACGGAGGAAAGCACCGACCGTTCGGAAAATCAGGGCGGCGGCAACGTGACCGTGGCCTCCAACCTGCCGGATGGCAACGCGGGCGGTGGCGACACCTCTTCGTCGCAGAAGGCCGAAACACGGGAACGCGTGAACTTCGAGGTGTCGGAGACAACGCGCGAGATCACCCGCGTTCCAGGCGCGATCAAGCGGTTGACCGTCGCGGTGCTTGTCAACGGCACTTACACGGAGGACGGCAACGGCAACCAGACCTTCGAACCGCTGCCCGAAGACGAACTGCAGGCGCTGCGCGACCTCGTGGCCTCTGCCGTCGGATACGACGAGGAGCGCGGAGATCAGATCACGCTGAAGTCCCTGTCGTTCGAACGTCCCGAAGGGTTGGGCACTGGCCCGCTCGAACCCGGTCTCTTTACCGGCGTGATCGACACGATGCGGCTGATCCAGATGGGCGTGCTGGCGCTGGTCGCCCTTGTGCTCGGCCTGTTCGTCGTCCGTCCGGTGCTGGCACGCGGCGCTGGTGGCGAAGCCGGGATGGCCGGCGCTCTTCCTGCACCGGGTGAAGGCGATGCCGGGCCTGCGCTTGACGGCGAGATCGAGCCGCTCGGCGGTTTCGGCGATCTGCCGGTCATGGGCGACGGACCGGACTTCAGCGGCCTCGGCATGGTCGATTTCGACTCTCCGCCGGACGAGGACCCGGTCGACCGCCTCCGCAACCTCATCCAGGAGCGCAAGACCGAAACGGTCGAGATCCTGCGCAGCTGGCTTGAAGAGGACCGGGAGCGTGCAAGTTGACCGCCCTTCAGGAACTTCTGGAGGACTTCGGCACCCGCGCGTCGCACGTCGGGTTGCCGGGTCCGGTCGAACCGCAGGTCAGCGAAGCCGAGCTGGCGGGCCAGAAGCTCGAGTCCTTCGAGAAGGGATATCGGGCCGGCTGGGACGACGCGGTCAAGGCGCATACGGAAGATCGCGACCGGATCTCCAGCACGTTCGGGCAGCACCTTCAGGACCTGTCCTTCACCTACAACGAAGCCTACGGCCACATGATCGCCGAACTTACGCCGCTGCTGGAAGAGATGGTCACCGCCCTACTGCCGCAAATCGCGAAGGAAACCCTCGGGCGGCACATTTCCGAAACCCTCGGCCGCATGGCGTCGGAGATCGGGATGGCAGAAGTGGAGGTCGCCGTGGCCCCGGAAAAGGTCGCTTCGGTCGAGCCGATGCTGGCGCAGGACTTCAACTTCCCGGTGCGGATCGTGGCGGATGACACACTCGGTGAGGAACAGGCCGACATCCGTTTCGGCCAGCACGAACGGCAAATCGACCTGGGCGACCTGATCACCTCGGTTGCAGAGGCGGTACAGGGCTTCGCCCACGACAAGCAAAGGAAACTGAGCCATGGATAACGCCCAGACATCCGGACGGGAGGCGGGCGCAACGCCGTTCACCTCCGTTCCGATCGAAATCACAGTGTCGGTCGGCAAGGCACGCCCGCTGGTCCGGGAACTGTTGCAGCTGAACGAGGGCTCGGTTCTGGCGCTGGACAAGCAACTGGACGACCCGGTGGAATTGTATGTCGGCGAAAAGCTGATCGGTATCGGTGTGCTGGAGGTGGTCGAGGGGGACGGACAGGGCCAGCTTGCCGTCCGGCTGACCGAAGTGGTCGACCTGCAGACACCGGCCTGATCCATGTGGACCCGCACGGCCAGAACGGCCCTGATCGCGGTGGCGGCGCTGGTCGCGCTCAGCCTGCCCGCGGCGGCACAGGACATCTCGATCGACCTTGGCGGCGGATCGGTCACCGCGACCTCCGTGCAACTGATCCTGCTGATCACGCTGCTCAGCCTCGCGCCGGGGATCGCGATCATGGTGACCTGCTTTCCGTTCATGGTCACCGTGCTCGCAATCCTGCGGCAGGCCGTCGGATTGCAGCAATCCCCGCCCAACATGCTGATCGTCAGCCTCGCGCTGTTCCTGACCTATTTCGTGATGGAGCCGGTCTTCACCGAGGCGTGGGATACCGGCGTGCAGCCGCTGATCGAAGAGCAGATCGAGGTCGAAGAGGCGGCGATCCGGACGCTTGCGCCGTTCCGGGACTTCATGGCCGGGCGGACCGACCCCGACACCTACCGGGCGATGGCCGACCTGCGCCCCGACGCGCGGGAGACGGTGCTGGCACCGGAGGCGCCGCTCTCCGTGCTCGTGCCCAGCTTCATGCTGTCCGAAGTGGCCCGGGCCTTCCAGGTCGGTTTCCTCATCTTTCTGCCGTTCCTGATCATCGACCTCGTAGTCGCTGCCGTGCTCATGTCGATGGGCATGATGATGGTGCCGCCCGCAATCGTGTCCCTGCCGTTCAAGCTGGCCTTCTTCGTCGTTGCCGACGGGTGGAGCCTTTTGGCAGGCAGCCTCGTGCGCGGGTATTTCTGAAGGCCTGCGTCATCGCGTGACCGGTCTTGCCGGGCGGAACCGCTTGTAGGGTGGGGCTTCGCGCCACCCTCGTTGCGTATTCGTCTGCGCCATGGACATGACAACGCGCCGTCCGGCCACGGGGCCGCCAGGCAAAGCTGTCAGGACAAACCTTCCAACGGGTGGTCGTCCTCGTCGGCGTGCAGATGCCGCTCGCCCCGGGTCCGGGCCAGCGCGATTTGCTTCTGCCGTTCGCGGAACCGGGCCTTGTCCTCGCCGGAAGTCTCGTCCACGCACAAATGGCAAGAGACGCCATGCTCGTATTCGGGCCGCGCGCGGTCTTCGGGCAGGATCGGGCGGCGGCAGGCGTGGCATAGCACGTGCGGACCTTCCTTCAGCCCGTGTTCCACCGAAACCCGCCCATCGAAGACGAAGCAGGCGCCGTCCCACGTGCTTTGTGCCTCCGGGACGTCCTCAAGGTATTTCAGGATGCCGCCTTTCAGGTGGTAAACGTCTTCCACACCCTGCCCCAGCAGGAAGTTCGTCGATTTCTCGCAGCGGATGCCGCCGGTGCAGAACATGGCGATCCGCTTGTTGTGGAAGCGGTGCTTGTTCTTCTCCCACCATTCCGGGAACTCGCGAAAGGTCGCGGTTTCGGGATCGACCGCGCCCTCGAAGGTGCCGATGGCGATCTCGTAGTCGTTGCGGGTGTCGATCACCGCCACGTCCGGAGACCGGATCAGGTCATTCCAGTCCGCCGGTTCGACATAGTGGCCCACCCGCGCCTTCGGATCGACGTCCGGCTGGCCCATGGTGACGATCTCCTTCTTCAGCCGCACCTTCATGCGGGCGAAGGGCCGTTCCGCCGCGGTCGACAGCTTCCATTCCAGATCGGCGCAACCGGGCAGTTTGAGGATGTGCGCCAGCACGGCATCTATCCCGGAGCGCGGTCCGGCGACGGTGCCGTTGATCCCCTCGCGCGCCAGAAGCAGCGTGCCGGTGACGTGCTCGGCACGGCAGAGGTCCAGAAGCGGCCCGCGCAGGGCGGCGGGATCGTCGAAGCGGGTGAAGTGGTACAGGGCGCAAACGGTGAACATGGGTCTCAGGTACGTTCCGGGCGGGTTTCAGGCAATCGGCTAATCTGCCGCAATGGCAAGACCGTGAACCACGGCGGTAAAGACTTCGGTGTCCACGGGTTCGGCATCGGGCAGCGCACGCACCATCGCGCCGCGGACTGCGCCCAACAGACTGGAGCCACCGACAAACACCACTTTGTCGACGGAGGCAGGCGCCGCGCCTGCCTCTGACAGGGTCAGCAGGGCCTGGGCCGAGATCTGGTCCGCAAACTCCGCCAAGGTCCGGTTCATCGCGTCCTGCGCCAGCGCCACGCCAAGCCCGCGTTCCACCTCGCGCAGGTCGATGCGGCCTTCGGGCGCAGCGTTGGCCGCGATCTTCCCGGCCTCGACGGCATAGGCCACATCGTGGCCCAGGTGGCTTTCCAGCACCTCGGCCAATCGCTCGAAGGGCTCCGGATCGGGAGCGAGGCGGATCCAGCGTTGCACTTCCCGCAACAGAGCGGAGTCATAGACGAAGGGGATTTTCTCCCACGAGGCGAGATCGTGGAACAATGCCTTTGGCGCCGCATGCGTGCGGGAGCCGAGTTCCGCCCCGATCTCTGCCTCGTAGCCGAAAAGCGGCATCGCATAGGCAAGGCTTAGCGCCTTGTCGAAGTCGGTGCCGCCCAGCCGGATACCGGTGGACGCCAGCACCTGCATGGTGTCGCCCGTGCGGTCGCAAAGCGTGAAGTCCGATGTCCCGCCGCCGATGTCGACGATCAACAGGCGGCCTTCGGCATCCGCGGCCAGCGCCGCCGCCTCCGGTTCCGGCAGGAAATCCACGGCCTTGAACCCGGCCATCATGTAGGCCTCCGTCAGGTCTTCCAGGGCGGCTGCGTTGCGCTCTTCGGAGGCGGAGTGGAACCTTACAGGGCGACCCGACAGAGCGGTGTCGAAGGTCAGGCCGGTGTGCGCCTCGGCGCGGGTGCGGATTTCCGTCAGGAAGCGGGCGATGACCTCGATCAGGGTGATGCGCTCGTTCAAAAGACGGCGCGGTTCACGGGCCAACGGCGTGCCGAGGATCGACTTAAGCGCGCGCATGAAGCGGCCTTCCGCGCCTTCGCGCATCGCCCGCGCGGCGGCGGACCCATAGGTGTAGCGGCGTTCCGCGAAATCCACGAAGACCGCGGTTGGCAGCGTCTGTGCGCCCTGCTCCAGCGGGATCACATAGGGTTTGTCCCCGGCCATCGTGCCGGCGGCGGTGTTCGACGTACCGAAGTCCAGTCCGAGCCGGGCCATGAGAATCCTCCGCGTTGAAAGGCGTGCGGCATAGCGCCGTCAAGCGGGCATGGCAATTCCCATTGGGGCACCCTAGGGTAGAATCCGGTAGCCAGACGGAGAGACAGGCCATGCACGCGCTGATCGTGATAGACGTCCAGAACGATTTCTGCCCCGGCGGTGCGCTCGCAGTCGCGCAGGGTGACGAGATCGTCCAGCCGATCAACGCGCTCATGGCGGAATTCGACGCTGTCGTCCTGACGCAGGACTGGCATCCGGCAGGGCATTCCTCGTTTGCCTCGGCGCACGAGGGCAAAGCGCCGTTCGAGATGATCGACATGCCCTACGGGCCGCAGGTTCTTTGGCCCGACCACTGCATCCAGGCCTCGCCGGGCGCGAATTTCCACATGGAGCTTGAGACGGACCGCGCCGATCTGATCATCCGAAAGGGCTTCCGTTCCGCCATCGACAGCTATTCCGCCTTTTTCGAGAACGACCACACCACACCGACCGGACTGGAGGGCTACCTGCGTACCCGTGGGATCGACAGGCTGACGCTGGTCGGCCTCGCGACCGATTTCTGCGTGAACTACTCTGCCGTGGATGCCGCCAGACTGGGCTTCTCGGTTGCGGTGCGCGAAGATCTGTGTCGCGCCATCGACCTCGACGGTTCGTTGAAGGCGGCGCGGGAGAGTATGATGCAGGCAGGCGTGACGCTGGAGTGACGCTTCACGCAACAGCGTTTTGCCATGAAATCGAGGCTTTCTATGGTTGGCACATTGTTAAGTTCTTCGAAATAGTTTCGCCGCGAAAGTGAGATCACGAAATGCCAGAGGCCGAGAAAGTCGCCATAGCCGCCAGGGCCAAGTTCGAAGCGCGTTACGGTGAGGCATCGCTTCTGACGCGTTACGCCCGGGCGCGGGTCAGGCAGTTCTTGCTGCGGCAGGTGCCCACCGTGGTCGGGACTGTGGCGGTCTGGTACATCGTTTCGCCGCTCGCCGCGCTGTACTGTTTCTTCATCACCATCGCAGGCGAGACGCTGGACACACTGGTCCTGCGCCGGACGCCGTCCCGGTTGGAGGCCGGCAAACCCGTCTGGCGTGAAAAGCGCCTGACGGCCTTTTCGGCCGGGGTGCAGTCGGCCACCATCGCCTCCTGCGTGCTGGTGCTTCTGGCCTATGCGCCGACGGACGAGGCGGCTCTGATCGCGCTGTGCTTCCTCATGGCCGCCGCGGTGAACGCCGGGTACGTGATGACGCACCACCCGCTGGCAAGCTGGGCGAAGATGGGGGTGCTGTCGCTTTGCATCCCGATCTATTTGGTTACGGACACGCTGACCGCGGGCGCCTTTGGGCTGCGCCAGTTCATTCACCTGCTCGAGGTGATCATGCTGTTCTACCTGACCTTCGCCTTCGTGTCCTTCTCGGTGCGCAGTTGGCGCCGGCGGCTGAGCAACGAGTACATGCTGATGGAAAGCGCCGCGCGACAGGACGCGACCAACGCCGAGCTTTTGGCCGCACAGCGGCAGGCGGAACAGGCGGCACAGGCGAAAAGCGCCTTTCTGGCCACCATGAGCCACGAGATCCGCACGCCCCTGAACGCCGTGATCGGGATGAGCGACCTTCTGGCCGCCAATGACCTGGATGCGAAAAGCGCCGAGTACGTGCGCACCATTCGCGGTGCGTCCACGTCACTGCTCCAGGTGATCAACGACGTGCTCGATTTCTCGCGGCTCGACGCGGACCAGATGAGTTTCGAGTCGCTCCCCTTCGCGCCATCCGAGAGCATCGCAGCCGCGGCGCGCCTGCTTACGCCGCTCGCATCGGAAAAGGGGCTGCCCATCGTCCTGGCGGATGACGGCTCCTTGCCGCTGCGGGCCAGCGCCGACGAGGGTCGGTTGCGTCAGATCCTCGTGAACCTGATCGGCAATGCCATCAAGTTCACCGCCGCGGGCGAGATCCGGGTCACGGCGCGGGCGGAACCGGAAGGCGACGGCTGGCGGCTTGTCGTCCTGGTCAGCGATACCGGGATCGGGGTGCCGCCCAATCGGGCGGAAGCGATCTTTGAGGTCTTCCAGCAGGCGGACGCGGCGACCACGCGGCGGTATGGCGGCACGGGGCTTGGCCTGCCGATCAGCAGAGCGCTGGCGCAACGGCTGGGGGGCGACCTGCGGCTGGTGCCGGCTCAGCGTGGCGTCGGCGCCTCATTCGAACTGACGGTGCACCTTGACAGGGCCGCCGCGGAAACCCCCTCGGTCGCGGCCGGTCTGCAATCCGTCCCGCAGGGCATCACGCGTCCGCTGGTCGTGCTTCTGGCCGACGACAACGAAACCAACCGGATGCTGGTGGAACAGTTCCTCAAGAAGCAGCCGGTGACATTGCACGAGGCCAAGAACGGTCGAGAGGCTGTCGATATCGCGCGCCGCGTACATCCCGACGTGATCCTGATGGACATGGCCATGCCGGAACTCGACGGTCTGGAAGCCAGCCGTCAGATCCGCGGCCTCGACATGCCGCAACCGCAGATCTTTGCCCTGACCGCGAACGCCTTTGCCTCGGACAGGGCGGACTGCGAGGCGGCGGGCATGAACGACTTCCTGACGAAACCGATCCGCAAGTCGGTGCTGATCGCTGCACTGGCCGATGCGGCCCGCCAGGAGAAACCCCGTTCACAACCCGGCGACGATGCCATATCACGGCAGGGTGAACCGGGAGGGTCGGAAGCGTGGACATCGCCACAAGAGTCTGGAACCACAAGTGGAAAATCGATCCGATCGTCAGGTCGCTGATCGACACGGACTTCTACAAGCTTCTGATGTGCCAGTCGGTCTTTCGCAACCGGCCGGACACCAACGTCACCTTCAGCCTGATCAACCGGACGAAGGACGTACCGCTTGCCCGGCTGATCGACGAAGGGGAACTGCGCGAACAGCTCGACCATATCCGGTCGCTGTCGCTGACGCGCGGCGAAAGCACCTGGCTGCGTGGCAACACCTTTTACGGCAAGCGCCAGATGTTCCGCTCCGACTTCATGGAGTGGTTCGAAAACCTGAAACTGCCGCCCTACCATCTCGAACGGGTGGGCGATCAGTACGAGCTGACCTTCGAAGGCCGCTGGCCCGAGGTCATGCTGTGGGAGATCCCGGCGCTGGCCGTACTGATGGAACTGCGCGGTCGTGCGGTGCTGCACGACATGGGCCGGTTCGAGCTGCAGGTTCTCTATGCCCGGGCGATGACGAAGCTCTGGCAAAAGGTCGAACGTCTGCGCGAAGTGCCCGGCATCCGCATTGCCGATTTCGGCACGCGGCGGCGGCACAGCTTTTTGTGGCAGGACTGGTGCGTGCAGGCGATGCTTGAGGGCCTTGGTCCGAACTTCACCGGCACGTCCAACTGCCTGATCGCCAAGAACCGCGACCTGGAGGCGATCGGCACGAACGCCCATGAGCTGCCGATGGTCTACGCGGCGCTGGCGAAGAACGACGCGGAACTGGCACAGGCCCCCTACGATGTCCTCGCGGACTGGCACGAGGAGCACGACGGCAACCTGCGGATCATCCTGCCCGACACATACGGCACGGAGGGGTTCCTCAAGCGCGCGCCGGATTGGCTGGCGGGCTGGACCGGCATCCGCATCGACAGCGGCGATCCGGCGACAGGGGCCGAGGTGGCGATCCGCTGGTGGAAGGACCGGGGCGAGGACCCGCGGGACAAGCTGGTGATCTTCTCCGATGGGCTGGATGAGGACCGGATCATCGATCTGTACCGCCAGTTCAACGGCCGTGTGCGCGTGTCCTTCGGCTGGGGCACGCTGTTGACCAACGACTTCCGCGGGCTGGCGCCCGGAGATCGGCTGGCACCGTTCAGCCTTGTCTGCAAAGCGGTGTCGGCGGACGGCAATCCGACGGTGAAGCTGTCGGACAACCCGAAGAAGGCGATGGGCCCGGCGGAGGAGATCGCCCGCTACAAGCGCGTGTTCGACGTGGGCCGGCAGGAGGCCATGGACGTCGTGGTGTGACCGGACGGGGCCGGCGCTGTTTGCCTGTCGGCAAAGGCGCCCCGCCCACCGTCCCATCTGGCGGCGCGGAACCCGACGCTTGCGCACATGCCACGCCGGTCTGCCTTGCTGAACAAACACTTTTCTTGACCGGTCGACGCGGGTAAGGCTGCCGCGGCGAAGGAGAGCACCATGGCAACGATAGATCCGCAGCCCGGTATCATGGACATTGCGCTGTACGAAGGCGGCAAGGCGAAGGTGGACGGCATCACCAACGTCGTCAAACTGAGTTCCAACGAGAATCCCTTCGGCCCGAGCCCGGCGGTTCAGGACGCTGTGGTCCGATCCGTGCACGAGCTGCATCGCTACCCGTCGACCGACCATGCCTCGCTGCGGTCCGCGATCGGCGAAGTGCACGGCGTCGATCCGGAACGAGTCATTTGTGGCGTAGGCTCCGACGAGATCATCCACTTCCTGTGCCAGGCCTACGCCGGGCCGGGGACGGAGGTGCTGCACACCGTGCACGGCTTTGGCATGTACCGCATCAGCGCGCTGGCCGCAGGGGCGAGCCCGGTGGAGGTGCCCGAACGCGACCGCGTGACCGATGTGGACGCCATCCTCGACGGTTGCTCCGAACGCACACGTCTGGTGTTCATCGCCAATCCGAACAACCCGACCGGCACGATGATCGGCCTGGCCGAGATCGAACGGCTGGCCGAGGGCCTGCCCGATCAGTGTCTGCTGGTGCTCGACGGCGCCTATGCCGATTACGTCGAAGGCTATGACGGCGGCGCGCGTCTGGTGGAGCAGCGCGAGAACGTGGTGATGACGCGGACCTTCTCGAAGCTCTATGGATTGGGCGGAATGCGGGTCGGCTGGGGCTACGCGCCCAAGGCCGTGATCGACGTGCTGAACCGCGTGCGCGGGCCGTTCAACCTGTCGAACACCGCGCTGGCCGCCGCCGAGGCCGCCGTGCGCGACACGACCTGGGCCGAGAAGTGCCGCAATGACAACACCCGCCTGCGGATGATCCTGTCCGAGGCGCTGGCGGAACATGGCGTGCCGTCCGACACCTCGACCGCGAACTTCGTGCTGGCACGTTTCGCCGACAAGGAGGAGGCCGACGCCTGCGATCTTTACCTGCAGTCGCAGGGGCTGATCGTGCGCAAAGTGGGGGGCTACAAGCTGCCGAACTGCCTGCGGATCACTGTCGGTGACGAACCCTCTGTGCGGCGCGTGGCTTTCTGCATCGGTCAGTTCAAGGCTGGCGCGCGATGAGCGAGCACTACGGCAAGGTCGCCCTGATCGGCCTGGGGCTGATCGCAAGTTCGATGGCTTGGGCGATGAAACGCGCCGGGATGGCGACCGAGATCCGGGGCTATGCCAGGTCCGCCGAAACACGCGAAACGGCGCGGCGACTGGGGTTCTGCGATGTCATCTGCGACAGCGCAGAAGACGCCGTTGCCGATGCCGACCTTGTCGTGCTGGCGACGCCGGTGGGTGTGATGGGGCGTGTGGCAGAAACCATCGCACCCCATCTGAAACCCGGCGCGACCGTGACGGACGTGGGGTCTGTAAAACGGACCGTGATCGAGGAGGTCTCTCCTTATCTGCCTGAGACCGTTCACTTTGTTCCCGCTCACCCGATGGCCGGGACGGAGCATTCCGGTCCGGACGCGGGCTTTGCCAGCCTGTTTGACAATCGGTGGTGCCTGATCGTACCGGTGGAAAACGCGCCCGAAGACGCGGTCGCCCGGCTGGAACGGTACTGGCAGGCGCTTGGCGCAAACACCGAACGCATGGACCCCGAACATCACGATCTCGTCTGCGCGGTGGTCAGTCATATCCCGCACCTGATCGCCTACACGATGGTCGGTGTGGCCGACGATCTGAGCCGCGTCTCGGACCAGGAAGTCATCAAGTTCTCTGCCGCCGGTTTCCGGGATTTCACGCGGATCGCCGCCTCGGACCCGACCATGTGGCGCGATGTTTTCCTGACCAACAAGGGTGCGACGCTGGAGATCCTCGGGCGCTTTACCGAAGAGCTCTTTGCGTTGCAGCGAGCGATCCGGACCGGCGACGGTGAGCAGCTTCATGCCTATTTCACCCGCACCCGGGCCATACGGCGTGGCATTCTGCAGGCGGGTCAGGATACTGATAAGCCTGACTTTGGCCGGATCGAGGTTAAACGTTGAAGGGCATCTTAGTTCTGTTCGTTCTTCTCGGGCTCGCCGGATGCGGCGGTGGCCGGGTCGATCGCGGGCTGGACAAGGCGGCGACCGCGGCGCGGGCAGCCTTTGCCGCGATGGGGATCGAAGGCGACACTGTCTGTGGCGACCCGGCCCTGATTGGCGAGAAGATCGGCGCGGTCAAAGGCAATGGTGCCTGCGGGATCGACAACGCGATCCTGTTGCGCGGTGTCGACGGCGTTGCGCTGAGCACGCCCGCGACGATCCAATGCTCGACCGCCAAGGCCTTGAAGACATGGATGAACTCGGGCGCGCGCAAGGCCGTGGGCAAGCGCGGTGGCGGGGTCGCCGAACTGAAGGTCGCGGCGTCATACGCCTGCCGGACGCGCAATCACCAGCGTGGTGCGAAGCTGTCGGAGCATTCCAAGGGCAACGCCATCGACAT
This sequence comes from Sagittula stellata E-37, assembly GCF_039724765.1. Lineage (NCBI taxonomy): Bacteria > Pseudomonadati > Pseudomonadota > Alphaproteobacteria > Rhodobacterales > Roseobacteraceae > Sagittula > Sagittula stellata. Next base: position 225,799 of record NZ_CP155729.1, on the reverse strand, counting down.
CGCGGCGGTGCGTCTGCGGGACGGGACGGAGATTTCCGTGCTGCATCACTGGGGCCACGGCAAGGACGGCGCCATGCTGGAGCAGATGCACTCTGCGGCCTGCGGTCCGTTCGGTACGGTGCTGGGCCCGAGGTCGGACCGTTTCCACAAGGATCACTTCCATTTCGACGTCGCCGATTACCGCGGCGGACCTTATTGCAAGTAAACCGTTGCTGACCGGAATGCCGGGTTAACGCTCCGCACCTTGTGGTTGGCTGCGCGGACGCTGACCATATCGGGTCGCCGGCGGGGTGGTTCGACGGGAAGGTTAACCGATCTTCAGACCTCAGACGCAGGCGTTAATGTGCGAACCGGCCGGTTTGACCCCGATTCCCGGCCGGTTGTTAACACCTTTGCGGTTGTTGGTTGGCGAAAATGCATGACGTTGCGGCCATATCGGTTAACGCGGCGATGGGTCGGGGGAATGAGGCGGTCCTGCCACATTCTGCCTTATTTCACGGACGCGAATCGAACCCGGCCTGGACGCAACCCTTGTGCGCACAACCATAACAGGTTGTTCGCGCAACCAATCCGACTTCCCTGGGGTCATCTCGCCCCCTCAACGGGTTGATTGAAGTCACATGGGGGACGGTGATCCCAACGCATAGGGTATTGTTTCAAATATGTTTTCAAACGGTCAAATATGACATTTGACGGTTGCGGATTGCCCCGATTTCGCCCAGCTTTGGTTTTGTCGGTGGGGGCCGACTGACCACGGAGCTGCATCACATGCGCGCACTGACGATCGCCCTTGCCCTGTTTTTCATGGCAAACCCTGCGCATGCGGACATTGGCTGGAAGGTCGACCGGTTCGGTCCGGGATCGGTTATGGTGATGAAGGACCGTAGCGGCGCGACGACCCACGTCTCGCGCGGCACCGATGGCAACCTCCACGTCTTCGATGTCTATGACGGTCGCGGTGCTTCGGCGGAGTTTGTCGGCCGTTACAAGACGACAGCGCGCGGCGATGTGGTGGAGACCGTGGCCTTCGACGGGGCCGTGACCCGCTTTGTCCCGAACCGTTGCAACCGCACGGAAGGCACCTGCCGCTTTACCGTGATCCATCCCGATGGCTTTGCGGAACCGCGCACCCGTGTGACCCGCGCCACCCGAGGCGGGCTGCGCTACCAGGAGTTCGGGCTGGACGGGCTGATTGCGGAAGGTGTGCTGACCCTGGACGGCAACGGCGCCGCAAAGGGTGGCTGGACCGCCGACGCGCCCAACGAAGAGCGCAAGTTGCGTACCAAACGCGTGCTGGTCGCGCTGAAATAGACCGGCGTTTTCTCTCTCTCTCTCTCTCTCTCTTTTGCAAAACCTGCGCCCCGCCCGGATTGTCGGGCGGGGCTTTCCAGTCCCGGAGCCGAGTGGGCGTTTCGGGCGATCCCAAGGACGCGCTGGCGCGCGGCAGGATCAGCCCCTGCCCTGTCGGGCAGCGGCGGTTTTCAGGTATTTGGACCAAGATGAAGGCATGGCGCCGCGCCGGTCCCCCGGCGTGGATCACGCGGGGCGCGCACCGGCGGTTTCCTGGCCCCGCTCAGCCCTCGCCACCCATCAGGGCCGCGAGGAGCGCCTTAGCGTCCTGTCCGGACCAGTCGGCGTCGCCGGTCAGGCGGGCGACCTCCCGGCCTTCGGGATCGAGGACAACCGTGACCGGCAGCCCGAGCACGCCCATCTGGCGGGCCAGCATGGACTGCGGATCGCGGTGGAGGGGCAGGTTGGTGACGCCGATCTCTTCGAAGAAGCCTTCGATCTTGGCGGGGGGATTGCGCGAGGTGGCGATGGTCACGACCTCGAAATTCTCGCCGCCGAGGTCCGACTGGAGTTGGCTCAGCATCGGCATCTCGTGCCGGCAGGGGGCGCACCAGGTGGCCCAGAAGTTCACCAGAACCCATTTGCCCTGCCAGTCGGCGAGATTCAGCGGCGCTTCGTCGAAGGTCATGAAGTCGACGGTGCCGGCGTCCTTCGGGCTGTCGTGGAAGACCATCTTCTTCATGTCTCCGCTGGCGGCGGCCTTTGCGGCGTCGACGTCGGCCAGCGACGGATTTGCCAGCGCCGTGAGGGCGGTATAGAGAGCCGCGAGAGCGAAACGTTTCATAGATCCTCCGAAAGGCATGTCATGTCGGACAAGACCTCGAACCAGATGTGGGGCGGCCGCTTTGCCGCCGGGCCGGATGCCATCATGGAGGCGATCAACGCCTCCATCGGATTCGACCAGCGGCTTGCGGCGCAGGATGTCGCCGGTTCGAGGGCCCATGCCGCCATGTTGGCCGCGCAGGGCATCATAAGTGATAGCGATGCCGAGGCGATCCGGGAAGGATTGCTCACGGTTTTGTCAGAGATCGAGTCCGGGCGTTTCGTTTTTTCCACCGCGCTGGAGGACATCCACATGAACGTGGAAGCGCGGTTGAAGGAGATCGTCGGCGAACCCGCCGGACGGTTGCACACCGCGCGGTCGCGCAACGACCAGGTGGCGGTGGATTTCCGGTTGTGGGTGCGCGACCAGCTCGATGCGGCGGAGAGCGGTTTGCTGGCGTTGATGAAGGCGCTGCTGGGGCAGGCGGAGGCCGGGGCCGACTGGGTCATGCCGGGATTCACCCACCTGCAGACGGCGCAGCCGGTGACATGGGGCCATCACATGATGGCCTACGTGGAAATGTTCGGGCGGGATCTGAGCCGTGTCCGCGATGCGCGGGCGCGGATGAACGAGTCGCCCCTGGGCGCGGCGGCGCTGGCGGGAACCGGCTTCCCCATCGACCGGCACGCGACGGCGGAGGCGCTGGGCTTCGACCGTCCGATGGCCAATTCGCTGGATGCGGTGAGCGCGCGGGATTTTGCGCTGGAGTTTCTCTCGGTGGCGTCGATCTCGGCCATGCACCTGTCGCGCTTTGCCGAGGAGCTGGTGATCTGGTCGTCGGCGCAGTTCCGGTTCGTGACATTGTCGGACCGGTTCTCGACCGGGTCGTCGATCATGCCGCAGAAGAAGAACCCCGATGCCGCCGAGCTGATCCGTGCGAAGATCGGGCGGATCTTCGGGGCGAACGTGGCTTTGATGATGGTGATGAAGGGGCTGCCGCTGGCCTATTCCAAGGACATGCAGGAGGACAAGGAGCAGGTCTTCGACGCGGCCGACAACTGGATGCTGGCTTTGGCGGCGATGGAGGGGATGGTCCGCGACATGAGCGCGAACGTGCCGGCGCTTGAGGCGGCGGCGTCCTCGGGGTTTTCCACGGCGACGGATCTTGCCGACTGGCTGGTGCGCGAGACCGGGTTGCCGTTCCGCGAGGCGCATCACGTCACAGGCACGCTTGTGGCGCAGGCCGAGGCGCGGGGCTGCGATCTGCCGGACCTGTCGCTGGAGGAGATGCAGGCGGTGCATGGCAGGATCGACGCATCGGTGTACGATGTGCTGGGCGTGCACAATTCGGTCCGGTCGCGGATGAGCTTTGGCGGGACCGCGCCGGAGCAGGTGCGTGCACAGGTGGCGGCTTGGAAGGAGCGTCTGGCATGAAGGTTCGGGTGATGCTGGTGGTGGCGCTGGTGGCGCTTGCGGGATGTGGCGCCGATGGCGATCCGATTCCGCCGGAAAAGGATGAGCCGGCGGGTCCGGGGCTGCGGTTCCAGGTCAACGGCAAGGTCGAGATGGGGATCGCCGGCTGATGCTGCGTGTGCTCTGGCTTCTGCTGGCCGTCTGGGGTGCGGTGCATCCGATGTACTGGTTCGTCAGTTTCCTTTCCGCCAACGGCTGGGACGTGGGGCTGATGATCGACGCGTGGTTCGTGAACGCATCGACCACGGCCCTGACCTGGGACCTGACGATTTCGGCGGTGGTGCTGACGGTCTGGGTGCTGGCGGAAGTCTCGGTACGGCGCAACTGGGAGGCGCTGCTTGCCATCCCGGCGACCTTCCTGATCGGTGTGAGCTGCGGCTTTCCCCTGTACCTGTGGTTCCGGTCGCGGCCCGTGGTCTGAGGGGCAATGTGCGCGCTGGCGCGCGCGCCCGTTGTCTCGTCGGCGGCCTGCGGCCTTCTCCTCGGGTGGCCTCCGGCGGAGGTATTTGGGCCAAGATGAAGCGGGCGGGGTGCGCAGGCGGGCCGGGGCCGTGCGCCCGCGGCACGAGGGGGCTGGTTCCTTGTCGCGGGCTGCGCTAAAGCGGCCCCGTTTGCATGGAGGGCGGCGCCTTGGATCATTTCCTGTATCGTGACGGTCAGTTGTTTGCCGAGGACGTGTCCGTGGCGGAGATCGCGCGGGCGGTCGAGACGCCGTTCTACCTGTATTCGCATGCCACTTTGGTGCGGCACTTCCGGCTGTTCGACGAGGCGCTGGCCTGGGGTCCGCACATGGTGTGTTACGCCGTGAAGGCGGCGTCCAACCAGGCGATCCTGACGGCGCTGGCTGCCGAAGGGGCGGGCATGGACGTGGTGTCGGGCGGGGAATACGCGCGGGCGAAGGCCGCCGGTGTGCCGGGCGCGCGGATCGTGTTTTCCGGCGTGGGCAAGACGCGGTCGGAGATCCGCGCGGCGCTGGACGGCGGCATCCGTCAGTTCAACGTCGAGAGCGAGCCCGAGATGCAGGTGATTTCGGAGGTTGCGACGTCGATGGGCGTGGTCGCTCCGATCGCGGTGCGGGTGAACCCTGACGTCGATGCGAAAACCCATGCCAAGATCGCCACCGGCAAGAGCGAGAACAAGTTCGGCATTCCCATTGCCCGGGCGAGGGAGGTCTATGCCGAGGCGGCGGCGCTGCCGGGGCTGAAGGTGGTCGGCATCGACGTGCATATCGGGTCGCAGCTGACGCAGCTCGAACCCTTCGAGATGGCCTATCGCAAGGTTGCGGAACTGACGGAGGTGCTGCGCGCCGAGGGGCATGCCATCGAGCGGCTGGATCTTGGCGGCGGGCTGGGTATTCCCTACGCGCGGTCGAACGAGGCGCCGCCCCTGCCCACGGACTACGGTGCGATGGTTCAGCGCACGGTCGGGCATCTCGGGGTCGAGGTGGAGATCGAGCCGGGCCGGCTGATCGCCGGGAACGCGGGCATTCTCGTCAGCCGGGTGATCTATGTGAAGAACGGCGAGGGGCGGGATTTCCTGATCCTCGACGCGGCGATGAACGACCTGATCCGGCCTGCCATGTACGACGCGTATCACGATATCGTACCCGTTGCTGAGGCGGAGCCGGGGATCGAGCAGGTGGCCTACGACGTGGTCGGCCCGGTCTGCGAGACGGGCGACACTTTTGCCAAGGGGCGGGTGATGCCGCCGCTGGCCGCGGGAGACCTCGTGGCGTTCCGTTCTGCCGGGGCCTATGGGGCGGTGATGTCGAGCGAGTACAACACACGCCCGCTGGTGCCCGAAATCATGGCAAAGAACGATCAATTCGCTGTCATCCGCGCGCGGCCGAGCTTTGACGACATGATAAATCGCGATACTGTTCCTGAATGGTTGTGAGCTATCCTGCGCGCAGCCGACCCTTTGGAGGCGCGTTATGGCTCGACCTGAACCGCAACACACCCCCGTCACAGGACTGATCCGCTGGCCTTTGCGCCTGACCCGACTGGGGATGGTGGCGGAGGCGATCACCCGTGCGTTCTGGCCGCTGTGGTCCGTTGTCTTCGTTGCGCTGGCCCTGCTGATGCTGGGCCTGCAGGACGAGGTTGCGACGGAATGGGTCTGGGCCGCCGGGGCGGCGCTGGCGCTTGGCGGCATTGCGGCGCTGGTGTTCGGTATCCGCCGGATGCGCTGGCCGTCCGAGGGGGCCGCGCTGCTCAGGCTGGACCGGACGCTGAAGGGCAATCCGATTCAGGCCTCGCTCGACCGGCAGGCGGTGGGGGCGGGCGACGATGCCTCGCTGGCGGTCTGGCGTGCGCACCAGGCGCGGATGCGGGCGCGGCTGGCGGAGGCGCGGGCGGTGGAGCCCGACTTGCGCGTGTCGCGGGCCGACCCGTTTGCCCTGCGCTACGTGGCGCTGTTGTTCCTGTCGGTGGCCTTGCTGTTCGGCTCATTCGGCCGGGTGCAGTCGGTCACCAACATGGGGATCGGCAACGGCACGGCGATGCAGGGTCCGGCGTGGGAGGGCTGGATGCAGCCGCCCGCGTACACGCGCCTGCCCTCGGTCTATCTCAACGACATCACCGCCCCGGAGATCCAGGCACCTGAGGGGGCGATGATCACGCTGCGGATGTACGGCGAGGTCGGGTCCCTGACGGTCGAGGAGACGGTGTCCGGCCGCACCCTGACCGACGAGGAGGCGCAGGATACGGCGCAGGATTTCGAGGTCGCCATGTCCGGGCGCGTGGCGCTGGACGGGCCCGGAGGGCGCGAATGGCAGGTGGCGATGATCCCCGATGCCGGGCCAGCCGTGCGGCGCGACGGCGACATCGAGGTGAGTTACGAGGGTGAGGCGCAGATCCCCTTCACCGCCGAGGACGATCATGGCGTGATGATGGGGCGCGCGCGGATCGTGCTGGACCTGGCGGCAGTCGACCGGCGCTATGGCCGGGCGATCGAGCCGGAGGCGCGCGAACAGATCGAAGTGCCTCTGCCGATGCCGGTGGCGGGCGACCGGACGTCCTTTACCGAACCGCTGGTGGCGAACTTCTCGCTGCATCCGTGGGCGAACCTGCCGGTGAAACTGGAGCTGGAGGTCGAGGACGCGCGCGGTCAGACGGCCCTGTCGGAGCCCGAGGCGATCACCCTGCCGGGGCGGCGCTTCTTCGACCCGGTCGCGGCGGCGCTGATCGAGGAGCGGCAGGCGCTGCTTTGGAACCGCGAGAACGCAGGTTACACGGCGCAGATCCTGCGGGCGGTCCTGAACCGCCCCGACGATCTGTTCCGCAAGCAGGAGCAGGCCGAACAGCTGAAGCAGATCCTGAGCCGGATCGAGGCGCAGGCGAAGACCGGCATGACCGACGAGGCGCAGGAAGAGATCACGCAGGCGCTTTGGGATCTGGCGATCGAGCTGGAGGAAGGCGACCTGGAGGATGCGCGGCAGCGCATGCAGCGGGCGCAGGAGCGGCTGGAAGAGGCGATGAAGAACGGCGCCTCGGACCAGGAGATCGCGGAGCTGATGCAGGAGTTGCGGGAGGCGACCCGCGACTACATGCGGCAATTGGCGCAGCAGCAGGCGCGCGAAGGGAACCAGAACCAGCAGCCCATGGATCCGTCGCAGATGATGGAAATGACGCAGGACGACATCCAGCGCATGATGGACCGGATCCAGGAGTTGATGGAGGAAGGCCGGATGGCCGAGGCGCAGGAAGCCATGCGTCAGCTTCAGGAAATGCTGGAAAACATGCAGATGACCCAAGGCCAGGGGCAGGGTCAATCGCCGGGCGAGCAGGCCATGGAGGGCCTGTCGGAGACGCTGCGCGACCAGCAGGAACTGTCGGACGAGGCATTCCGCGAGCTGAACCAGGGCCAGCAGGGTCAGCAAGGCCAGCAGCAGGGTGAACAGGGCCAAGGCCAACAAGGTCAGGGTCAGCCCGGGCAGCAGCAAGGGCAGGGCCAGGGACAGCAGCAGGGTGAGAACGGTCAGGGAGGCCAATCGCTGGAAGAGGGCCTCGCGGAGCGGCAGCGCGCCCTGCGCGACGAGTTGAACCGCCAGCGGTCGAACCTGCCGGGGCAGGGCTCGGAAGCGGGAGAAGAGGCCGGGCGCGCGCTGGAGCGGGCCGAAGGTGCCATGGACGGAGCGGAACGCGCCCTGCGCGAGGGCGAGTTGGGCGAGGCCATCGACCAGCAGAGTCAGGCGATGGAAGCGCTGCGCGAAGGTTTGCGGAGCCTTGGCGAGGCCATGGCGGAACAGCAGAACCAGCGGTCCGGCGAACAGGGCTTTGCCGAGGGCGGCGACCCGCAGGAACAGCAGGACCCGCTTGGGCGGAACTCCGGCACGACGGGGCGGGTCGGCACCGACGAGGGACTGTTGCAGGGCGAGGACGTGTATCGCCGCGCCGAGGAACTGCTGGGCGAGTTGCGCAAGCGGTCGGGCGAGACAGAGCGTCCGCAGGTGGAGCGCGACTACCTCGAACGGCTGCTGGACCGCTTCTGACCCTTTGCGACCAAGCGGTGCGCGCTGCCTGTCTCGTCGGCGGCCTTCGGCCGTCTCCTCGGGGTGTCGCGGGCGAAAGGCCGCGCGCCGGTGCGATGCCGTCAGGTTTCGGGATCGACCTTGCCGCGCATGGCCTTCACGTCGCCGCGTTGCTTCTTGGCGGCGAGGCGGCGCTTCTTGCTGCCCAGCGTGGGTTTCGTCGGGATGCGGCGTTTCGGCTTGCGCGTCGCTTCGAGGATCAGCTCGGACAGGCGGTCGCGGGCGATTTCACGGTTGCGGGCCTGGCTGCGGGTTTCGTCCACCTGCAGCACGACGGCGCCTTCCTTTGTCCAGCGACGGCCGGCGATACGACGCAGGCGCGCCTTCACCGGGCCGGGGAGGTTGGGCGAGCGGTCGGCCTCGAACCGCAATTCGACGGCGGTCGAGACCTTGTTGACGTTCTGGCCGCCGGGGCCGGAGGAGCGGATGAACTGTTCGGTCAGTTCCCAGTCCTCGATGGTGATCTGTTCGGTGATGCGCAGCATGGCAGGGAGCATAGGGCAGAGGTGACAATCTAAAAGGGCCGCCTGCGTTAAGGCGACCCTTCGAGAATTACGGAGGCGGGGCCGGTTAGGCTTTGCCAACTCGGGGAAAAGTTACCCCAGGGATTGCCCTAGGTTGCCTTTCCTCGAACTGTTCCGACACCTCTCTCCAATGCTTCTCTAGACACTGGATCACCTCCTTTCAGCTGTTTCAAACGCTTGCTCAGGCGTGGTGCGGTTCAGGCTCTGCTCGTCCGCCTCACGCAAGATGATGGTGGCATGGGATATCCTCACCACAAAGTCTTTTTTGCAATCGCGGTGCATTTTTGGTGACCGTGCTGCATCACGCAGCACGGCGCCTTTATGCGCAGGGTCTTCCGGGGTGGGTGTCAGGCGGGTTGCATGACCCGGGTGACGATCATGCGGAAGGGGATCAGCGCGATCAGCGCGAGGGTCAGCTTGACCAGCCAGTCGGCCACGGCGAGCGACACCCAGAGCGGCACGATGGGACCTGCGCCCAGAAGCGGCAGCGTCTCGTTCGCCCAGGCCACGTCGTTGGCCGGATCGATGAAGGTGAGGGCGCCGGAGAAGGCGACGGTGAAGAAGATCGCCGTGTCGAGCGAAGAGCCGACAAGCGTGGACGCCAGCGGGGCGCGCCACCAGCGGCCTTCGCGCAGGCGGTCGAAGATCGCCACGTCCATGAGTTGCGCGGTCAGGAAGGCGAGGCCGGAGGCAATCGCGATCCGCAGCGTCACCGCCGGGTAGGTGTAGCCGTCGCCCTGCAGCATGACCTGCGTGCCGATCAGCGAGCAGATCACGCCGACGACGAAGCCTGCGAAGACGACCTTGCGGGCGGGTCCCGCGCCGTAGATGCGGTTCATCAGGTCGGTGACGAGAAAGGCCAGCGGATAGGTGAAGGCGCCCCAGGTCAGCCACTGGCCGAACAGGAACTGGACGAGGATGTTGGAGGCCAGCACGATGGCGGCCATGGCAAGGATGCCGGGAAGGTACGCGCGGTTCATTGTGATACCCGTTTTTGACAAGGTTGCGGGGACTTGTTCCGGTCAGCGCCGGACCGGGGGCGTATAGGCCCGCGCGCTGCGTCTGGCAAGGGAAAAGCCGGGGTTCAGTCGGTGACCCGGTACTCCACGAACTCGGTGCGCTGGAAGCTGTTGAAGTTGTTGTCGGAGACCATCGTCAGCCGGATTGCGCCGGTCTTGTCGCGCCAGGCGGAGATGCCTTCGAGATTGCCGTGCACCAGCGCGTGCGTGGCCAGGATGGTTTCGTCGTGGGTCACGCGGTCGCCCTGCAGGGTCAGCCGCCGCACGCGGGACCGGAAGGCGATGCCGGTGAATTCTCGTTCGAGGAGGTAAAGCGCGCCGTCCGGCCCAAAGTCCGCGCCCACCGGAAGGAAGTTGCCCCGGCGAAGGACGGAGAACGGCTGGCTCCATTTCCCGGTTTGCGGGTCGTAGCGGAAGACGGGAAAGGGACGGGTGAGTTGCCCGGAGCGTTCGGGCAGGGTGTAAAGCCGGCCCTTGTCGTCGATCGCCAGCGCCTCGAACCCGGAGTTGTTCTGCATTTTCGGGAATGTCGTAGGGTCCGAAAGGCTGTAGGTCGGCCCGTCGGGGGGAAAGGCCCAGACGCGATGCTTCCCCTCGAACGAAACGAAGGCGGTTCCGTCGGGCCCTTCTGCGAGCCCCTCGGAATCGGCCATCGCGTAGATCACGGCCTCTCCGTCCGGGTCGCGCAGCGCCTGTGCCGAACTGACCGAGGCCCCGACCAGACGTCCGTCCGCTTGCCGCCGGAAGGTGCCGTGCAGGATCATGCCTCGGTCGGTGATCGTTGTGAAGGCGGCGCCATCGTCGGACACTTCAAGACCGGAAAAGCCGCCCTGATGATGCTCTCGCTCATGCCAGAGCAGGCTTCCGATGTATTTCATGCGCGGCGTGGGGGTTGCCGCCATTGCCCAGCCGATGGCCAGCGCAAGGCCCGCCGCCACGGTCAGGCCGCGCAGGAATGTCATACGCATGGCAGGCCTTGTCAGTTGGAGGCGAGCACGGCGGCGCAGGCGTTGGGCAGGTCGCCCAGCGTCAGTTCACGCTTCGGCGGGGCGGGCTTTGCGTTCGGGTCCGGCGGCGGCGGGTTGAGGATGTTGTTCACCCACTGCTGCGCGTCGGCGCAGCCGTCGCCCGGCGGCGGCGCGGCCTGATCCACGCAGCCCACGGCGCCCTTCGGGCAGCTGAGCCGGACGTGGAAGTGGTAGTGATGTCCCCACCACGGACGGATCTTGCGCAGCCAGGCCCGGTCGCCCTTTTCATCGTTGCACATCTTCACCTTGGCGCCGGGGAAGACGAAGATCCGCGCCACGCGGGGATCGGAGGCCGCAGCCTTGATGATTTCGTGGTGCGCCCTGGTCCAGTTGTTGTTGGTGTAGGCGCCGGAGGAGCGGCGGAGCGATATCGAGGAGATGTTTTCCCGTGCGCGTTCGGAGAGGTTCAGGTCGTCGGCGGGCAGCATCCAGATGTCGGCGTCCAGTCCGATCTGGTGGCTGGCGTGGCCGGTCAGCATCGGGCCGCCGCGCGGCTGGCTCATGTCGCCGATGTAGAGGCCCTTCCAGCCGGGTTGCTGCGCCGCCTTCTTCGACAGGTCCTGAATGTAGTCGACCAGCTCGGGGTGGCCCCAGTTGCGATTGCGGCTGAGGCGCATCGCCTGCCATGTCGGCCCGGTTTCCGGAAGCTGCGCGCCACCGGCGAGGCAGCCCTTCGCGTAGGACCCATAGGGAGCGGACGACTGCTCCGAGGCGTCGCGCTTGGCGCCGAATAGCTGCTTTGCCTGCTTCGAGGACAGCACGGGATCGACCGCGACCTGCGGCAAAGGTTCGCCAGAGATATCGCGGGGTGTCGGGTTGCCACAGGCGGCCAGCGCCAGCAGACCGAGCATCAGGGTCTTGCGGATCATGTCACTGCTACTCCCTCCGGGGCTGGTTTCAGGGGGTGTCGCCTTCCGGTTTCACCCAGACTAACAGAGCCAGTCCCAGAAGAAAGAGGAAGATCACCGGCAGAAACCCGAGTTGATTGGATTGCGTCCAAAGTGTGCTGACCGTGATCAGCGCGGGGGCAAGGAAAGCGGTGGCCTTGCCGGTCAGCGCGAAGAGGCCGAACGCCTCGGCGGGGCGGGCGGGATCGGTATGGCGCACCATGAGCGAGCGCGAGGCGGAATAGAGCGCGCCGCCTGCCCCGCCGATCACCGCCCCGCAGATGAAGAAGACCACATCCGGCACGGCGCTGCCGGGGGGCAGCGGGATCATGAAGAGGTGGTCGCGCGACATGCCGACGATGATCGTGCAGACGACGATCAGCGACCAGATGCACCAGCGGATCACCGGCTTCGGGCCGACGCGCTCGTCGGCGATGCCGCCCAGCCAGCTGATGACGGCGGCGGCGATTGCGGCGATTATGCCGAAGACGCCGATCTGGATGATCGACCAGTCGAGCACGAGCGTCGCGTAGATCCCGCCATAACTGTATAGCGCGGTCAACGCGTCCCGGTAGAACATCGAACTGACGAGGAAACTGGCGCAGGAGCGTCGGCGGGAGATGTTGACGATGCTTCTTTTCAGGTCCTTCAGCATGAGGCCCACGGTGGCGTCCGGGTTCTTCGGCACGCGCGGTTCGCGGTTCCAGATGAAGTAGGGGATCATGAACAGGCCGAACCACAGCGCGATGAACGGGCCGGTGAAACGAGTGCCCTCGCGCCACTCGGGATCGAGGCCGAAGGCGGGGGCGAGTCCGATCAGGGTCTTGCCGCTGTCGTTTTCGGCAAAGAACAGCAGGACGATGAACAAGGACGCCACGCCGCCCCAGTAGCCGAAGGCGGTGGCCGTGCCGGAGATCCGCCCGATCTGCTGCGGTGTGCCGAGCGAAGGCAGCAGCGCGTTGTTGAGGTTGAAGGCGGATTCGGAGGCGATGAAGCCGATCCAGAAGGCGGTAAGCGCGAAGATAAGCCCGCCGCCGTCCGGCATCAGGATCCACAGCATGGAGGCCATGACCACGGCCAGCGTGGTGAAGCCGTAGATCCACGGCATCTTGCGCCCCGAGGTGTCGGCCCAGGCGCCGAGGACCGGGGCGGAGATGGCGATGACCAGCCCGGCCATGGTCTGGGCGGAGGACCAGAGCCCCTGCGCCGAGGCGCGCGCGGCCTGATCCTCGAATCCTTGCGCCATGTACCAGCCTGCGGCGACCGTCGCGAAATAGGGGGCGAAGACGAAGGTGAGGCCGAGCGTCGCGTAGGGTTGCTGCGCCCAGTCGAAGAACATCCAGCCCCAGATGCGTTTCCTGCTGATGGTGTCCTGCATCGCCGTCTCCCCGCTTTGGCGCGATAGAACCCGGGGGCGGGGGGCGTGGCAAGACCCGAGCGGGGGAGGCGGAGTGAAACTCCGCCCTACGCGGGCACGGTCCTGTGTGGCGGCCAGGGGCGCATGTCCTCGGCCTCGATCCACCGGGCGACCCAGTCGGGCAGGACGGGCGCTTCGGACATGTCGACACCGATGGCCGTCGCCACGCGATCGGTCGTGACGATGCCGTTGCGGTCGGTCAGGGCGGTGCGGACCACAAGCTGCGAGGTGCATTCGTCGCGCGCGTTCCACATGCTTTGTTCGATGTAGGTGAAGCGGCGGTCCCAGCCCAGAACGCGGGTCTGCATCTCGATCCGGTCGAAGCCGCGTACGCGCCGGCGATACCGCACGACCGATCCGGCGACCGTCAGGCCCCATCTTTCGCGCTTGAGCACGTCGAGCAGCCCCATGCGTTCGGCCATGGGTATGCGCCCGAGATCGTAGAGCGTCAGGGTGCGGCCGTTGTTCAGCTCGTTCCACATGTCGAGATCCCACGGCATGCAGAGGTGGTGCGAGATGTGGGTGTCGAAAAAGCCCATGCGCGGCGCCCTGCGCGCGCGGGCCATGTCCTTGAAGAGGCGGATGAAGGGATACATGGCGGTCCTGTCGTTTTCAGGACCGGGTTTGGGCGCAACGCGGCACCAGCGTCAACCAAGACCTCGCGGCACACTTGCCCTCTGCGGCCTGCGTGCTTAGGTGACCCGCAACCCGAGCGTTCGAGAGGCCCACAGATGACATCTCTTTTCCAGATCCTGCTGCTGATCATCGGCATCGTGAAGTTCATCATCATCGCCCATGTCATCATGAGCTGGCTGATCAACTTCCAGATCCTGAACCTGCGGCAGCCGCTGGTGGCGTCGATCTGGGACGGGCTTAACCGCCTGCTGGAGCCGGTCTACGGCCGCATCCGGTCGTTCCTGCCGCAGATGGGCGGGCTGGACCTTGCCCCGCTGATCGCCTTCGTGGCGGTGATCGCCATCGAGATCATCCTGCGCAACAACGCCGCCGCCTTCTTCTGAGGTCGGGTTGGAGGGGCGCTGCCCCTCGGCCTGCGGCCTCACCCCGAGGTATTTGCCGCCAAGCTGAAGGTCGGGGCGATCCGGGCTTGATTCATCGAATCTTAGTATGAGAGTGTCGGAACTAGAGCAGATATAGACAATTCCGACAGGCTGGCCCATGCCCCGCGACACCGACGGCCCCTCCGTTCAGGGGCTTTTGAAGGACATTTTCGGCTTTGACGCCTTTCGCCCCGGACAGGGCGAGATCGTGGAGGCCGTTGCGGCGGGCGAGAACGTGCTGGCCATCATGCCGACGGGTGGCGGCAAGTCGCTGTGTTTCCAGTTGCCTGCGCTGGTGCGGCCCGGGGTGACGGTGGTGATCTCTCCGCTGATTGCGCTGATGCGGGACCAGGTGCGCGGTTTGCGGGAGGCCGGTGTTGCCGCCGGAGCGCTGACCTCGGGCAACACGCAGGACGAGACCGATGCGGTCTGGGACATGCTGCATGCCGGCGAACTGAAGCTATTGTACCTGGCGCCGGAGCGGCTGGCGAGCGCGGGCACACAGCGCATGCTGGCTCAGGCGGGCGTGTCGCTGATCGCCGTGGACGAGGCGCATTGCGTCAGCCAGTGGGGCCACGATTTCCGTCCCGACTACCTGCGGATCGGCGAATTGCGGCGCGCCCTTGGCGTGCCGCTGGCGGCGTTCACCGCGACGGCGGATGTCGAGACGCAGGAGGAGATGGTGAGCCGCCTGTTCGACGGCGCCGCGCCCAGGACCTTCCTGCGCGGTTTCGACCGGCCGAACATTCATCTGGCCTTCCAGCCTAAGGACGGGCCGCGGGCGCAGGTTCTGGCGTTCGGGGGCGCGCGGCGCGGGCAGTCGGGCATCGTCTACTGCGGGACGCGGGCCAAGACCGAGGGCATCGCCCGGGCGCTGCGCGAGGACGGCCATTCGGCCTGTCACTACCACGGCGGCATGGAGGCGGACGACCGACGCCATGTGGAGGAGCGCTTTGCCCGGGAGGACGGGTTGATCGTCTGCGCGACGGTGGCTTTCGGGATGGGTGTCGACAAGCCGGATATCCGTTGGGTGGCGCATGCGGATCTGCCGAAATCGATAGAGTCCTATTATCAGGAGATCGGGCGTGCCGGACGGGATGGGGCGCCGGCGGAGACGATGACGCTGTACGGGCCGGAGGACATCCGGCTGCGGCGCACGCAGATCGACGAGGGCATGGCCCCGCCGGAGCGGCGCGCGGCGGACCACGGGAGGCTGAACGCGCTTCTGGGGCTGGCGGAGGCGCTGGGGTGCCGGCGGCAGGCGCTGCTGGCGTATTTCGGCGAAACGGCCGAGCCTTGCGGCAACTGCGATCTGTGCGACACGCCGCCCGAGGTCTTCGACGGGACGGAGGCGGTGCGCAAAGCGCTGTCCGCCGCGCTCAGGACGCAGGAGAGTTTCGGCGCGGGGCACCTGATCGACATCCTGACGGGCCGCGACACCGACAAGGTCACGCAGCGCGGTCATGACAAGCTGCCGACCTTCGGCGTCGGCAAGGACCTGTCCAAAGGTCAGTGGCAAGCGGTGTTCCGGCAGATGATGGGCCGCGACCTGATCCGCCCGGATGCGGAGCGGCACGGCGCGCTGGTGATGACCGACCGGGCCTTGCCGATCCTGCGCGGCGAGGAGCGGGTTTCCCTGCGCAAGGACGTGCTGAGCAAGGCGGCGGACCGGCGTCCGGCGGTGAAGGCGCTGGTGTCTGAGGAACACGCGCCGATGTTCTCGGCGCTGAAGGCGAAGCGGACGGCTCTGGCGCGCGAGGCACAGGTGCCGCCCTACATGATCTTCCCGGACCGGACCCTGATCGAGATGGCGGAGAACCGGCCCGCCACGCTGGACCAGATGGCGGCGATCAACGGGGTTGGCGCGAAGAAGCTGGAGAGCTATGGGCGCGCCTTTCTTGAGGTGCTGACCGGTGCCGCCGAGGAGGTGCACCCCGTGCGATTGCGGGTTGCGGCGCGCGGGGCGGGGTCGGTCTACGATGCGCTGCTGGAATGCCAGGCGCGGCTGGTGCGGGGAGAGGACGGAACGGAGAAACCGCTGTCCTGCACGGCGTCGTCGCTTGCGAAACTGGCGGAGGCGCGTCCCGACAGCGAGGCCGGGATCGAACGTCTTCTGGGCGACAAGCGAGCGGAACGGTTCGGCGCCGCGTTTCTGGACGTGTTGCGCGCCGTGGACTAAGTGGCGATCCGGACGGCGACCTGGGGGATTTGACATGCTTGTGACGATATCACCGGCCAAGCGGCTGGACTGGACGGAGCGCTCGGTCGCGATGACCGAACCGAAGTTCGAGGCGGACGCGCAGCGGCTGGCGAAGACCGCGCGCAACCTGACGCTGCGCGATCTCAAGGGGTTGATGGACCTGTCGGACGACCTTGCGAAGCTGAACCGGGACCGGTTCCGCGCGTTCACCGACACGCCCGGGCCGGAAGATCTGAGGCCCGCCGCCCTCGCCTTTGCCGGCGATACCTACATGGGGCTGGAGGCCGGATCGCTCGATCCAGAGGAACTGGACTGGGCGCAGGACCACTTGCGGATCCTGTCCGGCCTTTACGGGGTGTTGCGGCCGCTCGACGGGATACAGGCCTACCGGCTGGAAATGGGATCGCGACTGAAGACGCGGCGCGGATCGAACCTTTACGATTACTGGCGGGACCAGATTGCGAAGAACCTGCGCGCCGAAGCCGAGGCGCTGGGCACCGACACGCTGGTGAATTGTGCCAGCCAGGAGTATTTCGGCGCGGTGCCGGAGAAGGCGCTTGGGCTGCGGGTCGTCACGCCGCAGTTCATGGAGATGAAGCCCGGCGGCCCGAAGATCGTCAGCTTCTTCGCCAAGCGGGCGCGGGGCGCCATGGCGCGTTTCATCGTCCAGCGGCGGCTGACCGATCCGGCGGGAATCGTCGATTTCGACCTTGGCGGCTATCGCTTCAGGCCAGACATGTCGGAACAGGACCGCCCGGTGTTCGTGCGCAGCGAAGACGCGGCAGCGGCCTGAACTGCCTGCCTACTCCGCCGCGTCGCGTGTGGCGCGGCGCGGCGCATAGGTGTCGATCATCGCGGCCAGTTCGGACTTGCGGAGCGGTTTGGTGAGGTAGTCCGTCAGCCCGGCCTCCAGGATGCTTTCCCGGTCGCCGTCCATGGCGTGGGCGGTGACGGCGACGATGGGCACAGGGGGGGCGCCGTCCTCCAGCCTGCGGATTTCGCGGGTGGCCTGCTTGCCGTCCATCCGGGGCATGGAAATGTCCATGAAGATCAGGTCGGGTCGCTGGTCGCGGAAGGCATCGACGGCCTCCACCCCGTTGTTGGCGAAGCGGAGGGCGACCGGGAAGTCCTTTGTCATCTTGCGCATGACAAGCTGGTTGGTCTTGTTGTCCTCCGCGACCAGAATGTCGAGCAGCGGCGGGGCGACCGTTTCTTGCTCGACCCGGAGCGGCGAGGCCGGGCGCGCGGACCGGGGCGGCATCTGGTGCACCTTTTCCAGCGCGTCGAAAAGCGCGCGGCGTGGCACGGGTCTTTGCAGGACGGCGAGGACGCTGTCGGCGATGCCTTCGGGCAGGTGGCTGGGGTGGTCGGCAAACAGGATCACCGGCAGGCCCGGGTGTCCGCGCTGAAGCTGCCGGGCCAGTTCGGCGCCGGTCATGTCGGGCAGATCGTTTTCCGCCATCAACAGGTCATGTGCGTCCGAAAATGCGTCGATCGCCTCGGACCCTGTGGTGCAGTAGGTGATTTCGAGCCCCAGCATGGCCAGTTGCTTGGTCAGGATGGAGCGGTTGGGGCCGTGGTCGTCCACCACCAGGATGCGTTTCAGGTGGCGGGGCAGTTGCGCCGTCTCGTAGGCCGGGTGTTCGTCGGTCCTGAGCATGATGCGCAGGCCGAAGAAGCTGCCCCGGCCCGGCTCGGACTCCACCCAGACCTCTCCGCCCATCAGCTCGACCAGGCGGCGGGTGATGGCCAGCCCCAGCCCGGTGCCTTCGAATTTGCGGTTACGCTCGTCCTCGACCTGGTTGAATTCGCCAAAGACGTGCTCGACCTTGTCGGCGGGGATGCCGATGCCGGTGTCCTCCACCGTGATGTGGACCGCGGTGCTTCCCCCGTCCTCCATCACGCCGACGACGCGGACCAGAACGTAGCCCTGTACGGTGAACTTTACCGCGTTGCCCACGAGGTTGGTGAGGATTTGCCGGACGCGGCCCGGGTCGCCGACGAAATGTGTGGGCAGGAACATGTCGTAGTCGACGAGCAGCGTGATGTCCTTGTCGCGCGCCGTGGGCTGGAGCAGCATCACGACATCGTGGATCGCACGCTCCAGATCGAATGGTTCGGGGTTCAGCACCAGCTTTTCGGCCTCGATCTTCGAATAGTCGAGGATGTCGTTGATGATGACCAGCAGTGCCTCTCCGGAGGAGCGGATGGTATCGGCGTAAAGCTTCTGCTCGTCGTTGAGTTCGGTTTCACGCAGGAGGTCGGCCATGCCGACGACGCCGTTCATCGGGGTCCTGATCTCGTGGCTCATGTTGGCGAGAAAGGCGGACTTGGCGCGATTGGCGGCCTCTGCCCGGATCGTCGCCTCTTTCAGGCGCTGCTGGTCTTCCTTGATCTGGGTGATGTCGACGCGCAGGCCGACGCGCCCGCCATCGGTGGTTTCCCGTTCGTAGATGCGGAGCCAGCGCCCGTCGTCCAGTTGCTGCTCATGTTCCAGCTCGGCGAAGCGGTGTTTGGTCAACCGGTCTTCCAGCCACTCCTCCTCCCGTCCGACCGCTTCGGCGTACTGGCCGTTTTTCAGACCGTAGCGCAGGATATCCTCGAAGGTGGTGCCGGGGACCATCGCGGGGGCGCTGGCCTTGTAGTAGTCGCGGTAGGGCTGGTTGCACATCAGCAGCCGGTCCTCGGCATCGTAGATCACGAAACCGTCTGGCAGTTCCTCAACCGCGGACCACATGCGCATCAGGTCGGTGATGTCGACCGTCAGAGAGACGATGCCGCCGTCGGGAAGGTGCCGTTCCCGGACCTTCACGAAACGCCCGTTCCACAGCCTGAGCGTCGTGTTCGGGATCGGGTCCTGTTCCCACCGGGCCAGCATCCTCAACTGCCAGCCTTTCGGGTCCTCGCCCTGCAGGTCGATCAGCCCTTCTTC
Organism: Sagittula stellata E-37; assembly: GCF_039724765.1. Classification (NCBI taxonomy): domain Bacteria; kingdom Pseudomonadati; phylum Pseudomonadota; class Alphaproteobacteria; order Rhodobacterales; family Roseobacteraceae; genus Sagittula; species Sagittula stellata. Next base: position 206,617 of record NZ_CP155729.1, on the reverse strand, counting down.
GGCGAAGGTGGCCAGAATATCGGGATAGGGCACGCCCGGCGCGATGTGGTCGAGACCTTCGAAAACGGAGAGGTAGGCCGGGTTTGCCAGCTCAAGCCGCCGCTCTTCGTCGAACATCGCAAAGCCGTCGCGAATCGTCTCCATCGCGGACCAGAGCTGTTCGGTGACGACCTCGATCTTTTCCGTGGCCTGACCCAGCTCCTGCACCACGCGCTTGTGCTGGCTGCGGACCTCTGCCACCTCGTGCCGGGTTTCGCGGATTTCGTGGCTGAGCTTGAGGGCATGATCGCCAAGGCGCTTGTTCGCTTCGAACAGCTCCTTCTGTTTCAGCTCGAGCAGGCGTTCCGCGGCCAGACGCGCGCGCCTTTCTTCGGCCAGACGATCCGCCAGATCCATCCGTTGCCCTCCAGGTCCGCGGGCACTCTTGCCCGGTGGTGGTGAAGATCGGCTTAAGGCCATTGTGCCACGCGAGGGTGCGGGAAACCGGACCTGCAGAATCCTTGCCCCGCCCCCTGCGGCATGGCAGTCTGAATCCATTGAGACGAAAGGAGCTTTTGATGCGTCGTTTTGCTCTTGCCCTGATTCTGGGCATCTTCGCGGCACCCATGGTCCATGCCCAGGACGCGGTGCCCGACCGGCGTTTCGTCGTTTCCCGCGATATGGATTTCGCCGGGTCCGACCTTCAATCGCTCTTCGATACGACGCTGGATGCCTGTCAGAGGGTCTGTCTCAATACCGAAGGCTGCCGGGCCTTTACCTTCAACACGCGCAACAATTCCTGTTTCCCGAAGTCGGGCGTGACGAACACGTCGCCCTACGACGGCGCCATCTCGGCCCGGCTGGTCGAGGCCGACCCGGCAGTGCTGGAGCGTGGGCGCGCACGTTTCGGCGACCTGACCTTCCTGAGGCCGGCCGATTTCGCGCAGGCCCGCAACGAGGCAGAGGCGCTGGCCGTCCGCCACGGCGGCGGCAAGTACACGGTCGAGCAGCTTCTGGACGCCGCGCAAAGCTCGCGCACGGCGGGCAACCTGCGGGACGCGGTCCACTGGACGGGCGCCGCGCTGGCGCAGACCGATACGGCGGAGCTTTGGCTGCAGTACGGGCGTCTGTCGAACGACCTGGCGGCCACGCTGAACGGGTCCGACGAACGGCGCTACCGCACACGTGCCTGGCTGGCGGCGATCAACGCCTATCTGCGGGCAGAGGACGCGCCGCAGCAGATCGATGCGGCGAAGGACCTTGCCGCCCGCCTGGAACAGCAGAACCGCGGGCGCGACATGATCCCGGCGCTGCGTCTTGCGGAGCGGCTGGGTGCCGGGCCCGAGGTGACGGAGCTGCTGGATGTGGCCATCGGCAAGTACGGCTTCCGCATTGTCGAACACACAGTGGATTCCGACAGCGCCCAGCCCCGCATCTGCGCAGAGTTCAACCGGCCGCTGAAGCGCGCGGGTGTCGACTATTCCAACTACGTCCGCCTCGCCGATCCGCGTCTGGCGGTGACCGCCGACGACAGCCGGGTCTGCGTGACGGGGGTGGAGCACGGGTCGCGCCACACGGTGACCTTCCGCGCCGGGCTGCCCTCCGACGATGGCGAAGAGCTGGTGCGCGACGTTCCGATCACCGCCTACGTGCGCGACCGCTCGCCTGCCGTGACGTTCCCGGGCCGGTCCTACGTGCTGCCGCGCACCGCCGACGCGGGCCTGCCGGTGGAGACTGTGAACACCTCGGAACTCAAGCTGACGCTGCGCCGCGTGTCCGACCGCAACCTGATCCGTGCGATCCAGAACGATTATTTCGGGCAACCGCTGGGCCAGTACGACGAGGATTACTTTGCCCGAGAACTGGCAGAGGAGATCTGGACCGGCACCGGCGAGGTCCAGAACGAACTGAACCGTGACATGGTCACCCGTCTGCCGATGGGCGACGCCGTGGGCGATCTGCCCGCCGGGATCTACGCGCTGACCGCGCAGGTCCCCAGCGACATCGACGGCGAGGCCCGGGCGACGCAGTGGTTCCTGCTGTCCGACATCGGCCTGACGACGATGCAGGGCAACGACGGGCTGACGGTCTTTGCCCGCGACCTTGCCAACGCGGAGCCCATCGAAGGGCTGGAGGTCACGCTTCTGGCCCGCGCCAACCGCCCGCTGGAGGTCGCCACCACCGATGCAGAGGGCGTCGCACGCTTTGCGCCGGGGCTGCTGCGCGGCACGGACGGCTCTGCCCCGGCGTTGGTCATGGCGCAGCGCGACGAGGAGGACCTTGCCTTCCTGTCGCTGACCGACCCGGCGTTCGACCTGTCCGACCGCGGTGTCGAGGGGCGTGCCCCCGCCGGGCCGATCGACGCTTTCCTTGCGACCGACCGTGGCGCCTATCGCGCGGGCGAGGTCATCCATGTCACCACGCTGGTCCGCGATCCGGAGGCGCAGGCGCTGCCGGATGTGCCGCTGACCGCCGTGCTGCTGCGGCCCGACGGGGTGGAATATTCGCGCCACGTTTCGGACGGCGTCGGCGCGGGCGGGCACGTCTTCCGTCTGCCGCTGGCCGATGCCGTGCCGCGCGGCACCTGGCGGATCGAGGTCTTTGCCGACCCCGAGGGTGAGGCTCTGACATCCGAGACCGTGCTGGTCGAGGACTTCGTGCCGGAACGCATCGACTTTGATCTGGCGCTGCCGGAGGGGCCGATCAATCCGCTGTCGCCGCCCACGCTGTCGGTGGACGCGCGCTACCTGTTCGGGGCGCCCGGCGCCGACCTGCCCATCGAGGGCGAGCTGCGGCTGGCCACGCGCACCACGCTCGACGCCTTCCCGGGCTACCGGTTCGGGCGTCACGACGACGAGGCCGAGTACCGGACTGACAGTTTCCCGGCGGACCTGACGACCGACGGCGCGGGCAAGGCCGAACTGGCGCTGCCGCTGCCGGACATGGACCCGATGGGTCGCCCCATGGAGGCGCGTGTCACCCTGCGCATGTCCGAGATGTCGGGCCGTCCGGTGGAACGCCGCATCACGCGCCCGGTGGCTCCACCGACCGCGATGATCGGCATCAAGCCTACTGCGGAGGACTTCCCCGAGAACGCAGAGGCGAGGTTCCAGGTGATCGCGCTTGGCCCCGACCTTGAGCGGATGGAGATGGCCGTGTCGTGGACCGTCAACCGCGTCCGCACCCGCTATCAATGGTATCAGCAGTACGGATCCTGGTACTGGGAGCCGATGACCACGCGCACCACGGTCGCGCGCGGCGAGGGCCGCCTTGGCGCCGACCCGCTGGAGATCGCGGCGGACGTGAAATGGGGCCAGTACGAGGTGGTGGTAGAGCGCACGGATGGCGCCTATCTTGCCGCCTCCATGGGCTTTTCGGCGGGCTGGTACGCGCCCGCCAGCGCCGACGACACGCCGGACATGCTGGAAATGTCGCTGGACAGCGAAGCCTACCGGGAGGGCGAGACGGCGCAGCTGCGCATGGTCCCGCGCTACGCGGGCAAGGCGGTTGTGACAGTACTGTCGGATCGCGTCATCTCGATGCAGGAGGTCGAGGTCACGGAGGGCGAGAACCTGCTCGACCTGCCGGTAACGGAGGAATGGGGCGCGGGCGTCTATGTCACGGCGCAGGTGATCCGGCCGATGGACGTGGCGGCGGGGCAGAATCCGGCGCGGGCGCTTGGGCTGACCCATGCAGCCGTCGATCCGGGCGATATGAAGCTGGCGGTTTCCGTCGATGCCCCCGACGAAATCGCGCCGCGCGGGCCGCTGTCGGCCACGGTGAACATCGCCAATGTCGCAGACGGGGAAACGGCCTATGTCACGGTCGCTGCCGTCGACGTGGGTATCCTGAACCTGACCGCCTTCGACACGCCGGACCCGGCGGGCTACTACTTTGGCCAGCGCCGTCTGGGCGTCGAGATCCGCGATATCTATGGTCGGCTGATCGACGGGCTGGACGGGGCCATGGGCACCGTGCGCTCCGGCGGTGACGGCGCGGCGGGCATGGACCTGCAATCGCCGCCGCCGACAGAGGAACTGGTGGCCTTCTTCTCTGGCCCCGTCACGGTTCAGGACGGCAAGGCCGAGGTGTCCTTCGACATTCCCGACTTCAACGGCACTGTGCGGCTCATGGCGGTCGCATGGTCGGCCAGCGGTGTCGGCAGCGCGGAAAAGGACGTGTTCGTGCGCGATCCGGTGGTTGTCTCTGCCGCGATGCCGCGCTTCCTGACCCCCGGCGACGAGACTCGGCTGGCGCTTGAGTTCACCCATACGCGCGGTGCTGCGGGCGAGATGCCGCTGGAGATCACGGCCGGCGACGGCCTGACACTCGGCCCGGTCGCCACGACGATCACTCTGGCGGAGGGCGGCAAGACGACCTTCGAGGCGGCGCTGGGGGCGGTCGACGTGGGCGACCAGAAGATCACCGTCGCGCTGACCACGCCGGAGGGCGCGGTGCTGACCAAGACTCTGACGCTGGGGGTGCGGGCGAACGACCCCGCCGTGGGCGCAACACGACGTTTCCAGCTTGCCGCCGGGCAGACCTTCACGCTGGATCGCGAGATCTTCGCCAACCTTCGGCCGGAGAAGGCCTCGGCCCTGGTGTCCGCCGGTCCGCTGGCACGGTTCGATGCGCCGGGGCTTCTGGCTTCGCTCGACCAGTATCCCTACGGCTGCACCGAGCAGGTGACCTCCAAGGCGCTGCCTCTGCTCTACATGTCGTCGATTGCAGAGCCGCTGGGTCTGGGCAGCAAGGACCGTATCGACCTGCGAATCCAGCAGTCGATCACGCGGGTCCTGACGCGGCAGGCGCCGAACGGGGCGTTCGGTCTGTGGGGCGCGTATTCCGGTGACGAATGGCTGAACGCCTATGTGACCGACTTCCTCAGCCGGGCGCGGGCGGCGGGCTACACCGTGCCGGACATTGCCTTCCGCAACGCGCTGGACAACCTGAAGAACGAGATCGCCTATGCGGCGGATTTCGACGACGGGGGCGAGGACATCGCCTATGCCCTGATGGTGCTGGCGCGTGAGGGCGAGGCGGCCATGGGCGACCTGCGTTACTACGCCGACGAACGCGCCGACAACTTCGCCACGCCGCTGGCACAGGCCCAGCTTGGCGCGGCGCTGGCGGCCTACGGCGACCAGCCTCGTGCGGATTCAATGTTCTCGAAGGCGGCGGCACGGATCGCCTCCCAGCCGCCGGTCGAGGGGCAGGTGTATCGTGCCGACTATGGTTCGCGGCTGCGGGACACGGCGGGCGTGCTGTCGCTGGCGGTGGAGGCGCGGTCCGACAGCATCGACACAGGCGCCCTGACGACACGCATCGCGTCCTACGATAGGCCCATGTCCACGCAGGAACAGGCCTGGGCGCTGCTCGCGGCGCATGCCATGGTGCAGGACCCGACGGTTTCCGGCCTTGAGCTCGACGGCGCGCCGCTGGCAGGGCCGTTTGTGCGCCGGATCGCCGCGCAGGGCATGCAGCCGACCACGCTGAGGAATACCTCTGACACCCCGACCGACGTGACGCTCACGACACTGGGCGTGCCCGAAGGTGCGACGGAGGCGTCGGGCTACGGTTATACCATCGAGCGGGCCTATTTCACCATGGACGGTGACCCGGTGGGCGACATCGCGGTCGGCGACCGCATGGTGGCCGTGGTCACGGTGCGCCCTGCCGAGGACACGCGCGCACGGCTCATCATCGACGATCCGCTGCCTGCCGGGCTTGAAATCGACAACCCGTCGCTGATCCGTTCCGGCGATGTGCGCGGGCTCGACTGGCTGGAGACCTCGGACACGGAGTTCAGCGAGTTCCGGGCCGACCGCTTCATCGCTGCTGTCGACCAGCGCGACGAATCGCCGATCCGGCTGGCGTACATCCTGCGGGCGGTGTCGCCGGGGACGTTCCATCAGCCCGCCGCGCTGGTGGAGGACATGTATCGCCCCGAATACCGGGCGACGACGTCCTCCGGCAGCGTGTCGGTGGCCGAATGACCGGCACGACGGTCGCCACCGCCCATTGGCGTGCACTCGACCGGGAGGGCGAGGACAAGTGCCGCCTCGCCCGGCTGGACAGCGGCTGGATGCTGGTGGGCCATGCCCGGTTCCGGGACGGCACCGGCTGGGCCGCGCTGGATTACGTCGTGCGCATGGGCGAGGACTGGCGCACCCGCTCCGCCGACATCACAGGTGCCTATGCCGGCGACACCGTGGCGTGGAAGCTGCTGCGCAAGGATGGCGTCTGGAGCTTCAACGGAGAGGTGCAGGCGGGGCTGGACGGGGCCGAGGACGTGGACCTCAGCTTTACCCCCGCGACAAACCTGATGCCGCTGCGCCGTCTGCCGGAGGTGGGGCGCATCGACGTGACCGCCGCCTGGCTTCGGCTGCCAGGGCCGAACCTTGGCCCGCTGACGCAAAGCTACACGCGGGAACGCGGACATCTTGTGCGCTATACGGCACAGGAGACGGAGTACGAGACGCAGTTGCAGGTCGATGAGTACGGCTTCGTGACGCTGTATCCCGGCCTCTGGGAGCGCGAGGAAAATGCCTGAACGGCGCGGTCTCAGACGCCTGTCCGCTCTGGTCGTGGCGCTCTGGTGTGTGGGTTTTGCGGGCGACCGGCTGTCGGACTGGATCAACGCGACCGAAATCCCGCTGCTGGTGCACGCCACCTCGCCCGAGGTGCGCGACAGGAACGGAGACCTGCTGCGCGCCTACACCATCGACGACGGACGGTGGCGGATGACCGTCACGCCGGACCAGGTCGATCCGCTGTTCTACCGGATGTTGATCGCCTACGAGGACAAACGGTTCTTCACGCACAACGGTGTCGATCTGCAAGCGGCGGCGCGGGCCGTGGCGCAGGGGCTGCGGCACGGGCGCGTGGTCTCCGGTGCCTCGACCCTGACAATGCAGGTGGCCCGCCTTTTGGAGGACGGCACCACCGGCCAGTGGCAAGGCAAGGTGCGGCAGATGCGTCTGGCGCTGGCTTTGGAGAAGCGGCTGACCAAGGACGAGATCCTTGCGCTTTATACCCTGCTCGCGCCCTATGGCGGCAACGTCGAAGGGCTGCGCGCGGCGTCTCTGATCTGGCTCGGCAAGGAGCCGCGCCGCCTGACGCCCGCAGAGGCTGCGCTGCTGGTCGCCCTGCCGCAGGCCCCCGAAAGCCGCAGGCCCGACCGCCATCCCGAAGCCGCCCGCGAAGCGCGCAACCGTGTCATGGTTCGCATGGCGGAAGCCGGTGTGATCCCGATGTCGGCGGCACGGTCCGATGCGCTGGACCCGTCGCCCAGGGGCCGTTTCCCGATGCCGCAGCTTGCGCCGCACATGGCCGACCGCGCCGTGGCAGAGGCGCCGGGGCGCCACGATCTGACGCTGGATGCCGACCTGCAGCGCAGCCTCGAAGACCTCGCGCGGCGTCACATGGCCCGGCTCGATCCACGCCTGTCCATGGCCATCGTGCTGGCGGATCACGAAAGCGGCGAGGTTCTGGCCTCTGTCGGGTCGCCCGACTACGCGGGCACGCTGAACCAGGGTTTCGTCGATATGACGACGGCGCAGCGTTCGCCCGGCTCGACGTTGAAGCCGCTGGTCTACGCGCTGGCGTTCGACCGCGGGCTGGCGCATCCGGAGACGCTGATCCTCGACACGCCGGTGCATTTCGGCACCTACGCGCCGCAGAACTTCGACGGAGAATACCGGGGCGAACTGACGGTACGGCGCGCGCTGCAACTGTCGCTGAACATCCCCGTGGTCCGGCTGACAGAGGCCCTGGGACCGGCCCACCTTATGGCGGCGCTGCAGGGCGCGGGGCTGAAACCGGCGTTGCAGGGCGGCACGCCGGGACTGGCTCTGTCCTTGGGCGGGGTCGGTCTGACGCTGGAGGAAATGGTCCAGCTGTACGCCGCGCTGGCCCACGGCGGAGAAGCGCGCCCGCTGCGCTGGAAAGCGTCGACAGCGGAAGAGGCCACGCCCCGCAGGCTGGTTTCGCGCGCGTCGGCCTGGCAGGTGGGACACATCCTTGCCGGGATCACGCCGCCCTCCGCCGCCGGGCCGAAGGGGCGGATCGCGTGGAAGACCGGCACGTCCTACGGGCACCGGGACGCCTGGGCACTGGGTTGGGACGGGCGCTATATCGCCGGTGTCTGGATCGGGCGGCCGGACGGTACGCCGGTGCCCGGCGCATTTGGTGCCGGACTGGCGGCCCCCGTACTGTTCGAGGCGCTGGGACGGGTCAGTGCGCGCCCTGTTCCGCTGCCCGCGCCGCCGCCCGAGACGCTGATGATCTCGAACGCACAACTGCCCGCGAACCTGCAGCGTTTCGGTCCGAGGGCGGAAACCGTCGCACTGCAGGTGACCTTCCCGCCCGACGGTGCGACGCTGGCGGTATCCCCATCCGGCGTGCCGCTCAAGCTGCGCGGCGGCACCCCACCCTACACGGTGCTGGCCGATGGTGCGGTGCTGGCGACGGGCCTTCGTCGGCCGGAACTGCTTGCACCGATCTCAGGCCCGGGCTTCACCACGCTGTCGGTGATCGATGCGCGCGGGCAGTCCGGGCGGACGACGATCGAACTTCGCTGAGGCGCTTTGCGCTTTGCGAGGGCATCAATCGCCCTTGTTCCCGGCCTTCACGCTGATGAACCACGTCAGCGCCGCGATCACGGCGGCGATGCCCACGCCCAGACCCATCAGGTCGCGCGCGCCGTCCCACGCCACGGCCTGACCGAGGAAAACCACCGCAAGCACCACGATCACCACCGACAGAAGCTTGTTCTTCAGGTCGTCCAGCGTGCGGATTTTCAGCCACTCCGGCAGGCGCACGTCGGTGTTGATGAACAGCGAATACAGCCCGACGGAGATGATGTAGAACACTGTCCCCATGAGAAAGAGGTCGATGATCTCGATGAATTCCAGCGCCATCTCCTTGGCGCCCTTGCGGGTGACCTCGGCCTTCTCGATCAGTGAGATCACCAGCTTGCCGCCTTCCAGAAAGCCGTAGACCAGCAGGCAGACGGCGGCGACAAGCGCGCCCACGACCGCGATCATCACGAGATACCGGGCATTTCCGAGCACTGGCTTCATGAATGCGCTCCTCGCCGATGTAGGGTGGAGTTTCACTCCACCCCCTTCTTGTTTCAGATCCGCTCGATGGCGAGGGCGATACCCTGTCCGCCGCCGATGCACATGGTGATCAGCGCCTTTGAGCCGCCGATGCGCTCCAGTTCATAAAGCGCCTTCACCGTGATGATCGCGCCCGTCGCGCCGACCGGGTGGCCAAGGGCGATGGCGCCGCCGTTGGGGTTCACTTTCGCCGGGTCGAGGCCGAGGCTCTTGTTCACCGCAAGCGCCTGCGCCGCGAAGGCCTCGTTCGACTCGATCACGTCGAAGTCGTCCGCCGTCTGGCCGGTGCGCTTCAGCAGCGCCTCGACTGCGGGGACGGGACCGATGCCCATGACCTCCGGACGGACACCGGCGTGGGCGTAGCCCAGCACGCGCGCCCTGGGCTTTAGCCCGGCCTTCTCGGCTGCGTCGGCACGGGCCACGACCAGCGCCGCCGCGCCGTCGTTGATGCCCGAGGCGTTGCCCGCCGTCACTGAACCGTCCTTCTTGAATGCCGGGCGCAGTCCTGCCAGCACCTCAAGGCTGGTGGCCTTCGGGTGTTCGTCGGTCGCGAAGCTGACCGTGTCGCGCTTGACCTTCACCTCGACCGGTACGATCTGGCTGTCGAAATACCCGGCCTCGATGGCGGCGGCGGCACGCTTCTGGCTTTCGAAGGCGAAGGCGTCCTGCTCCTCCCGGCTGACGGAATGCTCGGCCGAGACGTTTTCGGCCGTGACGCCCATGTGCCCGGTCCCGAAGGGGCAGTTCAGCGCGCCCAGCATCATGTCGAGCGTGCGGATGTCGCCCATCTTTGCGCCCCAGCGCTGGTCCGGCACGATGTAGGGCGACCGCGACATCGCCTCTGCACCGCCGACAAGGGCGAAGTCCGCGTCGTCCAGCGCCAGCGACTGTACTCCGGACACGATGGCCTGCGCGCCCGAGCCGCACAGGCGGTTCACGTTCATCGCCGGCACGGTGTCCGGGATGCCCGCCTGCATCGCCGCGACGCGGCTGAGGTACATGTCGCGGGGTTCGGTGTTGATGACGTGGCCGAACACGACGGTGCCGATCTGGCCACCTTCGACGCCGGCGCGGTCCAGCGCCGCCTTGGCGACCGCCGTGGCGGTGTCGATCGGGGCGACGCCCGACAGGCTGCCGCCGAAGGTGCCGATAGCGGTGCGCGCACCACCAAGGATAACGATGTCTTCCATGATAATCTCCCCTCTGCTTTTGCGACTATGCGCAGCCCGGGGGGAGGATGTCAGCCGCGACGTTTCGTCGTTCCGGATTTCCCTAGTGACGCCGATGGTTCACGGGCGGGGAGGGGGGCATGGCTGTCGTCTTTCCCCTGATCAGCCGCGCCAGTTCCTGCCAGATCGAGCGCCGTCCCGATGAGGAAAGGCCGCGGGGCGCCACACTCGGACCGTTGCCCGCCACGTCGCGGCGGGCTGGTCCGGACTGTGGCGCCGGGTGCCGGTTGTTTCTGAAATCGTCGAAGCGGGGCATGCCCCATAGATGGAGCAGTGCTTCTTAAAGTCACGTTAGTCCGCGCCGGCCATCAGGGTCTTGTCCGCCGCTTCCGGCCTGTCATTCAGCACGCGCACTTCCCGCTGTGGGAACGGGATCGAGATTCCGTTCTCCTGGAAGGCGTCCCAGAGAGCGAGATATACATTGCCCCGGATGTTGGTCAGGCCCCCCGTGGGGTCGGTGATCCAGAAGCGCAGGATGAAATCGACGGACGAATCGCCAAACCCCACGACATGGCAGACCGGCGGCTTGAATGTCAGCACGCGTTCCACGCCCTTGGCCGCCTCGATCGCGATCTTGCGGACCTTGTGCGGGTCGTCGTGGTAGGATGTGCCGAAGTAGATATCCAGTCGGACAAAGTCGTTGGAATGCGACCAGTTCACCACCTGACCGGTGATGAGGTCCTCGTTCGGGATCAGGTATTCCTTTCCGTCCCGCGTGACGACGCTGACATACCGCGCGCCCAGCGACTCGATCCAGCCGAACGTTTCGCCCAGGCTGATGACGTCGCCCGGCTTGATCGACTTGTCGAGCAGGATGATGATCCCCGACACGAGATTCGAGACCACCTTTTGCAGGCCGAAGCCCAGGCCCACGCCGATGGCGCCGGACAGCACCGCAAGACCGGTCAGATCGACGCCCACCGATTTCAGCGCGATGAAGAACGCGGACCCGAACAGAACCACCTGAAGGACCTTCACCGCCAGCACCTGCATGGAGGGGCTGATGTCCTTGTTGCGCTGGATCGAGGCCGCCGAGGCCCCGGTCATCATGCGCGCCAGCGCAAGCATGATGGCCATGACGACGATGGCTTTCAGGATCAGCCAGACCGACAGCCGGGTCTCGCCGATGGTCACAGCCAAGGATTCCAGCGTCGCTTGCGTCTCGTCCGTCCAGCCCAGGATCGACAGCGTTGCCCAGGTCCAGGCGCCATAGCGCACCACGACGCCCAGCGCGGGGTTGGCGATCATGCGCGTTGCGAAGGCGATGAAGAGCCATGCGGTCGACAGGTTCGCAACGACCCGCAGCAGCACCGTGCGCGAGTTCCACGTGAGCTCCTTCATCACGAGGTAGACGACCCATATCATCGCCACGAAGAGGATCATCCGCATCCGGCGCTGGACGATCAGGCCGATGCGCAAGCGCCACTTCGGCCAGTTGTCCCGGGCTCTGAGCCATTCCGCGTATCGTGGCTGAAGCGCTGCACGCAACGTCCAGGCCAGCAGGAAAAGGCCGACCACGATGGCGATCTGGTAGATGGTCCATGGACGCATCGCTTCTCGCATCAGCATCGCGCCTTCGGACGACAGGAACTCCCAGAACCCGCGAATGGCTTCGGGGTCGATGGGCAGTGTCTCTTGTGGGTCCATTCGGGCCTTCCGTCCTCTGCGTCCGAACCTGGGAGCTCAGTCTATTGCAACGGGGCCATCGCGCAAGCCTGCGGGTGATCGGCCGAAATGCGGTGAACCCTTGATAGACTCGGTCGCAGGCTGTATCTCCCGGCCATGGCAAGACTGCTCAACCTCGGAGACCGCGCCCGTCTGCGCGAACGTTTCTTCGGCGCGACCCACACGGTGCTCGCCCGCCTATCCGTGTGATCCTGCGCGTGGCACCGCCCGCGCATCTGCCATCCTGTTACACCCATGCATCATCACGGGAGAGGACCTATGTCCCCCAAGACACTCTATGACAAGATCTGGGATGCCCATGTCGTCAGCGAAGACGCCGATGGCACCTGCCTCCTTTATATCGACCGCCACCTCGTGCACGAGGTCACCTCGCCGCAGGCTTTCGAAGGCCTGCGCATGGCGAACCGCACTGTGCGGGCGCCCGACAAGACCATCGCCGTGCCGGACCACAACGTGCCGACGACCGCCGGACGCGAAGACCCGAAGAACATGACCGAGGACAGCGCCATCCAAGTGGCCGCGCTGGACAAGAACGCGAAGGACTTCGGCATCCACTACTATCCGGTAAGCGATATCCGTCAGGGCATCGTACACATCGTCGGCCCGGAAAACGGCTGGACGCTGCCGGGCATGACCGTGGTCTGCGGTGACAGCCACACCGCGACCCATGGTGCATTCGGCGCGCTGGCGCATGGCATCGGCACGTCCGAGGTGGAGCACGTGCTGGCCACCCAGACGCTGATCCAGAAGAAGTCCAAGAACATGAAGGTCGAGATCACCGGCAAGCTGCGCCCGGGTGTGACCGCGAAGGACATCACACTGTCCGTCATCGGCGCCACCGGCACAGCGGGCGGCACGGGCTACGTGATCGAGTACTGTGGCGAGGCGATCCGCGACCTGTCCATGGAAGGCCGCATGACCGTCTGCAACATGGCCATCGAGGGCGGCGCCCGCGCCGGACTGATCGCGCCGGACGAGAAGACCTTCGAATACGTGAAGGGCCGTGCCCACGCGCCAAAGGGCGCCCAGTACGAAGCCGCGCTGAACTGGTGGAAGACGCTTTATTCCGACGACGACGCCCATTGGGACAAGGTCGTGACGATCAAGGGCGAGGAAATCGAACCGGTCGTGACCTGGGGCACCTCGCCCGAGGACGTGCTGCCGATTTCCGCCGTCGTGCCCGCGCCCGAGGACTTCAAGGGCGGCAAGGTCGAGGCGGCCAAGCGCGCCATCGAGTACATGGGCCTGACACCGGGGCAGAAGCTGACCGACATTGAAATCGACACCGTCTTCATCGGCTCCTGCACCAATGGCCGTATCGAAGACCTGCGCGCCGCCGCGCAGATCGTCGATGGCAAGAAGATCAAGGTCGGCCGCGCAATGGTCGTTCCGGGGTCGGGCCTCGTGCGGGCGCAGGCCGAGGAAGAGGGGCTGGACAAGATCTTTACCGATGCCGGTTTCGAATGGCGCCTTGCGGGCTGCTCCATGTGCTTGGCGATGAACCCCGATCAGCTGTCCGAAGGGGAGCGTTGCGCGTCCACCTCGAACCGCAACTTCGAGGGCCGTCAGGGCTACAAGGGCCGCACCCACCTCGTGTCGCCCGCCATGGCCGCCGCCGCCGCGCTCACCGGTCGCCTGACCGACGTGCGCGAAATGATGACCGAAGACGCATAAGGACGCCGGATATGGAAAAGTTCGAAAAACTCACCGGGATCGCGGCGCCCATGCCGCTGGTCAATATCGACACTGACATGATCATCCCGAAGGTCTTCCTGAAGACGATCAAGCGGTCCGGCCTTGGCGTGAACCTCTTCGATGAGATGCGCTATGACCGGCAGGGCAACGAGATCCCCGATTTCGTGCTGAACCAGCCGCAGTACCGCGAGGCGGAGATCCTCGTCGCGGGCGACAACTTCGGCTGCGGGTCTTCGCGCGAACATGCGCCTTGGGCGCTGAAGGACTTCGGCATCAAGTCGGTCATCTCGACCTCCTTCGCCGACATCTTCTACAACAACTGCTTCAAGAACGGCATCCTGCCCATCGTGCTGCCGCAAGAAGCCGTCGATGTGCTGATGAAGGATGCCGAAAAGGGCTCCAACGCGCGGATGATTGTCGACCTGGAAAACCAGACCGTGTCGTCCTCGGAAGGAGAGACCTTCTCGTTCGAGATCGACTCCTTCAAGAAGCACTGCCTGCTGGAAGGTCTCGACGACATCGGCCTGTCGCTTGAGAAGGCCCCGGCCATCGACAGCTTCGAGTCGAAGATGGCGCAGGAACGTCCCTGGGTCTGACACCCATTTCCGAGGGCCCGCCCCACCGGCGGGCCCTTTTTGCCGCTTTCGGTCCCGGGGCCTTGCCACGGGACGTTGAAGGCCCCGTTGCCCCCAACATAATCCGCGCGCTTTCGGCGCTGTCCTCTCTCGTTCCGATCGTCGGAGGGGGGGCTTGTCACGCTTGCGGTATCGACCACCGTGCCGCAGGTCCGCTCGGGATTTGTGGTTGCGCGGAGTGGCGTTCATGAATCTGCGTCCTCGGCGTGACCGGAGTTTGGCACGTGAGATGAGATCACGGCGCTGAAAGGCGTGACGCGCGGCAATCAAGCACCTGAAATACAATGGAACTCAACTTTGATGCGGCGGGTGCCAAACGCCACATGCCTGAAGTTGTTTCGTCATGCGCGGACGGCGAACCGCAACATGTTGTGTCGCTCGCAGCGGTGCCGCCGGAATGCGCGAAAATTGATGCAATCCGGCACCAGTGGATCGGCGAAACAGACTGAAAATGCTCCAAAGTTTTCCACAGGTCTTGAGGCCTTTGGGCAAAAAGGGCAAAACTTGGGCAACAATGAGGCAGTCCGCCACAATCGGCGGAATCGGGATGGAACGAGGGCGCGGCCATGGATCGCACCCGTCCGGAACGAAAGGGCAGGTCTTTGATTTCACGACTGGCAACGGCCGCCGTGCGCGCAATTCTCGTGGCATTGCTCATTGTCTTGCCGGCGATGATGCTGCCGCAGATAAGCCCCGATACCACGCAGATCGTTGCTCTGCTGGCCCTTGTCGCGGCCATGCTGACCTTCGTCGAATACGTATCGGCCTACCCCTCGCTGATCGAGTTCCGCGATGCGCCGCCGTTCAACCGCACCCGATTCCTCGCGCTGTTCTTCCTGGTCGTTCTGATGACCCTGATCGTTCGCGGGGCCGAGGCGCCGACGCCCATGACCGGCCCGCTGCGCGGCATTGGCCACGACATCGGCGTCGCCATGGACTTTCCCTTCTCGCCGGTGCGCCTGATGGTGCTTGCCGCGCCCACCGAGGCGTCCGAACCGGCACGCGATCTGATCCGCAGTCTTGCCGGGCTGTCCTACCTGATCTCGATCGGCACGCTAGTGATCTTCGTGGCGCTTGTGCGTCTTCTGGACTGGCCGCTGCGCAAGGGCGCGTTCAATTTCTTCGTCAACCTGCCGCTGTTCGACCCGACCACCGGCGGCGACGTGTTGCTGCGCCTGAAGCGGGACAGCCATATTAACGTGGCCTTAGGGTTTCTGCTGCCATTCCTGTTCCCGGCGCTCATGAAACTGGCCTCGCTTTGGGGTTTCGCGCCGGACATCATGAAGTCGCAACACCTGATCTGGACGATGGTGGCATGGTCCTTTCTTCCGGCAAGCCTGATCATGCGCGGAGTCGCCTTGATGCGGATCGCCGACCTGATCGAAGAGAAGCGCCGCCGCGCCTATGCGCAGGCCGAACTGCAACTGGCCTGACGGCGCCCCTGACACGCGGTCCGAAGCTGGGTGCGCGGCTTGTCCCTGGCCTTGCCGCCTTTGTCGTTCCGTTCCTGCTGGTCTTGTCCTTCGCCATCGCGGCCCGGGCCGAAGGGCTTCGTGTCGCGACCTGGCACGGCGATTTCAGCCGGAAGGGGCCGGGGCTGCTGTTGCAGGACATCGTCGCGGGCGAGGTGGGCCTTGGTCCGATCCTCGATGCCGCGCCCGACATTCTTGTGCTGACGGACATGGACTACGACGGGGGTCTGTTGGCGCTGTCCGCCCTGCGCGATGCGTTGCGCGGTGGTGGGCTCGACCTGCCGCATGGGCTGGCCGTACGGCCGAACACCGGACGTCCCACCGGGCTGGACCTGGATGGCGACGGTCGGCTGGGCGGACCGCGCGATGCGCTGGGGTTCGGGTATTTCAACGGGCAGGGTGGCATGGCGGTGCTGTCCCGGTTTCCGCTGGAGATGGAACGCGACCTGTCGGATCTTCTGTGGAAGGACGCGCCGGAGAGCCTGATTGCCGACGACGATCCGGGGCGCGACATCCAGCGACTGTCGACCGCGGGGCATTGGCAGGTGGGTGTGGACACGCCTTGGGGCCGCATGAGCTTGCTGACGCTGGCCGCGACCCCGCCGGTGTTCGATGGCCCCGAGGACCGCAACGGTCGGCGCAACCTCGATGAGGCGGTGCTTTGGCTGCACGTCCTTGACGGCAGGCTGGGCGCCGTGCCGCAAGTGCCCGTGATCCTGATCGGCAACCTCAACGTCGATGCGGAGCGGGGCGACGGGCTTCGCGATGCGGCGCGGCGGGTGCTGGCCCACCCGCGCCTTCAGGACCCGATGCCCGGAACGGACACGGTGCGCTGGGACGCCACTGGGCCGATGCGCGTGTCCTATGTGCTGCCCGACACCCGCTTCATCGTCAGCGGCGCCGGGATCACTGGGCCTGTGCCCGAGGCGGGCCCGCATGGGCTGATCTGGGTCGATCTGGCAGGTCCGCGATGACCGGTGCAACGGCCCGTGCGATGGCGTCGTCGAGCGGCGTCTCCCGGAAGTCCGGCAGAACGGCGTCGAAGCTGTCGCGCGTCAGCCGGTGGGGCTTCGACCAGAGATAGCGCATCTCCAGCAGGTGCGCGGCCATACGCCATACGGGACGTGCCAGCATGAGCGGCAGCCAGGACATGCGGCGGACCTTCACCGGGCGGTCGAGGACACGGGCGCAGGCGCGGGCGAGGTCCCGGCCGGTCAGCGTGTAGCCGGGGAAGTTGACGTCGCACACGCGGGGCAGGTTCTTGCGGCGGTCGGCCAGCATCACCGAGGCACGGGCCACGTCGGGCAGGAAGGCCCAGGCGTGGTCGGCATCCGGATCGCCGGGCCATGTCAGCACGCCCCGCCGCAGGGGCGGAGCGATCTGTTTGTCGAACCAGTTGCCGGAGGCCTCGGTGTCAAGGAAGTCGCCCGCCCGCAGGATGATGACCCGAACGCCGGACGCTCGCAGGGCCTCCTCCATCTCGATACGCACCCGGCCAAGCGTGTTGGTGGCGGCATGGGGGACGTCCGGGCCGAAGTCTGACGGGGCGTCGGCGCCGAAGACGTAGACGTTGCCTGGCAGGAGGATCGTCGCGCCCGATGCCCTGGCCGCGGCGATCACCTGGGTTGTCTGGCCGGGGAGTTCGGCGATCCAGTCCGTGTAGGCGGGGTTCCAGCCGTGAACGATCACGTCCATGCCCCTTGCCGCTTGCATCAGGTCATCCGTCCTGCGGTCGAACAGGCTGACCCGCCAGCCTGCATTCCAGAAGGCTTCTGCCGCGTTGCGTCCGAAACGACCCGTGGCGCCAAGGATAAGGACGTTTCCCGTCATGTTCTCTCTCCTGCATCCGTTTGGCGGCATGATGAGCTATTCAATACCCTGCCGGAATTGCCGGTTTTCGCAGGATGTGTATTCATTGATGAATGGATGCATTTGACAAACTCGACTGGTCGCTTGTGCAGACCTTCCTTGCCGTCGGAGAAAGCGGTTCCCTTTCCGAAGCCGCGCGGCGGCTGAAGATCTCGCAGCCGACGGCGGGCCGGCAGGTGAAGCAGATGGAAGAGGCGCTGGACGTCACGCTTTTCCACCGGCAGGCGCGCGGGCTATGCCTGACCGAAGCCGGTACGGCACTTATGCCCCACGCCCGGACCATGGCGGAGTCGCTGAACGCGCTCAGCCTTGCCGCCGCCGGTCGGTCCGAGAAACTGTCGGGCCCGGTCAGGATCACCGCCAGCGTCTTTACCTCGCAGGTGCATTTGCCGCCGATCATCGCCCGGCTGCGTCAGGAAGAGCCGGAGATCAGCATCGACCTCGTGCCGACGGACCGGTCGGAGAACCTGCTGTATCGCGAGGCCGACATCGCCGTGCGCATGTTCCAGACGGAACAGCTCGACATCGTGACGAAGTACATCGGCGAGATCGAGCTGGGCCTCTACGCGTCGAAGGACTATATCGCGCGCCGCGGCCGGCTGACGGATATGGCAGGCTTTTTCGATCATGACGTGGTGGGTTACGACCGCTCGGACCTGATCCTGAAAGGCATGCGCAACTTCGGACTGGAGGTGCAAAGGGACTGGTTCGCCACGCGCACCGATCACCAGACCGTCTACTGGGAACTTGTACGCGCGGGCTGCGGGATCGGCTTTGCTCAGTGCCTGTTCGCCGACGCCGACCCGAAGGTCGAGCGGCTGCTGCCCGACATCCCCATGCCGACGCTTCCTGTCTGGCTTGCCGCGCATGAGGCGATGCGCAACACGCCCCGTATCAGGCGGGTCTGGGATGCGCTGGCCGAAGGTCTGAAGCCCTGCGTTTCTTGACGTTTCGTCGCCCAGCCGATAGGCGACAACGCAATCACGAACAAAGGACAGCCTTCCATGAGCAATCCCTCGCTTCTCATCCTGCCCGGTGACGGGATCGGCCCCGAAGTCATGGCCGAAGTGCGCAAGGTCATCGACTGGTACGGTGCCAAGCGCGACCTTGCTTTCGACGTGTCCGAGGACCTCGTGGGCGGTGCGGCCTACGATGCGCACGGCACGCCGCTGGCCGATGAGACCATGGCCAAGGCGCAAGAGGTCGACGCGGTCCTGCTGGGCGCCGTCGGTGGGCCGAAGTACGACGTTCTGGACTTCTCGGTGAAGCCCGAGCGCGGCCTTCTGCGCCTGCGCAAGGAGATGGACCTGTACGCCAACCTGCGCCCGGCCCAGTGCTTTGACGCGCTGGCGGATTTCTCTTCGCTGAAGACCGACGTGGTTGCCGGCCTCGACATCATGATCGTGCGCGAGCTGACCTCAGGCATCTATTTCGGTGAGCCGCGCGGCATCATCGAGGAAGGCAACGAGCGCGTGGGCATCAACACCCAGCGTTACACCGAGTCCGAGATCGACCGGGTAGCACGCTCGGCCTTCGAGCTGGCGATGCGCCGCGACAAGAAGCTGTGCTCGATGGAGAAGGCCAACGTCATGGAATCCGGCGTCCTGTGGCGCGAAGTCGTGACCGAGGTGGCGAAGGATTATCCGGAGGTCGAGCTGTCGCACATGTACGCCGATGCGGGCGCCATGCAGCTGACCCGCTGGCCCAAGCAGTTCGACGTGATCGTCACCGACAACCTGTTCGGCGACCTGCTGTCCGACCTTGCCGCGATGCTGACGGG
Source organism: Sagittula stellata E-37 (assembly GCF_039724765.1). Lineage (NCBI taxonomy): Bacteria > Pseudomonadati > Pseudomonadota > Alphaproteobacteria > Rhodobacterales > Roseobacteraceae > Sagittula > Sagittula stellata. Next base: position 187,150 of record NZ_CP155729.1, on the reverse strand, counting down.
ATCGCTGGGCATGCTGCCCTCCGCGTCGCTCGGGGCGCCGATGTCGAACGGCCGTCCGAAGGCGCTGTACGAGCCCGTGCACGGCTCTGCGCCCGACATTGCCGGTCAGGGCAAGGCCAATCCGATCGCCTGCATCCTCAGCTTCGCCATGGCGCTGCGCTACTCGTTCGACCAGGGCGACGAGGCCACCCGTCTGGAGCAGGCCGTGGAAAAGGTTCTGGCCGACGGCCTGCGTACCGCCGACCTTCTTGGCGAAGAGGGCAAGGCGCCGGTCTCCACCTCCGAGATGGGCGACGCCATCGTGGCGGCGCTTGACGCCAGCCTCTGAACATACGTCTTGCTTCCAGCGAACGGGGCGGTGCCAAACGGCGCCGCCTTTTTCTTTTCTCCCGCAATTTTTCCCGGCACCGCTGGCGTCGATCTGCCCGCAAACGCGGGTTTCGCGGGTCAGGGACACCGTCTTGCGGGGTGCGAACGAAGGGCGCATCGGTGAAGTTGCGTGCAAAGAGTGAATTTAATGGATTTTGGCGGGCCGGGTGATCTTGCATCCGCGCAAAGGCTGCGCTTAGCGTTGATCCAAACCAAACACAGGCCTCCCGACATGTCACCCAATGCAAAAGGCGCGCTTTTTGCGCTGACCGCTTTCGGTATTTTCGCGACGCACGATGTGATCATCAAATACCTCGGCGCAAGCTATTCGCCGTTCCAGGTGATCTTCTTTTCGACGCTGATGTCGTTCCCGCTGGTCAGCTTCATGCTGATGCGCGATCCGCTGCCCGGCACGCTGCGTCCGGTCCACCCGTGGTGGACCGCGATCCGGACCGCCGCCGCCATGCTGAACGGGATGTGCGCGTTCTACGCCTTCTCTGTCCTGCCGCTGGCGCAGACCTACGCGATCCTCTTTGCCACGCCACTGCTGATCACGCTGCTTTCCATTCCGCTCTTGGGGGAAAGTGTCGGCTGGCGGCGGGGGCTTGCGGTTTGCGTCGGTCTTCTTGGCGTCCTCGTGGTGCTGCGCCCCGGATCGACACCGATGTCGATGGGCCACCTGGCCGGCATGGGATCGGCGATCTTCGGCGCGCTGGCGTCGATCATCGTGCGCAAGATCGGCAATGACGAACGGTCTGTCGTGCTGCTCCTCTACCCAATGGCGGCGAATTACATTGTTGTCGGTGCGCTGATGATCGCCGTCTACAAACCCATGCCGATTCTCGACGTGGGCGCGGCGGCGTTGATCTCGGCCATGGGATTCGTCGCGGGCCTCTTCCTGATCGCCGCCTACAAGGCCGGCGAGGCCACCATCGTCGCACCGATGCAGTACTCGCAGATCCTGTGGGCCACGGCCTATGGCTACCTCCTGTTCGACGAAGGGGTGGACCGCTACACGGTCATCGGTGCGGGCATCATCATCGCGTCGGGCATCTATATCGTGCTGAGGGAAAGCGCGAAGAGCGGTTCTCAGACACCTGTGCTGAGGACGAAGGCCCGCGGGTACGGGTCGTCGTTCCGCATCTCGCCCTTCCTGCGCAATGCGCGCAAACGGACAGACACGGTAATCCCGGGCGAGTGACGAGGGTCGTGCAAAAGACCGCAAATGGTCTCTTGCCAAAGGCGCGCGGGCGATATATCCCGCGCTCCACGGTCGGAGCGTAGCTCAGCCTGGTAGAGCACTGTCTTCGGGAGGCAGGGGCCGGAGGTTCGAATCCTCTCGCTCCGACCATTTATCAGGAATTCGGATAGTTTCAGGCAGCGCCCTTTCGGGGCGCTATCCTTCCTGTTCTGCCAAGACCTCCTTCTTCAGCAGGGTCCCGGTTTCCATAGCGCGCACGCGTGGAGTGTGTGGGCGAACGCCTTGCGCCAGCAGTTGAAGATGCCTCCCTCTCCATGACGTTTGAGCGGTGCCAACTTCTCCGACGTCGTCGGTTAGGGTAATGCGCGACGTCAGGTGCGCTTGACCTTTGGGCACCGGGTTTGTCGCAGGTGCCGGCGAGAGCCGCGCGGGATGGTGGAGACAGAAAAGCCGCCAGACGACGATGCGTCCGGCGGCTTTGTAGGATGCCGTGCCCGAGGTAAGTAAGCCCGGCGCCCGATTACAGGACGATCAGTCGGCGAGCATGTCGTCGACGATACGGCGGGCGTCGTCCTTCGACTTGCCGTACTTCTGCTGAAGCTGACCTTCGAGCTGTTCGCGGTCACCGCGTGCCTGCTCAAGCTCATCGTCGGTGATCTCGCCGTACTTCTCGCGCATCATGCCTTTGATTTCAGTCCATTTACCTTCGATACGATCGCGATCCATGTTCGCCTCCTGATCGTTAAAACAATTTGGGTGAAGACACCTGAGTTAGTCGTTCTTGGCGACTTCTTCTTCCGGCGGGGTCACCTCGACCTTCGGAACGGTGACGGTCACTTCTTCTTCGGTGACAGCGACGTCGCCGACCTCGGCGTCGAATTCGGGCATCTGGCCGCCTTCAACGTTCACTTCAGGTAGCTGGGCTTCCTGGGTCTGGTCGATGTCGATCATGTAGATGCCGAAGGCGATTGCGATGACAGCAACGACTGCGGCAAGAATTGCTCCGGTACGCATGACTTTTCTCCTTATAGATCAGGAAGATGCTCCTTCCCGTGTTCTGAGGAGAGAACTCGCCCGCGGCTACAATGGTTCCCACAAAGTCAATGCGTCGGAAGTTTTTCGCCACCTTGCAAACGTGGCCCTCGTGCGCCGAGGGAAGGGGTCAGCGAACGGTGAGGCGTTTCGGCTCTCCACGCGCCGGGCCGATAGTGTCCGCCTTGACCGCGCCGCGTTGGCCCATGGGGCGATCGGGCCCGACCGTTGTGTCGTGGCGCGTCTGCGCTTCCAGCTCTGCATCGACCGCGGCACCGAGGAGCACGATGTAAGCCGTAAGCCAGAGCCACGTCAGAAGCACGATGACACCGCCGAGCGCGCCGAAGGTTTCGTTGTACGTGCCGAAAGAGGCGACGTAGCGGCTGAACCCGATGCTGCCGATCACCCAAAGCGCGCAGGCCAGAAGGGCGCCGGGCGTCAACCAGCGCCAGCGGGCATAGCGGCGGGACGGACCGACGCGGAACACGAAAGCGATCCCGAAGGCGCCGACGATGAACAGGACGGGCCAGCGGAGATAAAGCACAAGGTCTGTGACCCAGGTCCGGTTGGATATGAAGGAGGCTGCGGCTGGCATGGCCGCGACGATGGCAATGGCGATCACCAGCCCGATGATCAGCCCCAGTGTAAGCGCGATGTTCAGCAGGCGCAGCTTGATGAATCCGCGACGTTCCTTTTCGCCGTAGATGACGTTCAGGCCGATGATGAAGTTCTGTGTCGCGCGCGACGCCGAGAAGAGCGCAAGCCCGATGGACAGGAGCACGGCCCACCCGAGGCTGCTGCTGCTGGTCGTGACCACTTCGCGCAACTGGCCGAGCATGATCTCTTCGGCGGCAGTGGGCACCACGTCCGCCAGGGCATCCGAGGTCTCTACCATGAAGCTGGGGTCGGTGAACAATCCGGCCAGAGCGACCGCTGCGGTGATGCCGGGAAAAAGCGACAGAAGCGCATAGAAGGCGATGCCTGCCGCAAGAAGGCCGAGGTTGTCGTCGTTCTGAACGCGCCAGACGCGGACACCGACGTCGAGAAGGCCCTTGAAGGGGATCTGTGTCGGTCGTCTTGCCGATCGGCCTCGGTTCATGTGGCTCTCCGCGCGGTGGTGTTGGCTGCAACGCCTTTAAGGATAGGGCAAACCGAACCGAACGCGAGTCGAACCGTCACACGATGTTCTCGGTGACACCCGGAAGCTGCCATTCCAGCTCTTTTTCATTGTCGGCATCGTAGGGCACAAGAAACCCTGAGCGGTGTTCCGGCATGCGAACCGCGTTGCGCGCAATCTCGGCCCGCCACCAGCCTTGCAGGGTTTCCGCTGCGCGCGCCTCATCGGGCAGGTCGCACCACCACCAGTGATCGATCAGCTTCCGGCGCAGCATGGCGACACGATCTGGCCGCGTGCTTTCCACCGCGACCTCGGTGTCCCAGCGCATGGAACGGCCGTTGAGGTTGGCGGAGCCGACGATGCCATAGTCGTCGTCGCGCACGAGGACCTTGTTGTGCACGTGGATCAACGGCGACCCGGCAAGCGTGTCGCGTTCGTCCCGGTCGGCCATGACCGGGCGCACGGGGACGGCAAAGGTGATGCGTTTGCCGAAGGCCTCGACAAGCTCTTTCACAGCGTGCCGCTGCAAGGCCATGCCGAAGCGCGCGTCGAGCCCGTCGTGATCGTCGAAGGCGACTTCCTCCGGCAGGCCGGGCAGGACCACGACGCAGGTCAGGTCCTTGTTGTTCACGGCGGCGGCGGCCAGCGCATCGGATATGACGCCGGACCGCAGGAACTGCGTTTCCAGATAAACGAGGTGGCGCGCGTTCCGAAAAGCGGCAAGGTGCGCTTCCTCGATCTCCGACAGGACGGTGCGCGGCGACAGGAAGGGAAGCTGGAATTTTCGGGGCGCCGACATGGTCCGCTTCAGAAGCGGCAGGTGCGAGGGCTCGGCCTTGCCCGCGCAGACGTCCTCGAACTCGAGCAGGTGCTGGCGGGCTTCGGCAGCTTCGGGGCCGCGCAGGACAAGTTGCACGTCCGACCAGGTCTCGGATGCGTCCCGTTCGTGTTCCTGGGAATCGTAGCGCCGTTCGTTCAGATCCAGCCCGCCGACGTAAAGAACCTCACCGTCGATCACCGCCAGCTTCTGGTGGTGCGAAACGGTGTGCATTTCAGGCAGGCTGCCGTTGTCGAGTCCCACGGCCTGACGCTGGCGCCGGATGCCCCGGATTTGCTTGAGCGCCCGCAGCCGGTGAGGCAGCACGGCGGGCAGCAACGCGAGCCACGGGAGCAGGCCCGGCTGGGCGGGATGCAGAGCGGCGCGGACCTTGACCCGTCCAAAAGGCGCACCCGCGATCTCCTCCAGCGCCTTGCCCTGACGGACGGTGCGCCAAGCCAGTTCGTGCAGCGGTGTCGCCATGTCCGCGTCGAAGTCGCTGATGACAAGCCGGAACGAGACGCCCCGGCGCACTGCATGCGCCAACAGGTCGAACCAGTCGTCACCGATCTCGCGCGCCTCCGGGCTGCGCAGCTTTGTGCACATGTCGAAGATCCTGAAGCCCGCGACGATGTCGGTCTTCGCAGCAAGCACGGCCCGTTCGAAAACGGGCCACGCCTCGTCCGCCGTGACGAGAACGTTGAAATCCGGGGTGGCTTCAGGCTGCATCGCCGGCTCGTTTTTGCGGTGTGAAGTCGCGCCGGATAAAGGTGATGTGCATGCCGAAACGACCGGGCTTCTGGAGCTTGTCGAGTTCGCCGTTCAGCTGGCGAATGAAGGCCGTCATCAAACGGTTGCCGAGGCCGTCGTTTTGATGCTCGGCGATCACCTCGGGGTCGGTATCCTCGGCGACAGAGTTTTCGATCTTCAGTTTGACCATGCCATCTTTGGTTTCGGCCAAGGAGATCAGGATTTCGTTCTGGCCGTCGGTGCTGGTTCCCACGTACTTGTAGGCGTTGGTCAGCGCCTCCGTCACCAGCATGGACAGCGGCACGGCCTGGTCAGGGAAAAGCGGAAAGCTCTCGATTTCGACGCGCAGGTCTATTTGTCCGTCTTTGGACAGCGACGAAACGTCTTCGACCACGGTCCGGACCAGATCGCCGGAATCGACGGTCGTCATGTTCGGAGTGGTGTACAACGTACGGTGCAACATCGCGAGCCCGCGCACCCGGCGCTGCAACCCGGCCAGCATGTGCCGTGCCTCGGCAGAGCGCGCACTGCGCGATTGCATGTTCATGATCGAGGCGATGAGCTGCAGGTTGTTCTTCACCCTGTGGTGAACCTCTTTCAACAGGACTTCCTTGTCCCGCAGATCGCGTTCCTGTCGCAGTTCTGCTTCCGAGATGATCAATGCCATACGGTTAAACGCGCGTTGGGCCTCTTCGAGTTCCTCCGGAGGGTTCGCCAATTCGAGATAACTGTCGCGCCGCTCGCCCAGTGCGAACTTGCGCATGGCGGACCGAAGCTGCCGCACGTGACGCACCACCATGCGCTGCAGACCGAAGAAGGCAACGATGATGCCCGTCACCCACATCAGGGCGGGGAACGTCACGGCTGTCAGCGCGCGCGGACCCGTGCCACCGGTATCGGCCACCGACATTGGCCAGCTGCCCACAAGAACAAGCGTGTCGTCGATCATCGGGGCCACTGCGAAGAATCTTTCTTCGCCACTTCCCGACGGAGCGCGGAATGCAAGGCCAATCCGGTCGTGCAGGCCGCTTAGGGGAATGTCGCGGGGCAGGAATCCGGGCGCGGCCTCTACACCGCTGGTCGATGACACGACGTCGCCGTCCAGGTTGATCGACGCAAGCTTCAGCTCCTGGTTGGGCAGGGTGCTTTCCAGCAGCGCGTTCGCGACCGAGTGCGGAATCGAAATGGTGAGCCAGCCCATGTGAAGCTGCCCTTCCATCACAGGATGCGATGCGATCACGACGGACTGTTTCGTCACGGCGCCGGAACGTCTCATGCGCACCGCCGGGCCGCCAAGCCGTTCGAGCGTATCGGTGCCCGCGAAATCGCGAACCTCGCCGTTGGAACTGCAGTCCATGCGTCCCGACGCCTGAATGTAACTGGCAAAGATGTAGAGCTGCTGCGACTCGATGAAATCGGACAGGATCTGCTGGCATTCCCCAGCATCGACCAGCGGAACAGCCGAAGCGAGACCCTGCGCGGCACCGAGTGCTTGCTGGATCAGTTCGCGCTCACCTGTGGCGGCGGCAACGGTTTCGGACAACAAGGCAGCGCGGGTAAGCGCCTGCGCCTCCTCCACCACGACATGCGTCTGATACACCGAGATGAGACCCAGTGGCAGCATGGCCAGGGACATCAGAAACGCTATGCGCGCGCCGAGGCTCCTCGACCATGCCTTGAACATGCCCAAAAGCAGCTCCTTGCGTTGCTTTTCAGACCGCGTGCGGCTGCGATGAAACGATCCCAGTCGTGACGCTGTCTGTCAGCTCCAGATTTTCCTCGTCACCAAGCCCCATGAGCTCGGCCAGTCTAGCGCGGGCCCTGTTGACGCGGCTCTTTACCGTACCTACAGCAACCCCGCACGTTTCTGCAGCCTCCTCGTAGGAAAAACCTTCAGCGCCGACAAGGACCAGGGCCTCTCTTTGTTCGTCGGACAGAAGGGCGAATGCAGTGTTGAAGTCGCGCATCTGCAATCGGCCGTCGTGGTCGGGCTTTTGTGACAGGCTGGCGGCGAAGACGCCGTCCGGGTCACCTACCTCACGTCGGGCCTTTCGGTGATGCGAATAGTATGTGTTCCTCAGAATGGTGAAGAGCCAGGCACGCAAGTTGGTGCCACGCTCGAAAGTCTCGATCTTGCTCCACGCCTTCACAAGAGAGTCCTGCACCATGTCATCGGCAAGCGCCGAGTTTCCGGTCAGACTCATCGCGAAGGCGCGCATCGCGCCGAGATGCTCGACAAGCTCGTCGCGGGGATCACGACTGGGCATTGTCACCTCTGTTGCTGGCGGGCTTGTCGGAAGATTCCGCTGCACGGAGCTTATCAAGAAGGTCGGTGAACCTATCGGGCACCTCCTCCTTGGTCATATCTCCATATGCCCGCTTCAGGTTTTCATCAATTTCTCGCTGCACTCTTGAAGATTTCCGTTCCTGATTCATGTCGGGATGCGTACACAGTTTTTTTGTCGATGGCAGGAACGTAACCCGGTTTGCGGCGTTTGGTTCCCAGGATGACGAAAAAAAATGGATGGAATTTCGGACGATGACCACTTCGCAACCTTCGGACCTGACAAGTGTGATCGGCAGCAACCTTCCTTTCCTGCGCCGTTACGCGCGGGCGCTGACGGGCTCTCAGGAAAAGGGGGACAACTACGCGGCCGCAACTCTGGAGGCTATCCTCAGCGATTTCGACGGCTTCGACCGGTCGATTTCGCCGAAAGTGGCGCTGTTCAAAGTGTTCCAGACGATCTGGAACAGCACGGGTGGTGCACTGTCGGACGGGGACTCCGGTCTTGCCGCAAAGGCGCAGAAGCACCTTTCGCGGCTGACGCGTGACACGCGCGAGGCGCTGCTGCTGCACACCATCGAGGAAATGGATTTCGTCGAGGTGGGTGAGGTTCTCAACACGACGCCGGAAGAAGCCAAGGAACTGGTGGATATCGCCTACAGCGAGATGGCGAAGTCGGTTTCCGGCAAGATCATGATCATCGAGGACGAGGCGATCATCGCCATGGACCTCGAAAGCATCGTGGGCGACATGGGCCACATGGTGACCGGCATCGCCAAGACCGAGACGGAGGCCCTGAAACTCTTCGGAGAAGAGCAGCCGGACCTGATCCTGTCGGATATCCAACTGGCAGACCTGTCCAGCGGCATCGACGCGGTCAACAAGATCCTGGGCGAGAACGCATCGATCCCGGTGATCTTCATCACGGCCTTCCCTGAACGTCTGCTGACCGGCGAAAGCCCGGAACCGGCGTTCCTGATCGCAAAGCCCTACACGGAGGAACAGGTGCGCTCAGCCGTAAGCCAGGCAATGTTCTTCTCGTCGACGGAAACACTGCAGGTCTGAGATGGCCTGCGCGAACAGGCACGGCGGGTAGCCGTGCCTGTTCGCCGCTCAAATCACTCAGAACTCCAGACGTTCGAGCGGCAGGGTCAGCCTGTGCGCGAACTGATCTTCCGACACTTCGGTCGTGAGCGCGCCGTTCAGTTGACCCTCTATCGAAATCTTCAAGAGCTGCGATCCGAAACCGCCGCCACCGATGGCAGTGTCGGTCCAGACGTGGCCGGTTTCCAGCCAGTCCAGAACCAGATTGTCCTCGTCCGCCAGCCAGCGCAGGTCCAGACGCCCGTCGTCCACCGAAAGGGCGCCGTATTTGGCCGAATTGGTCGCAAGTTCATGCACCGCAAGCGTTACATAGGTGACGGCCTTCGGACCGATGGTCGTCGCATCGCCCGTCAGCGTAATCTTCGCGTCCGACGTGTGAGGCGCCAGGACCTTTGAAAGCAGTTCGCCGACGTGCGCGCGTTCGCCGTCCCCGGTCTTCGTTGCCTCGACCACCGGAACGATCATTTCGTGGGCGACGCTCAGGGCGTCGACACGGGCAATGACGCTGTCGGCCAGTTCGCGGGCCGTATCCCATCGCCGCCGCTCCAGCCTCACCATGCTGGATACCAGCGAGAAGAGGTTCTTGATGCGGTGGCTCATTTCCTGAAGGAGGATCTCACGCTCGTTCCCGGTCTGGCGCAGTGTCAGCTCCGATTCGAGCATGGCGACCAGGTCTTCGAGCGCGGCGAGGTCCTCGGCCGTCCATTCGCGCGGACTGCTGTCAATGACACAGAACGAGCCCAGGACTTCACCTGATGGCGAATGGACTGGCACGCCGAGGTAGGCCACAACATTCAGATCTTCGACCGCGGCATTCTGCGACAGGATCGGATCCTCCCGGCTGTCACGCACCACGAGCGGTTTGTCGGATGTCACGACGTACTGGCAGAACGAATGCGTCAAAGGTGTTCCGCGCTCTTCGGCGTGTTTGCCGCTGAGGCCGCATTGCGCCTTGAAGAACTGACGTTCTGTGTCGACGTAGGACACGAGGCTTACGGGGGCTTTCAGGATGCGGCTGGCCAGGCGCACGCAACGTTCATGGGCCTCATCGCTGTCGGGGGTCATGACGTCGGTCATCACAAGCGCATCCAGCCGACGGGAATCGGCCAGCTTCTCGGCGTGGGCCGCCTCTGTCGTGGTGACTGCGCTGGTGAAGTCGGAAGTCAGTTTCTTGTCCATGCGGTAGCGCGGCCCTCGGGGAGAAATTTCATCGGACCCATCTAGCAAATTTCCGACCATGCACAAATCGATTTGATGAGCCTCGCGAGGGGCGCCGGGAGAAAAGCGAAGTTTGCTGGCCATGCAAGCTTCGGTAACCACTGAAATGCAGGCAGGGAGTGGCTGAAACGTAATCAGCCCGGGGCGTGCCCGGGCTGATTACTGTCGTTGATGAATTTTGCGTCGAGTTACGGCGTGCGACCGCGAAGTGCACGGGCGACCATTGCCACCACGAACAGGATCAGGAAGATCACGAAGAGGACCTGTGCGATCCCGGCAGACGCCGATGCGATGCCACCGAAACCAAAGACGCCGGCGATGATCGCAACAACAAAAAAGAGCAGAGCCCAGTACAGCATTTTGATACTCCTTTGATGTGCTTGGTTCTGTGTTGGAAACTCGGGTGGATGAAAAAGGTTCCGCAAAAGCACTCAGGAACCTTTACACGTGCAACGCGTTTGTCTGCCGAAAGGAGCTTCAACCATGGCTAACACAGCACCGCATACTGCTTCGACCGATCTCCCGAACGGCTCGGCCAAGGAGAAGGAATTCGATAAGGCACAGAAACACGCGAAGGACGCAGCGCGTCACGCTCGGGCTTCTGTGGAAGAGGCCTATGCAGAGGCGCGCGACACCGCGTCCGACGCATATGAACGTGCCCGCGCCGAGGGCCGTCACGCCTACGAGACCGCGCAGCTGCGCGGGCGAGAGGCTGTCGAAGAAGGCCGTCTGGCACTTGCAGAGCGTCACGGGCAGATCGAGGCCTACGTCCGCAGCAACCCCACTACCGCACTTCTTGGTGCGGCAGGTGTTGGGCTTGTGTTGGGCATGATCCTCAAGTCGCGTCGCTGACGCATTCGCTGCGGCGGGTACGCGGATGCGCGCCCGCCGCTGTGTCGAAAATAATACCATTTATAGAATTTCAGGGGCCGCAATGTCATCACAGCCAAAACAGCTTCGATCACGTACATCGCCCGGCCCATCTGTGGCCGGCGCGCGCGTGTCCGGACGCATGTATGAACATGGGCTGTCGGACTTTCGGAACCGGGTTTCCAACCATCCGGCGTTGAACGCCGCACAGGGTGCAAGCCAGATCACCCCCAACGCGTCGACCCGCATGACCGGAGCTGTTCAATGAGCGAACGGGAAACCGGAATTGGCCAGATTCCCTCCTACATTTCAGCGGCGCTTCAGGAAATACGCGCCTTGATCCATGTGGAGGCGGAGCTCGCCAAGGCGGAAATCAGTCACAATGTCAGCAAGATGGGGGGAGGGATCGGCTTTCTCGTGGGGGCCGCGATCCTCGCCCTTGTAGCCCTCATGACGCTGGCGGCTGCGGCGACCATCGCGCTTTATGAAGCAGGCGTGCCCTTGCTCGGGTCCGTTCTGTCCGTTGGCCTCGTGCTGCTTGTTCTGGCTATCATCGTCGGCCTCGTCGGCAAGCGGCGGGTCAACCCCGGGTCCATCGTGCCCACGCGCACACTCAACAACATCCGCGCCGATCTGGACGCGGCAGGGGAGTACCGCAATGCGCCGTCGGATTGAGGAACTGGAAAGGGAGGCCGCACAGCATCGCGCCAACCTCGCCGAGGCGATGAACGGTCTTCGTGAATCCGCCAAACTGCCGAGCCTGACAGGTCCCGAAGGCATTTTGACGTCGGACGAAGGTGCGGGTGTCGCGGCCAGTGCTCTGGAGACGGCAAAACGTTACCCTTGGGCCGCCGCGCTGATTGGCGCCGGCCTTGCGTACAAGCTGATGCCAAGTGGCAAGGACGATGACGACGAGGAGATCCCCGGCGGCATCAGCGCGGAATACCTGCGCTTGTCCCTGTATGACGGTCTTGACCACCTCGATCCTCAGGCGCGCCGTCGCGTTGTCGCGAAACGGCTTGATGCCATCGCGCTCCAGGAAGAGATCGAGGCGTCCCGCCCGCAGAAGAGTTCCGCCCGCAAGCTGGCGGGCTTCCCGAAACACCACCCGCTGGTTTCCGCCGTGGCTGTCGCCGGTCTAAGTGCCGCTTTGAGCTATTTCATGTCCGAACAGGCGGGTGAAAGCGACCCGGAAGCGCAAGAAGATGCGCCGACACCTGCGGATGAAGCAAACGTGGCCGCTGCGTCTGAACCTGAGAACACTTTCCATCAGGAACCGGCACCACAACACCCCTCGTATCCGGAGCGAATCTGAAAATGGACTTCAGCTGGTCCCGCGGGCAAGCCAAGGTGATCGTCACCTCTCTGGCGATCATCGCGACTGTCGCGCTTGTCGCCGGACTCAAGTCCGCCAGCGACTTCGCTGCGCCCGTGGCCCTTGGCCTGGTGGTCGGGGTCGTGCTGGCGCCGGTCGTCAACCGGCTCAGCCGCTTCGGTGTGCCGCGCTCGCTGAGCGCCTCTCTGGCGCTTGTGATTGCGGTGGCTTTGCTGATCCTTCTGGTCTCGGCCCTCGGTCCGGTGCTGTCCGGGCTGGCAGAGCAGATGCCGAAGATCCAGCGGGAGGTCCGCGAGTGGCTGGACGAGGCGGTGCGCGTCGTACGCGGCGTCGACAGCATCGGTCGCGAAATAGAGGAAACCCTGTCCGAAGGCGGCGAGGAAGCGGTCAAGCAGGCCATGCCAAGCCTTGTCGATGCGCTGTGGATGGCGCCGAACTTTGCCGCGCAGTCGCTGGTCTTTCTGGGGACTTTGTTTTTCTTCGTGCTGACCGGAGAGGACATCTACAATGCCCTTCCGCACAGGGCAGGCTCGCTGAAGCTGGCCGACAAGGCTGTTTCGCATTACTTCATCACGGTTACGGCGATCAACGCCTGTTTAGGGCTGGCGGTGTTCGGTGCGATGGCTTTGCTTGGCCTGCCCAACGCGATGCTCTGGGGCGGGGCGGCGTTCCTGCTGAACTTCGTGCTCTATCTCGGACCGATCGTGATGCTGATCTCGCTTCTGATCGCGGGAGTCATGAACTTCTCCGGCGCCTCGATCCTTCTGCCCATGCTGGCCTACCTGGGACTGAACATGACAGAGGCGCAGTTCGTGACGCCCTCTCTGGTCGGACAACAGCTGCGTCTGAATCCTTTGGTGGTGTTCCTGTCCATCCTCTTCGGTCTGTGGCTTTGGGGGCCGATCGGGGGGGTGGTTTCGCTGCCGGTCTTGGTCTGGGCGATGACCCTGATGGGCAAAATGTCCGCCACGTCGGACAAGGCGAAGGTGTTTAACAGCGCGTGACGTCGGTTGCCGCTGGAACCTTATCGCTGCGAAGCGCGTTGCCCTTACGAAAACAAGCGACGACGCAGAAAACCCGAGGGACGATGACCGACAGCTTTGCCAGCCTGCCGCACCGCACGACGCGTGACGGTGTCGAACGCAAGACTGGCGTCGAAGTCGAGTTTTCCGGGCTTGGCGAGATACGGGTCGGCGCAATCGTTGCAGATTTCCTGGGCGGCACCGCAACCGAGCCGCACTTTCACGAATTGACGGTCGAAGATACCGAACTGGGCGACATTCGCGTGGAGCTGGATATTTCCCTGCGCAAGAAGGACATACCGCTTCTTGAGCAGGGACTGAGCATGGCAAAGGCCGTCGTTCCGGTCGAAATCATCACCGAACCGCTGACTCACGAAGAGGTCATCCGCCTGGGATCTCTTCTGGACGAGTTGCGGCTCAATGGGGCGAAAGGGTCCCGCGCGGGTGTATTTCTTGGCTTCGGCGTTCACCTCAACCCCGAGGTGGTGGCTGCCGACGATCCGCATACCCTGAACACCATCGTCGCCTTCGGCCTGCTGGAGCCCTGGCTGCGCAGGGCTGAAGACCTCGACATGACGCGGCGTCTTATGCCGTTCATCGAAACCTGGCCGCATGGTTTCGTCACGCAACTGGTAAACGGCCAGTTCTCCACGCTGACGGACCTGATGACAATCGCGTCTCGGCACATCTCGTCTCGTAACCACGGTCTCGATCTGATGCCACTGTTTGCGCACCACGACCGCGCGCTTTTCGACCGGATCTTCCCGGCGCAAAGCAAGCTGTCGGCGCGCCCGACATTCCATTTCCGTCTGCCCGATTGCCGGATCGACGAAGAAGAGTGGTCGCTGGCGCGGCCGTGGAACCTGTGGGCGCGGGTAGAACGTGTCGCCGATGACGCCCATATGCTCGAAACCCTTCGGCGGGCGTGGCTTGAGCACAACCATTATCTTCCCGGTGCGGAGGGTCGCTGGGCAGAGCGCGTGGCGAAACTGTTTCAAAGCAAAGACATCTCGGAACCGGAGGCCGTGCAATGACCCCTCCCCTGATCGGTGTGACCACGTCTTCGCGCTCGGGCTGGCGGATCTATCCGCTTGTGAACCTCAACCTGTGGTTGGCGGGCGCCCGCGGTGTGCGCTGGGGGGCTGGCCGTCCTTCCGACCTCGCCGCGGTCGATGGTGTGATCATCGGCGGGGGGGACGACATCGCGCCGGAGCTCTACGGTGGCAAGATCGGAGTTTCCGCCCGTCTGGACCGTGAACGCGACCGCTTCGAAGCCGAGATCGCCGCGCGCGCGATGGAGGACAACATCCCTGTCCTCGGCATCTGCCGCGGGGCGCAAATGCTGAACGTCGCGCTTGGCGGCACGCTGGATCAGCACGCGTGGGAGACCTTCAGCGAAGCCCCCATGATCAAGACGATCCTGCCCAAGCGCGAAGTCTGCGTCGTGCCCGATACGCAGCTTGCGTGTTACGTGGGTGAGCCGCCGATGAAGGTAAATGCCCTTCACACGCAGGCCGTGGACAAGCTGGGGCGCGGGTTGCGCGTCAGTGCCCGCGACACCGCCGGAATGGTGCAGGCCATCGAGCGGGAAAGCGATCCTTTTGCGCTCGGCGTCCAGTGGCACCCCGAGCACCTTTTCTATGCACACAGACAACGCGCGATCTTTCGCGCACTCGTTTCCGCCGCACGGGCCTATTCCGAGCGGCGCAGCCAGACCCACGCCGTCCTGAACGAAGCCGCCTGACATTTGGCGTGATGGGGTCAAGAAGGGTCGGGACAGGACGCCCGGCCCTTTTCCTTTTCCGGCAGGGAGCCCGAGGCCGGATGTCGGCGGTGGGTTGACATCCGCGAAGCGCGACACGACCTCAGCAGGGACCGGTCGCATCCTGGGTCTGTCATGCCGGCAGCGCGCCCTGTGGCGCCGAAGGGCATGGAAATTCCACCCGAATCCTGTATACAGGCCGCTTGTTATCCGAAGGACGCCTCTCATGTCTGACGCACCCATCACCCAGGATCTCGTGACGATCCCGCGCAAGCTGCCGGAAGGCGGCAAGATCAATCTGGTCGGTCTGACCCGGGCCGGGCTGCGCGATGCGCTTCTGGCCATGGGCACGCCGGAAAAGCAGGTCAAGATGCGGGTCAATCAGGTCTGGCAATGGGTCTATTTCTGGGGCGTCCGCGACTTCGACTCGATGACCAACCTTGCGAAGGACTATCGCGCGAAACTGGATGCAACCTTCGAGATCGCATTGCCGGAAATCGTGTCCAAGCAGGTCTCGGCCGACGGGACGCGCAAGTACCTTGTCCGGATCGCGGGCGGCCATGAGGTCGAGACGGTCTACATCCCGGAGGAAGACCGCGGCACCCTGTGCGTTTCCTCGCAGGTGGGCTGCACCCTGACCTGTTCGTTCTGCCACACCGGCACGCAGAAACTGGTCCGCAACCTGACCGCAGGGGAGATTGTCGGCCAGATCATGCTGGCGCGCGACGATCTTGGCGAATGGCCGGAACCGGGCACCGGCACAGGCGAGCAGGGGCCGCGCCTTCTGTCCAACATTGTTCTGATGGGCATGGGCGAGCCTCTGTACAACTTCGACAACGTGCGCGACGCGATGAAGATCGCGATGGACCACGAGGGTCTGTCCATGTCGCGCCGCCGGATCACGTTGTCGACCTCGGGCGTCGTGCCGGAGATCGCGAAATGCGCCGAGGAAATCGGCTGCCTGATGGCGGTCTCCTTCCACGCCACGACCGACGAGGTCCGCAACAAGCTGGTGCCGATCAACAAGCGTTGGAACATCGCGACGTTGCTGGACGCGCTGCGGGAATACCCGCGGCTGTCGAACTCGGAACGCATCACCTTCGAATACGTGATGCTGAAAGACGTGAACGACAGTGACGAGGACGCGCGGCGGCTGGTCCGGCTGATCGCGGGCATCCCGGCGAAGATCAACTTGATCCCGTTCAACGAATGGCCCGGGTCGCCCTACGAACGGTCGGACTGGTCCCGGATCGAACGCTTTGCCGACATCGTGTACAAGGCCGGGTACGCCTCACCGATCCGCACACCGCGCGGAGAGGACATCATGGCCGCCTGCGGGCAGCTCAAGTCCGCCACCGAACGCTCCCGAAAGTCCCGAAAAGAGATCGAGGCTGAGGTCCGCTCCGGCTGAGGTTCGTCGTCTTGGCGAAAGCGGAAAGCGGGTCTTGACCCTCCCCTTACTGGAACCCCTATGTGACCGGTCAGGAGGCGCAACCCATGACCGATTTGCGATTCGAAGTCACGAAACTCAACTGTGGTGGGTGCGCCGGGCGCGCCGAACGCGCACTCGCGGGCGCGGACGGTGTAGACAGCGCCTCCGTCAACCTTGCGAACAAGACAGCACAGGTCAGCGGCAGCGCAGGGGCGGCCACGCTGCAGGCGGCATTGAAGGCAGCAGGCTATCCGGCCGCCGAAAGCCACACGCGCCTCGCCATCGAGGGCATGTCCTGTGCTTCCTGTGCCGCGCGTGTCGAAAAGGCGTTGGCCGGTCAGCCGGGTGTGCTGCGCGCATCCGTGAACCTCGCCAGCGAAACCGCCGAGGTCGTCAGCCTGACCGGTTCGACCGATGCCTCTGCGCTGGCGCAACTTGTCACACACGCCGGATATCCGGCCAAGCCGTTGCAGGACGCGGAAGCGACCGAAGATCGCCAGCAGGTCGAGCAGGCCCGGCTTAAGCGTGACCTGACCGTTGCCGCCGCTTTGACCCTGCCGGTCTTCATCGGCGAGATGGGGGGCCACCTGTTCCCTCCGTTTCACCACTGGCTGACCATGACGCTCGGCCAGTCGACGTGGTGGACGATCCAGTTCCTCCTGACGACTGCCGTCCTGATCGGGCCCGGCCGCCGATTCTATCGCATCGGTCTGCCGCTGCTGGTCAAGGGCGCACCGGACATGAACACGCTCGTCGCTCTCGGGACGCTGGCGGCGTGGGTGTATTCGACTGTCGCGCTCATGGCGCCGGGGCTGCTGCCGGACACCGCGCGCGCCGTCTATTTCGAGGCCGCCGCCGTCATCGTCACGCTGATCCTGCTGGGGCGCTTCCTCGAAGCGCGGGCGAAAGGGCGGGCCGGCGCTGCGATCCGTCATCTCGTCGGCCTGCGGCCCGCGATGGCCATGGTAGACCGTGACGGCACGGTGACTGAAACCGCCATCGAGGACATTGAGAAAGGCGATTTGCTGCTTGCCCGCCCGGGAGAGCGCATCGCCGTGGACGGGATCGTCCTGACCGGGCGGTCCTTCGTCGATGAAGCCATGCTGACCGGCGAACCTGCTCCGGTGGAAAAGGCCGAAGGCGCGGGCGTGACCGGCGGCACGGTGAATGGCAACGGCACGCTGCGTTACCGGGCGGAGGCTGTCGGCAAGGACACCGTCCTGTCCCGCATCGTCGCGCTGGTCGAAGAGGCGCAGGGCGCCAAGCTCCCGATCCAGGCACTCGCCGACAAGGTGGTGTTGTGGTTCGTGCCCGCCGTTCTGGCGCTGGCCGCTCTGACCACGCTGGTCTGGCTGATCTTCGGTCCGGGCCTGACCTTCGCGCTGGTGGCGGGCGTGTCCGTGCTCATCATCGCCTGCCCCTGTGCCATGGGATTGGCGACGCCCGTGTCGATCATGGTCGGGACGGGGCGCGCCGCCGAACTGGGCGTGCTGTTCCGCAAGGGCGATGCGCTGCAACGGCTCGACACCGTGAAGTTGGTGGCCTTCGACAAGACCGGCACCCTGACGGAGGGACGTCCCGAGCTGAGCCACGCCATGGCCGCGCCGGGTTTCGACGTGGATGAGGTGCTGCGTCTTGCGGCCTCGGCAGAGCAGGGGTCCGAGCATCCCATCGCCCAGGCCCTGATGCGCGCCGCCCCCGATGCGCCGCAGCCCGAGGAGGTGACCGCGCTGCCGGGCCTTGGGCTGGAGGCCACTGTGGAAAGCCGTGCCATCCTCGTCGGTGCCCCGCGCCTGATGACGGCGCGCGGGATCGACACGGCGCCGGTTGCCGATGCGCTGGATCGGACCGCGCAGGCGGCAGAGACGCCGGTGCTCGTTGCGGTCGACGGGCAGATCGCTGCCGTTTTCGGTGTGGCCGACCGCCTTAAACCCGACGCCCGCGCTGCTGTTGCCGCGCTTAAGGCGGAAGGGCTGGAGGTCGCGCTGATTTCCGGCGATGCGCGCCCGGTGGCAGAGGCCATCGCCCGTGACCTCGGCATCGCGCACGTCACGGCAGAGGTCCTGCCGGAGGGCAAGCTGGACGCGCTGCGCGACCTGCAGCAAAGCTTCGGCGCGGTGGCCTTCGTCGGTGACGGCATCAACGACGCCCCCGCGCTGGCTGCGGCAGAGGTTGGGCTGGCCATTGGCACGGGCACGGATGTGGCCATCGAAAGTGCCGACGTTGTCATGGCGTCGGGCCGGGTGTCCGGGGTTGTGACCGCGCACCACGTCAGCCGCCATGTCATGCGCAACATCCGCCAGAACCTGTTCTGGGCCTTCGGATACAACGTCGTGCTGATCCCGGTCGCTGCCGGAGTGTTCTACCCGCTGACCGGTTTGATGCTTTCGCCGATGCTCGCGGCGGGGGCCATGGCGCTGTCGTCGGTGTTCGTCCTGACGAACGCCCTCCGGCTGCGCGGATTGGGGGCGGGGCTTTCCGGCACGGATCGGCCAGACGTGCCCCGTCAGCCGGATAGGCCGGCGGCGCTGAACGCGGGAGAGTAGCTCGGATCGTCAGGCCATCGCTTCGGCGGTCTCCACCGAGATCGGCAGCGCCTCGGGGGTCATCAGCTTGCCGATCCGCTCCCGGAACAGGTCCCAATTCTGGAGCATGTTCGAAACGGCGGCCTCGGGGTCCTGCGCCTCGATCGCGGCTGTCAGGGCGGCGTGGTATTGCGACACCTTTCTGACCTGCTTCTTCTCCTTTTTCTTGACCGGCTGGAAAAAGCCTTGGGTCAGGCGTGTGTGGTCGATCAGCAGGCGCCGTAGCGCGGGCATCAGGTAAGGGTTCGCGGCCATGCAGGCGATCTGTGTGTGGAAGCTGTGATTGGACAGCGCGGCTGCCGCTGCATCGCCTTCGTCCGTCGCGGCGGCAAAGGCGGCCTGCGCGTCGCGCAGCGCGGGAAGCGCGGCGTCTTCGCGGTTCTCGGCGGCCTGACGGGCCATCGTCGCCAGAAGCAGCGGACCGGTCTGCAGAAGGCAACGCAGCGCCGCAAGGTCCATGGCGGCCACCCGGGCGCCCCGATTGTGTTCCAATCGCAGGTAGCCCTCTCCTGCCAGCACCTGAAAGACCTCGCGCAGGGGCGTTCGCGACAACCCGTAACCGGCGGCCACCTGCGTTTCGTCGAGCTCGGCACCGGGCGGGAGGTCCAGCTTCAGAATTCGCATCCTGAGGTCGTCGAGACATGCGGTCTTTTTATTGACGGTCATCACTGTCCTCCCCGGATGTGTACTACATGTGTACGCGCGCGGCGCGCTTTCCGTCAAACACGCCCGTATCCCCGGGTCAGTGACGGTGACCGGCGTGGCTGTGTTTGCGCGCATTGGCGGCTTCGATTTCAAGCTCTCCGGTGTATGGCGGAGTGGCTGGCAGGGCCGGGGCGACGAACAGTTTCATCATGCGCGCAGGGACTCCACGATCGGACGGGCTAGAACGATCACAGCCGGGATGAGCGACAGGATCGACGTGGCCGACAGGAAGGCCAACGCCAGCGTGATCTCGGGCCAGCCGATTGCGGCGGTCACGAGAATGTCGGTGCGTGCGGTCACGATTTGGGACAGGACCGACGCGGCTCCCAGACCAAAGACCAGTCCCAGGACGGTGCCCGCCATCAACAACGCCACACCGTAGCCCCAGACGACGGCCATGACGAACCGGCGCGGCGCGCCAAGCGCGCGCAGCATCGCGAGTTGTCGTTGGAACAGGCGCGACAGGATGAAGAGGCCCAGCAGAACGGAAGCAGCGACAAGGACCTGAGTCACCACGGATATGACGGACATGGCCTGCCGGATGTCGCCCATGACGCGGTAGAGCGTCGACAGAACGGTGCCTGGGAAGAAGGCCATCATCTCACCCTTGCGCGTAAACTCGGAACGCAGCACGTAGTTGGCCCATAGTTCCTTGGCGCGGACGATCACGGCGGGCGTGCCGGGGAAAAGGGCCGGGTCGAAGGGGGGGCCGATGCGGTCGCCATCGTCGAAGGCGTGCCCGTTGGCGAGGCCGTGCACCTCCCAGACGGTTTCGACCGGGATAAGCACGGCGCGGTCCCAGGGGGAGCCCGTTCGCGGCAGAAGGCCGACCACCTCGATCTCGAATCCCTCGTGCGCTTCTTCGTCGGCCGAGGGGCCATGTCCGTGTTGCGGCGTAAAGCGGTCGCCGACCTTCAGTCCGGCAGCGGCGCCTGCCACGGCCTCTCCGCTTTGCTGGAACAGGCGGCCCTGGACCCGGTCGTCGGACAGGTAGGTGACGAAATCGGCGATGGTCCCGACCACCGGTGCGCCTTTGTAGCTGTCTCCGAAGGCGATGGGAGCGGCGATTTCCACCTGCGGGTTGTTGGCGATCAGGTCATAGGCGGCCCCGTCCAGAAGCGGCACGTCGCTGGCCTGCAGGTAGACGGCGGCCATCATCATCGTCAGTTCGGACCCGGGCGCGCTGACGACCATGTCGAACTTCGACGCCGCCCGTGCGGTGCCGATCCGCAGCCCGCGTTCCTGTGCAATGAGGCCGATGCCCATACCGACAGACGTGGCGATCAGCAGCACGAACAGCAGGTTCGCCCAGCGGAATCGCCAGAGCAGGGCGCGGATCAGCGGGTACGGACGGAAGCCACGCAGCAGCAGACCCCCGATCACCACAAGCGGCAGAAGCAGGGCGACAGCCACGGCAATGTCCTGCACCGTCACTGGCAGGGTGTCCCATAGGTCCTTCATCCGGTCACCTGTCCGTCTTCCACGTTCACGACGCGGTCCATCGCGTCCAGCAGGTGCAGGTCGTGACTGACCACCACCAGCGTCTTGCCTCCGTCGCGGCACAGGCCGACCAGGTCGGCCACCAGACGGTCGGCGGCGGTCCGGTCCAGCGCGGCGGTCGGTTCGTCGGCAAGGATCACCTGCGGATCGGAGGCCAACGCCCGTGCCACCGCGACCCGCTGCCGTTCCCCGCCTGAGAAGCTCTCGACCGTGCGCGCACCCTCAGCCACGGCCAGCCGGGACAGCCGGTCCTTGGCGCGGGACAGGATACCCGCACGGCTGGCGGCGGGCGCGAATTGCGCGGTCAGTGCGGCATTGGCCTCTGCCGAAAGCTCCTCGAACAGCAGGAAGTCCTGGAAGATCATGCCCATCTGCGCGGCGCGGAATGCGGCCCGAAGGTCGGGCGACAGGCTGGCGATGTCGGTCTCGCCCCACTGGACGCGGCCCCTGGCATCCAGAAGCCCGCTCAGCGCGTTCAGCAGTGTCGATTTCCCGGCACCCGACGGTCCGCGCACGCCCAGAAGGCCGCCGGCGGGCAGGTCTAGCGCGGGCAGAGACAACAGTATGCGCCCCCTCCGCGAAACGACGGTCAGGTCCCGGACGTGCAAAGCGAGACCCATGTCAGGCGCGCTCGTAAGTGGCGTTCAGCAGGCGGGCCATGCTCAGGAAGCCGGTGTCGGGGTCCTTGTAGGCCCCGAGGGTCAGGTCGCCGCTCACGGCAAGCTTCACGTTGAAGGGCTCTACGTCGACGATCCGCTTCGAGTAGATCGCAAGGATATCGTCGGGCCACTCGGCCTCTGTCTCGCAGAAGGGGCAGACGGCCATGGGGCGTTTCGTCAGCACGAAGAAGCGCGATTCGGCCTTCAGTGGCGGGGCCATGAACCCCTCGAACAGGATGCGCTGGCCGGTGGCGTTCCGGGCAAACGGTGAGAAATCGCCGTTCTTTTCGTAGAGTTCCCGGATCTTGGCAGGCCCGTCGGCGGCCCGGGCGAGCGTCGGTAAAAGGAACGGCGCGGCGAGAACGGTGGTCAGGGCGGTGCGGCGGTCCATGGTCCGTCTCCTTGGTCTGATCTGTCTTTGGTGTCCCACATGTCATGTCGGACGAACAGGGCCGCCCCGGCATGGGGCGGCCCGAACTCAGCCTTTACGGCCGATTATTGCGCGTCCACCGCGTGCTTCATCACGTGGAAGATTACGTTCTGCTCGATTGTGGAGTCGAACAGATGCGACCACGGACCTTTGGCATAGACCGACACGTCCTCGCCGGAGTGGGTTTCGGACGACATCGGGATCAGCGCCTGCTGGACGTAGTCGATATCGGTGGCTTCTTCCTGAGTCAGGTCGTTGCGCGAACCGGTCCAGTCGTTGCTGCCGTCGGTCGGCTCCTTCAGCACGGAACCGGCACCGTTGAGGTAGCCGATTACGGTGTAGGGCTTGCCATCGGCGGCGGTCAGCGGAGTACCGTCGTTGGCTTCGCCGTCCTTGGAAACGCCCATGCACAGGCCAAGGATGTCGGAGCCGCGCCCACAATAGCCGTTGAACGCGATGGCGTGTTCGTGGTCGGCGGTGACGATGATCAGCGTGTCGGCGTCATCGGTCATCTCGTCGGCCAGAGCCACGGCCTCGGCAAAGGCCACACCGTCCGACAGGGTGCGGTAGGCGTTGCCGTCGTGGTTGGCGTGGTCGACGCGGCCTGCCTCGACCTCCATGTAAAAACCGTTCTCGTTCTGCGACAGGAACTCGATGGTCTTGCGGGTCATGTCGGCCAGCGAGGGTTCATCCTCGTCGGCGCGGTCGGCCTCGTATTCCATGTGGCTGTCGTTGAACAGGGCGAGGATCGGCGCGTCCATCGTCAGCGACTCGAAACCGGCGGTGTCCTCGGCGAACTGGGCGCCCAGGCCAGTGGCACGTTCGATCAGGTTCACGCCGTCGGTGCGGCGGCCCTTGGACTGGCCGTTGCTTTCGCCTTCCGGCAGGAAGAAGCGGCCGCCGCCGCCCATGGCTGCGTCGATGACGCCCGCTTCCATCTGGTCGATAAGCTGTGTCGCGATGTCCTTCGAACCCTCGCAGTCACCCTCTATCGCGCCTTCCCAGTTGCGGTTGGCGGTCTTGGCATAGACGGCCGCCGGGGTGGCATGGGTGATGCGCGCGGTCGAGACGATGCCCACGGACTTGTCCATGCCCGAGACGATCTCGGCGAAGGTGGTCAGGCGGTTGCCTTCCTCGGTGGCGCAATCGCCATGGACCCCGTTCTCACCGAGGTTGATGAGGTTGAAGCGCTGCTTGACGCCGGTGTTCATCGCACCGGCAGTGGGCGCGGAGTCCGGCGTCTGGGCGTTGATGTTGTACGTCTTGACCAGCGCCGAGGACCAGTCCGTCGTCTCGTAGGGCAGGACGTTCTCTTCGCCCAGCAAGCCTTTCTGCTGCCCGTCGAACAGGCGCACGGCGTAGTTTGTGCCGACACCGTTGCCATCCGCGACGAAGACGATGACGTTCTTGGCCCGGCCGGTGTTCGGCTGACGGGCGAGCATTGCTTCGATGTGCGACTGACCGGCGGCGTACCAGTCGGAACCGGCTTGCGGCAGGTCCATGCCATGGCTTTCGGCAAAGGCAGAGGTGGCGGCCAGAATGGCTGCCATCGACACGAGGGTCTTTTTCATCGGGGTGCTCCCAGTTGGCGAATTACAGCCTGCCGATAGAGCCGCTAGGTCTCGGCAGTGTGACACCCTCGTAACGAGTTCATGAAACACGAACATTTCACAGTCCTGCCCGATACTTGACGTATTGGACTGCGAAAAAACGATCAGAGCCGTTCCAACCAATGTGCGCATGTTATCTTATCGCACGATTGGTATGTTATTCAGTAACGTCGCGCTGTCAACCGAAAATTCTTGCCGGAAATGCGCGAGTTAGCGGAAAACTGCGTCGAAGGCGGTGACGATCTCTGCCCCGCGCTTGCCGATGTCGTCAGAGGTCCGTCCGGGTTTGAAAAGCTGGGACCCGATGCCGAAGCCGGACACACCGGCCGCATGCCAGTCCGCGAAGTCTTCCGGCCCGACGCCGCCCACGGCAAACGTCGCGGTTCCCGCAGGCAACACCGCCTTCAACGCGGACAGTCCGTCCGGACCCAGTTTGGACGCAGGAAAGAACTTCAGCCCGTCGGCGCCGTTGCGCAGGGCGGTGAAGGCCTCCGTCGCGGTGAAGACGCCGGGGTAGGACGCCATCCCCGCCTGTTTGGTCGCAACGATCACGCGCGGGTTGCAGTCGGGAGAGACGACCATGCGCGCGCCGATGTCTTTCAGACGTAGAACGTCGGCGGGGTCCAATACGGTGCCCGCGCCGATCACCGCCCGATCCCCTGCACAGCGCACCATCCGCGCGATGCTGTCGAACGGCTCCGGCGAATTGAGGGGCACCTCGATGCGGGTGATCCCGGCGGCAATCAGAGCTTCGGTCACGGGTTCCGCTTCGGACGGCGTGAGGCCCCGGAGAATGGCGATGATGTTCCGCATCAGGCGGTCCTTCTGCTGTAAGCGGCGGTCAGACCGGTCAGCGTCACGCCCTCGACCGATACGGTCCGGACCATGGCAGACTGCGCGGCAAGCGCGGTACGATAGATTTCTGCCAGCGCGCTTTCGCCCAGTATGACGACTTCCTGCCCCAGCCAGTAGGGGCGGGCGCCAGCCAGTTCGAGACCGATCAACAGGCCGGACAGGCGCGCGCGCGCGGCTCCGGGCGCATCGCCCGACAGAAGGCTTCCGGCGCGGATGGCAAAGAGGTCCGCGGCGACTGTGGCAGGCCGGCCCATCGCATCGTTGACGGCTTCGAGGAAGGTGCCCTGCTCCCATCCGTCACTGACGGAGAAGCGCAGCACCGATTGCGTCGACAGCAGATCGAAGAGTTCGCCGGACATGAAAGTCCGGAACGAAACGACCTCTGCCGCGCTGACATGCACCCATTTGGTATGTGTGCCGGGCAGGCAGAGGACGCCGTCGAATCCGGGTTCTGCGGCCAGGAAGCCACCGATCTGGGTCTCTTCTCCGCGCATGACGTCGGGAGGGCTGGATTGGCTAAGCCCCGGCAGGATGCGCACGCGCAGGCGGGGATCGGAGGTGGGGACAGGGATGCCTTCGGATGGGATCGCGCAGGGCACTGCCGCATAGGGCGCTTCCTTCCAGCCCTGACGTGCGCCAGCCATCCCGCAGATGACGACATCGGTCGGACCCGTCAGCTCGTCGCCCAGAAGCTCCAGCAGAACGGCCTCGTAGCCGTCCGGAGTAAGCTTCGACATGCCGCGCGGATCGTCGATCCGGCGCAAGGGAGTGTCGCCCCGCATGATCCAGAGGCGCAGGTGCGACGTGCCCCAGTCGGCGGCAATCCAGTCCGGAACGCTCATGTCAGGCGTGTCAGGACTTGCAGCGTGTTTCGGCGTCCTCGACTGCGGCGGTGAAGCCCAGCAGGGAGAAGGTGTCCTTTGTCGTGGTCCCGCGCGAGGACACGGCGGTCAGCACGGCGTTGGAGCCGCGCTTCATCGCTGTCACAATCTTGGCGTCGTCCTGCGGCGTGGCCGGCCATGCCCATTCGCCCTCGGTGTACATTTCGAGTTCGGTGCCATCGACGGTGACGTTCACGGTGGAGCCCTGCGCAAACGGATAACCGCCGGTAAAGGCCACCTGGCCGTTGACGCCTGCTTCGGGACGGAAAAACACCATCAGCAGGATTTCGCCTCGGGTCACGGCAACCACGCGGCCGTCCTTCGTGTTCACGCTTTCCTTGTAGGTGGTCACGGCCCAGCATTCGCGCGGGTTTTGACCCTCGAACACCGACCAGTCGGTCATAGCGTCGACCCGGTTCGTGCTGCTTTCCTGCGCCTGTGCAAAGGTCGCACCCAACATCATCGCCACGGCGCCAACCATGCGACCAAGAGTAGAATTCATTCCTGCAGCCTCCAGCTGTCCATGCCTCTGACCGTCCGCGTGCCCGGCCCTGTCCCGACCTTTGCGGTCCGCGGAGGTGTTTTCTCTCGACGGCGGGACTTTAGCCTGAAAGAAGCGAAATGCGAAAGCCCCGTTGGCAGAAAGTCGCTCAGGCGGAAGGAGGTCGGTATGGCATCTCGGATCATGGTGGAAGTCTGGCGCGGTCCGCTGGCCGAAAGCCTGCACGCAGGCCACGCAGTGATCTGCGACGGAAATGGCGAGATCGTGGAGGCCTGGGGCGATCCCGAGGCCGTGATCCTGCCGCGCAGCTCGGCGAAGATGATCCAGGCCCTGCCGCTTGTCGCCTCGGGCGCGGCGGATGCATTTTCCTTGTCTACCGAACGGCTTGCGCTGTCCTGTGCGTCCCACGAAGGGGCGCCCGTTCACAATGCCGCGGTGCGCGAATGGCTGGCGGATATCGGCCGGTCGGAAAGTGACCTGATCTGCGGGCCGCAGCCGTCCCGCGACAAGGCGCTGAAGCTCGGCATGATCCGCGATCACGAAGAGCCGGGCCGGGTTCTCAACAACTGTTCGGGGAAGCACACGGGTTTCTTGACGCTGACCCGTCATCTTGGCGCCGGGGCGGATTATTGCGACCCCGACCACCCGGTGCAGCGGGCGTGCCGCTCGGCCTTTGAGGAGGTCACCGGTCTCGAGTCTCCCGGCTTCGGAATCGACGGCTGTTCCGCGCCGAACTTCGCGACCACCATGTCGGGCATGGCGCGGGCGATGGCGTTCTACGCGACAGCCGGCCAGCGGGGCGACCTGCTGTCACGATCCGCGGTGCGGTTGGTGGAGGCGATGATTGCCCACCCGCTGCTTGTTGCGGGCGAAGGGCGGGCCTGCACGCTGCTGATGCAGGCCGCCAATGAGCCGGTGGCGATCAAGACCGGTGCCGAGGGCTACTTCATCGCCATCCTGCCGGAACGCGGCCTCGGCATCTCGCTCAAGATCGCGGACGGGGCCACGCGGGCATCCGAATGCGCCATGGCCGCGATATTGGTCCGCTTGGGCGTCCTGGAGGCAGAGCATCCGGACGTGAAACACTTCCTCAACCCCGAGATCCGTAACTGGGACGGGCGTGTTACCGGTTCGGTCCGCCCCGCGCCCGGGGTCTTCTAGCGATCAGGCAAAGTCGGATCGGGCATACCCCTGCAGGAACAGCAGCGCCGTCAGGTCGCCGTGATTGACCCGCAAGTCGCACTGCGCCTGCACGCTGGGTTTGGCGTGCAGGGCGACGCCCATACCCGCGCGGTTGAGCATCCCGAGGTCGTTGGCGCCGTCACCTACCGCAATGACATCGGCCTCCGTGATGCCAAGCCGTGCGGTGATCTGCTCCAACGCCTCGATCTTGGCCTCCCGCCCGAGGATCGGGCGCCCGACCTCGCCGGTCAGCTCTCCGTCTGCGATCAACAGGCTGTTGGCCCGGTTCTCGTCGAAGCCCAGCAGTGCGGAGACACGCGCGGTGAAGGCAGTGAATCCGCCCGACACCAGCGACGCATGTGCGCCCGCGGCGTGCATCGTGTCGATCAGGGACTTGCCGCCAGGCATCAGCGTGATGCGTTCGGCGACGACCTTGTCGATGACGCTTTCCGGCAGCCCCTTCAGCAGAGCGACACGTTCGATCAGCGCGCCTTCGAAATCCAGTTCGCCGTTCATCGCCCGCGCGGTGATGTCCTTTACATGCGCACCGACGCCGGCCTCTTCGGCCAGCTCGTCGATGCACTCCTGCTGGATCATCGTGCTGTCCATGTCGGCCAGCAGCATCTTTTTCCGCCGGTTGGCTTCGGGAACAAGGTTCAGGTCCGCTTGTGCCGCGATGCTGTCGCGCACCTCGTCGAAGTTGCCGGGTTTCACACCCAGCGGGAATTCGGCGGCTTCGTCCGGCGCAAGCCACGTCGCGGTGCCGCCCCCGAAGGCGTTGCGCAGGCTGTCCACAAGGGCCGCGTCCAGCGCACCCGGTTTCGCGATGAGCGAGGCGATAAGCATGATGGTCCCCCGACAAGGAATGTCGCGCGCTTTAAGCACGCCGGGGCGGGAAGGACCAGACGCCCGGACGGTGTCAGCCTTTGGACTTCACCGCCTGCAAGAGCATTTCCATTGCCATGCGGGCACCCCGCGAGTCGTGAAAGGCGATGCCCGCGCCGCTGTTCTCCCACAGGGCACGTGCGTCCTCGCTGCTTGCGAGCATGTCTTCCAGAAGGCCGCGAAGGGCGGGACGATCCTCAGGCGCCACGCCGGAGACCGCTTCGTCCACCGCGTCCTCGAAACGCTCGAACCGGTCGAAGATCTGGTGTGACAGCGCCTTTCCGACCTGAGACCAGATCGCGGACCGTGCCGGGGTCATCTCCATCGGAGGGCTCCGGCGACCGATCTGCTGTCGCCTGCAAAAGGCGCGACATACGGTAGGGCGGGGCTATCCGCCGCCGCCTTTCCCATATGCACGGCCTCAGGAAATGAATTTCTTGTAGGCCGCTTCATCCATCATGTCCTCCAGCTCGGAGAGGTCCTCGACCTTGAGCTTGAAGAACCAGGCGTCCCCCTCGGGGTCCTCGTTCACCTTGCCCGGATCCTCGACGATCGCCTCGTTGACCTCGACGATCTCTCCGTCCAGCGGCGCCAGGATGTCCGACGCGGCTTTTACGGATTCGATGACTACCACCTCGTCGTCCTTCGAAACCTCGCGTCCGACTTCGGGCAGTTCGACAAAGACCACGTCGCCCAGTTGTTCGGCGGCGTGTGCCGTGATGCCGACGACAACGAGGTCGCCTTCGACTTCGAGCCATTCATGCTCTTCGGTGAATTTCATATATCGTCTCCTGTCCGTTCACCGTTTGAATCCTGCCGGAACGAAAGGCAGCGCCGTGACGTCCACCGCCATCCGCTTGCCCCGTACCTCGCCCCACAGCCGCGTTCCTTCGCCTGCAAAGTCCGCCGCGACGTAGCCCATTGCCACCGGCCCGCCAACCGTCGGACCGAACCCGCCGGAGGTCACGTCGCCGACCTGCGCGCCGCCATTTTCCGAGTCGAAAAGCGGCACGCCCGCCCGCATCGGCGCCCGGCCTTCCGGCCGCAGACCGACACGCTTGCGCTTCGCACCGTCGGCAAGCTGGCCAAGCACATAGTCCGCCCCCTCGAATCCGCCTTCGGTCTTGCGGCGCTTGCCCATGGCCCATGTCAGCCCGGCCTCGACGGGCGTTGTCGTCTCGTCGATGTCCTGACCATAAAGGCACAGACCGGCCTCCAGCCGCAACGAATCCCGCGCGCCAAGCCCGATGGGTTCCACCCGCGCGTCCTGCAGCAGCGTCTTCACGAAGGCCTCTGCCGATTGATTGGGCAGGGAAATCTCGAAGCCGTCCTCGCCGGTGTAGCCAGAGCGGGAGATCCAGCACTCTGCACCGCCCAAGGGCAGCGTTACCACGTCCATGAATTTCATGTCGCGCACGGCGGGGTGGTGTTCGGCCAGAACGTCCTCTGCCTGCGGCCCCTGCAGCGCGATCAGCGCACGGTTCTCCAGCAACTTCACGCGGACGCCTTCCGGTTCCAGCGCGGCCCGCATCAGGGTGAGGTCGGTGTCCTTGCAGGCGGCGTTGACCACCACGAACAGGTGGTCCTCGCGTCGCGCGATCATCAGGTCATCGACGATGCCGCCGTCGGCATTGGTGAAATAGCCGTACTTCTGCCGGCCCTCGGGCAGGCCCGCGATGTCGACCGGCACGATCTTTTCCAGCGCCTCGTCCAGCCCGGGTCCGCGCAGAACGACCTGGCCCATGTGCGACACGTCGAACAGGCCGGCGGCGGCGCGGGTATGCAGGTGTTCCTTCATCACGCCAAGGCCGTATTGCACCGGCATCTCGTAGCCGGCGAAAGGCACCATCTTGGCGCCGAGCGAACGGTGCAGCCCGTTCAGCGCGGTTTCCTTCAGGCCGTCCTCGTCGTCTTCGTGTTCGTGGCTATGGTCGTGATCGTGGGCCATGCGCGCTCCTCTAGGTCATTCCCGGGGCCGCATCGCGCCGGGACAGGTCTGGCGCGCCCCTCGGCACGCCGCGTCTGCCCCCTCTGTCCCGTCGCCTGAGATCGTTATCCCTTCGGCGGACGCGTGGCGCGTCACTCTCCAGAGTCTTCGTTCTCCCGACGGTCCTTGGGCCTGAGCGTTTCCGGGGCGGTTGCGCCTTCGGCACCGGCGGTTGCCGGTTCTCCCGTCTGGATTTTTCGGACGCTAGTGGATGCCTTCGTTGATGACAAGCGCGCTGTCCGTCCCTTTCGCCCGCGCTGCAACAGACACCCGGCCGGAACATTTGGCTTGCGGCGCGATGATGTCCAGAAGCGGGACGTTGTCGCACACCAGCGCGTCCAGCGTGATGGGATCGAGCGTCTCGTAGAAGGAGTTCGCGGCCTTGGTCAGCAGGTCGCGCAGGCGACAGGCCTCCGTCAACGGGCAGGTGTTGTCCACGTCGGCGAAACACTCGGCCAGAGGGACGGGCTGTTCCAGATGGCGAAAGACGTCGCCGATGACGATCTCGCTGGCGGGACGGGCCAGTTCCAGCCCGCCGTTGCGACCGCGCTGGGTGTGGAGGAAGCCAAGCTGGGCAAGCTGGTTGATGACTTGCGCCAGGTGATTTTCCGAGGCGTTGCACACCTGCGCGATCTCGTGTTTGGTCACCAGCCGTTCGGTGTGCGCCGCGCAATACATCAGCACGCGCATGGCGATGTTGGTTCTCTTGGTGACTCGCACGGACAGCCCTCCGATCCCATTTAACGCGGCAGGTATGGCATCTCGCGCCGGACAAGCGTTTGACTTGCATCAATTCAGACAAATAAATGCCGTCTATGAGAAACATGTTTTTTTTCGGCTATGGCTCCCTCGTGAATGCGGCCACGCACGCGCATGCGCCTTGTCTGCCCGCGACCGTGCGCGGTTGGCGGCGGACCTGGGTCGCGACGCCCCAACGGCCCTTGTGCTACCTGAGCGTGGTGCGAGATCCCGCCGGGCAGGTCGAGGGTGCGATTGCCCCGGTGCCCGATGGCGACTGGGCCGCGCTCGACCTGCGGGAGGCGGCCTATACCCGCCACGACGCCACGGCGGAGGTGATCCACGACAGCGAGGCCGAGCAGATCGCGATCTACGCCGTCCCGCCGGAACACAGCGGCGTTCCCGGTCAGGACAACCCGATCCTGCTCAGTTACCTCGATACGGTGATCGGCGGGTTTCTCCATCTGCACGGGCGCGCCGGGGCTGAGGCGTTCTTTGCGACCACGTCCGGCTGGGAGGCATCGGTGCTGAACGATCGCGCGGCGCCGCGCTATCCGCGCAGCATCGCCCCCACGCAAGAGGTTCTGGACCTGATCGACGAGTCGCTCTCTTCACTGGGCAGTCGCATCGTGATGGCCGAGTGACGGGAGCGCGCCGCCCGCCCATAGGCTCTCAGGCAAAGCTGCCGTGGCAAAACCAGCCCGACGACAGCGTCCCGCCGTGGGCGTAGAACAGCCATAGACGGTCGCCCCGGTCGGTTTCCACCTGCCAGTAGTCGCGGTGGCCGGAGCGCCATGCCGGATCGTCGAACCACCATTCCGGAGCGATGCGTTCCGGGCCGCGGTGGCCCGTCGCCTGCCAGTCCCGACCGCGCCAGCGGAACCGGTTGGGCAGGCGGGGCGTGTCGGGCGCGTGGACCGGCTCCGGTGGCCAGAGCATCAGCGGACGCGGGCGCGGCGGGGGCTGCCAGTGACGGGACGGGTCCGTCCAGGCGGCGGGTACCACCTTCGAACCCTTCTCGGGGATGTGGCTGTCGGCAGGATGGCGGCGGGTGATGGCTTCCATCCCCAGCCGTGCGCCGAGGCGGCCGATCAGATCCTCCAGCGCGGCGCCCTTGTCGTGGCGGGGGGCGCCGAGGGCGGCCGCTTCCGCATGGCCGGCCGTGGTGCGGGCGTGCAGCGGTTCGGTCACCAGAGCCTCCAGCCGCAGCATGTCGATGCCGGGTCCTGCGTCCATCCGGGGGATCTTCAGGTTCATCAGCGGCACCAGCCGGTGCGGCTGATCGGCGGCGCGGGCCGCGGTCACCGTCTGCCAGGCCATCTCGTGATCGCAGCGGTGGATTTCCATCCGCAGGGTGCGGACCCCGCGCCCGGTCTTCTTCAGCCGGGCGCAGAGGCGGTCGGCCATGCGGGCAAAGGCTTCTGACACGTCGTCCTCCAGCCCGATGGGGTCGGGGAAGGACATGCGTACGGCAAACCGCTCTGGCGCGGCCTTCGGAGAGACCGGCTCCGGCGCGCTGCCCATGGCCTGATCCAGACGCTCGACCAGTCCGCGCCCGAAGCGCCGCGCCAGGCCAGCGCGTGGCTGACCGAGGATGTCACCCACCTGCCGCAAGCCCAGCCGTGTGAGCTGTTCGACTGTGTGTGGCGGCAGGCGCAGGGCGTTGATCGGCAGGGTGGACAGCGCGCCCCATGCGGCACCGGGGGCGGCGATGCGCGCCACGGCCATGCCGCCAACCGGGTCGCCGACCGGCCTATCAACCGGCCCGTCAACCGGAGTGTTGGAGAGCCTGCGGCGCTTGCCGGCGCGGGCGCGGGTCGCGGGGGCTTCCTGGTCGATGGCGTCGCCGGACCGGGCGATGCTCCGCCCCCCTTCGGAGTACCGCGCGAGTGCCCATGCGGCGCCCAGCGTGTCGGCCAGCCCGAGGCGCACTGTCAGGCCGAGGTCGGCGCAGTCGCGGGCGACCCGTTCGCACAGCTCTCGCTCTCCCCCGAAGAGGTGCGCACAGCCGGTCAGGTCGATCACCAGCGAGTCGGGGGGCTCTGCCGCGACCCAGGGCGAGAACTTGCCCGCCCAGCGGTGCAGCGCGTCGAGAAAGCCCTGTTCGCGGTGCACCAGCGCGGGGCGGGTCAGCAGCGCGGCGCAGAGCGCATGGGCATCGCGCAGGGGCTGCCCGCGGGACAGTCCCGCCGCCGTGGCCTCGACAGAAAGTGCGGCCAGCGTCTGGCTGTTGCCGTCGGAGGCGACGGTGGCAAAGGGTTGCCCGGCAAGATGCGGCTCCGCCCGCAGCCAGCGTTCGGCGCCGAGGCGAGGAAACCAGAGCGAGAGGATACGACGGTTGGACATGGAGTAGCACGATTGTTCACTTTTTGTTCTAGATCGAGCGGAGCGGGGAGTCGAGTCCGGCGCGTGCGCAGGGACTTGGGCGAGAAATGGCGCAAGGCGGCCCGCAACAGACTGTAGTCGTTGAAAAAACGATCGTACGGACCAATGTTTGAGGGGGTGGCGGAGTATAACTCCGCCCTACGGAATGAAGTGCGTACGGTGACGGAAACTCGACGTCCCGTCCGCCCGAAGGAGCAAGATCATGCGACAGGCATGGATACTGACATTGGTGATTCCCGCGCTGGCGGCCTGCCAGCCCGTTCCGGATGCACGCGACCCCGCACCGGTCTGTGCCGCAGGGCAATTCGCCGGCCTGGTGGGGCAACCCGTGGCAGAAGCCGCAGTCGTGCCGGAACCGAAACGGATCATCCGTCCAGGCGACATGATCACGGAGGACTACAGGCTAGACCGCACAAACGTCTACCTCGACGCGCAGGACGTCATCACCACGCTCAAATGCGGCTGACCTGATGCGTCAGCCCCGGCTGGCGGCGAAACGCGGCGGCTCCTTTTCCGGGGATTCGGTCAGGCGGCGCAGGGCCGTGCGCAGTGCATCGGTGTCCTCGCCGGACCGGGTGAGGGCGTCCAGTTCCTTCTGAAGCCGCAGGTCACAGCTTCGCACAGAATGGCGGAGCGCGTCGACAAGCTGACGCTCGGGCGTGGTGTCCGCGGCCTCGGTGCGTGCCCTGAGAGAGGTGTCGAGTGCCTTCAGCGCGGTCAGCGCCTCCCGACGCCGGGCGATACGACGTGCGCGGACGGCCGCGGGATCGCCGCCGTCGGACAGGAGAAGCGACAGATACCCGCCCTCCACCGCGCCGTCGCAATGCGTGGCAATCGCCTCTCGCAGAAGGTCGGGGCGTTCGATTGCCCGCAGCCGCGCCACGAGTTGTGCGGTTTCCGGGGACAGGAAGGCGTCGGGCAGGGTCAGGGCGTTCATGGAAACCTCTCTCCGCTTGGTCCTGCCCGAGACTGGTGGCGACCTCCGAAGATTCGGTTAACTTCCTGTAGACCGGGCCCCCTGCCGGGGTGCCTGTGCCGGCACATGGACACGATGGCGCAGCACTGCCGGGTT
This sequence comes from Sagittula stellata E-37, assembly GCF_039724765.1. Taxonomy (NCBI): domain Bacteria; kingdom Pseudomonadati; phylum Pseudomonadota; class Alphaproteobacteria; order Rhodobacterales; family Roseobacteraceae; genus Sagittula; species Sagittula stellata. Next base: position 152,860 of record NZ_CP155729.1, on the reverse strand, counting down.
GCGGCACAAGGTGGTTTGGAGCAGTGTCCCTGCGAATTCAGGATTTCCCAAGGAGATATGACGATGCGGACAAGGGCGGCGGTGGCGCTTGAGGCGGGCAAGCCTCTGGAGGTCATGGAAGTGAACCTCGAAGGACCGAAGGCGGGCGAGGTCCTGGTTGAAATCAAGGCGACGGGCATCTGTCACACGGACGAGTTCACTCTGTCCGGCGCGGACCCTGAGGGGCTGTTCCCCGCCATCCTCGGCCACGAAGGCGCGGGCGTGGTGCTTGAGGTCGGCCCGGGTGTGACCTCGCTGAAGCCGGGCGATCACGTGATCCCGCTCTATACGGCGGAGTGCCGGCAGTGCGAATACTGCCTCAACCCCAAGACCAACCTGTGCCAGGCGGTCCGGGCCACGCAGGGGCAGGGTCTGATGCCGGACGGGACCTCGCGTTTCTCGATGCTCGATGGCACGCCGATCCTGCATTACATGGGCTGCTCGACCTTCGCCAATCACACAGTGCTGCCCGAGGTGTCGCTGGCCAAGATCGATCCCGACGCGCCGTTCGACAAGGTTTGCTACATCGGCTGTGGGGTCACGACCGGCATCGGCGCGGTGATCTACACCGCCAAGGTTGAGATCGGGTCGCGGGCCATCGTCTTCGGCCTGGGCGGGATCGGCCTGAACGTGATCCAGGGCCTGCGCCTTGCCGGTGCTGACCAGATCGTCGGCGTGGACCTGAACCCCGACAAGGTCGAGATGGCCACGCGTTTCGGCATGACGGACTTCGTGAACCCCAAGGACGTGGAAGGCGACCTGGTCTCCTACCTCGTAGACCTGACCAAGGGCGGCGCGGACTATACCTTCGACGCCACGGGCAACGTGGGCGTGATGCGCACGGCACTGGAATCGGCGCACAAGGGCTGGGGTGAATCGATCATCATCGGCGTCGCGCCTGCCGGGGCCGAGATCAGCACCCGTCCGTTCCAGCTTGTCACCGGCCGGACCTGGAAAGGGACGGCATTCGGTGGCGCGCGCGGGCGCACGGACGTCCCGAAGATCGTCGACTGGTACATGCAGGGCAAGATCGAGATCGACCCGATGATCACCCACAAGCTGACCCTCGACGAGATCAACAAGGGCTTCGACCTGATGCACGCGGGCGAGTCGATCCGTTCGGTCGTGGTTTACTGACCAGGCCGGGCCCGCGCCGTCTTGGGGCGGGCCCGATCAACAGGCGGACGCCGCGTGCGCGATCTTTGCCGCCTACGTTCCAGCCCCAGAAAACGGAGCCAATCCGATGAAAGCGGTCCTCTTCGAGAAATTCCGCGAAGCGCCGAAGGTCGTGACCGTCAGCGATCCGACGCCCGATCGGCATGGCATCGTCGTCAAGGTCGAGGCAACCGGGGTCTGTCGCTCTGACTGGCATGGATGGATGGGGCACGACAGCGACGTCCATCTGCCGCATGTGCCGGGGCACGAACTGGCCGGCATCGTCGAAGCGGTCGGCAAGGACGTGATGAACTGGAAGCGCGGCGACCGCGTGACTGTTCCGTTCATCTCTGGCTGTGGGTCCTGTCCGGAGTGCCATGCCGGGCATCAGCAGGTCTGCCTTGCGCAGGAGCAGCCCGGTTTCACCTACTGGGGATCGTTTGCCGAGTACGTGATGATCCACAAGGCGGACCTGAACCTTGTCGCCTTGCCGGAAAGCATGGATTTCGCGACCGCCGCCAGCCTCGGCTGCCGGTTTGCCACGTCCTTTCGTGCGGTCGTGGACCAAGGGAAGGCGTCGGCGGGCCAATGGGTTGCGGTCCACGGCTGTGGCGGCGTCGGGCTGTCGGCGGTGATGATCGCCAACGCTGTGGGCGCGAACGTGATCGCCATCGACATCGACGACCGGAAGCTGGCGTTGGCGCGCGAACTCGGCGCGGTGGCAGCGATCAACGGCACGGCAGGCGACGTGGCCGAGGCGGTGATCGAACTGACCAGGGGCGGCGCGCATGTCTCGCTGGACGCACTGGGACACCCGGTGACGTGCTTCAACTCGATCCAGAACCTGCGGCCGCGCGGCAAACACGTGCAGGTTGGCCTCATGCTGGGAGAGCACGCGGCACCGCAGATCCCGATGGCGAAGGTCATCGGGAAGGAGCTGGAGGTCCTCGGCTCGCACGGCATGCAGGCACACCGCTATGGCGCGATGCTGGAAATGATCACCTCTGGCAAGCTGGACCCTTCGCGCCTCGTCGGAGACCGGATCAGCCTGGAGGACGCGCCCGTCGCCTTGATGAACATGGACAGGTTCCAGTCCGTCGGCGCGACGGTCATCACCTCGTTCTGAAGTCCGTGCCTGCCCGGCGCGGCGCGGTTTACTTGTCCTTGCCGCGGATCGTCTTCATCAGGTTGATCATTGCGCGGTTGGCATCCGGTCCCATGTCCTTTGGCAGAGGCAGGGCCGGGATGAACCGGATCGGGTCGCCGCGCTGCGGGGCCTGACCGACGTGCTGGATGCCCGGCTTGCCCGCACCGGCGTAACCTTTCGGCGCCTCCGTCCGGTTTTTCATCCCGTCACGCACGTCCTTGATGTTGGACAAGAGCCCCACGATGTCGGAGGCGAACTTGCCGTGCGCGGTCGCGGCGTCGTGCGTATGGCCCATCTGCTTCGAGCTGTAGAACACGAGCCCGCCGACAAGGCCGCCAATATCGCCGTAAAGGTATTTCCCGTCGTCCAGTTGCCGAAGTATGCGCTGCCCGGGGCTTTCGGTGATGTAAACCGGTCTGCCCTTCTTGGTGTAGTGGGAAGGCGTCGGGTTCTTCAGTTGCTGTTCGTCCGGCGGGTTCGCCGCCGAGGCGAACATCCGGTTTTTCCGGGCCAATGCGCCGAAGCCCATGTAATAATCGTAGACGTTGGGATTGAGTGTCGTTCCGGGGGGATGTGCCATCCCGATCCGGATGATCGCCGACATCGGCTTTCCTTCGACGATTTCGACCGGTGTCCAGTCCGAGAATACGGTGAGCAGGATCTCTATCTCCTGCGCGGAAAAGCTCTGGGCCAGCTCCTTGAAGAACACGGCAAGCGGATCCTTGAAGAAGCCCGGCGCATGTTTGGCACGGTGGCGGAAGTTCGCGACCCGGACGGCATACGCCTCCGGAGAAAAGGACGGCTGAGGGGCGTTTTCCAAAGTCTTGAGCGGCTGGTTCATGGCATGCTCCGTCTGTCGGAGCGCGTCTCGGCCCGTCAGGCCGTCCGAGTCTCCGGGATGAACAGGGACGTGATGAAATCGGCTTTGGGAGCAAAGACCCGCCCGACCCGAAATCGGTCGCCGGTGCGGTCACCTGTTACGCTACGTCAGTGTGCGGCGCGCGCATTTCCCGGTCAAGGTCGGGTTCTGCCTACCCCCGGCAGAGCGAGGCAGCGACGGCATGGCTGGACCTTCCCGCAGACCCGGCGCATGGTACGCGGTGATCCGGCGCACGTCCTGGCGGACGCCCCGGTCGCAGAGGTTCGGAGGCACTGGGGCATATGACGCTGGTCATGCTGGCGAATGGCCTGCTCATGATGGGCATGGCGGCGCTGATGGCGTTGATCGGGCTGGCATATCCCGATACGCGCGGCGTTTTCCTGGAGGCGGCGACGCTGGTGGGCTTCGCGGGCGGGCTGTCCACGCTCGCCGTGGCGAACCGGCCGCGTGGCTTCCGCCGCATGCACTCCTTCCTCGTCACCGGTACGATCTGGATCACCGGCGCGACCATGGGCGCGATCCCGCTGTGGTTCTGGCAGATGGCTCCGGTGGACGCCTTCTTTGAATCGATGTCGGGCATCACGACGACAGGCTCGACCGTGATGAGCGGCCTGGATTCCACGCCACGCGGTATCCTGCTGTGGCGGGCCATCCTGCAATGGTTGGGCGGGATCGGGTTCATCGTGGCCGGCATCGCGCTGTTGCCGATCCTGCGGGTCGGAGGGATGCAGCTTTTCAAAACCGAAAGCTCGGAAAAGGGCGACAAGGAAATGGCGACCGCAGCCCGCTTTGCCGGGACGACGCTGTGGGTCTATGCCGGGCTGACCGTCACTTGCCTCGCGGTCTACCACGCGGGCGGCATGACGGCTTTCGAGGCATTGGTGCACGCGCTGACAACGCTCTCGACGGGGGGCTATTCGACCTCGGACGCGTCGTTCGGTCAGTTCGAGCAGCCGTTTCTGGAATGGGCCGGGACAGTCTTCATGGCGGCGGGCGCCTTGCCTTTCGCCTGGTACATGAAGGGTGTCGGAAGGGGCGATTTTCGCAGCGAACAGGTGCGCGCGCTCGCGGTGCTGTTCTTCGTCTCGATATCGCTCATCACGGCGTGGCGGGTCTGGACCTCGGGCGACCCGGTCTTTGAGGTGTTGCGGCACGTTGCATTCAGCGTTGTCTCGGTGGTGACGACGACGGGATTTGCCACGGTCGACTACACCACCTGGGGGCCTTTCGCGGCCACTGCCTTCCTCGTGCTGACAGCGATGGGCGGATGCAGCGGCTCCACCTCGGGCGGCGCCAAGATGATGCGGTGGCTGATCGTGCTGCGGGTGCTGCGGATCCGGTTCCAGCGGGTGCGCCTGCCGCATTCGATGGATGTACCGCGCTACCAGGGCCGGGCGATCGGTGACGACGTGGTGACCGGGGTCATGACCTTCTTCGTGCTCTACGCGATCACGGTCTTTGGGCTGGCCGTCGTGCTCGATCTCTATGAACTCGACATGATGACCTCGTTCAGCGCGGCATTGACGGCGGTGGCGAACGTCGGGCCGGGCATCGGCAGCCAGATCGGCCCGTCCGGCAACTTCGCTGGCCTGCCCGAGGGCGCCAAGTGGTGGCTGTCCTTCGGCATGTATGCGGGACGTCTGGAAATGATGACGGTCTACGTCCTGTTCACCCGGGTCTTCTGGCGCGAACTGGCCTGATCTTCCGCGTCTGTGTTAAGGGGTGGAAATGAGGAACAGGATACGCGAACTCTATGTCGGCGAAAGTGCGCGGGCGCACCGGTTCCGCTATGCGCTGCTGGCTTTCGACATCGGGACGATCCTGTTCGTAATCGCCACGTCCTTCACGCAGCACGGGCCTTTTGTCGAAGCGGTGGATGCGTTCTTCGGCGTGATCATCCTGATCGAGTTCGGGATGCGATTCTGGATCTCGACCAACCGCTGGCGGTTGATTACCCGACTGACGACGTTGGCGGATCTCGTGGCCATCGTGTCCTTCCTTGCACCGCTGGCGGGAGAGGGGCTTGGCTTCCTTCGGGTGATGCGCACGCTCAGGCTTCTGCACACCTACCACCTGTCGGAGCAGCTGAAGCGCGACTTCCCCTACTTCCGCCGCAACGGCGACATCGTGCTGGCGGTGCTGAACCTCGGGGTCTTCATCTTCGTGATGACCGGGCTGGTCTACGCCACGCAGTACAATGTGAACCCGCAGATCCGGAACTATGCCGACGCGCTGTATTTCACCGTGACGGCGCTGACGACCACCGGTTTCGGCGATATCGTTCTGCAAGGCTCGGTCGGGCGGCTGATCTCGGTCGTGGTCATGCTGTTCGGGATCACCCTGTTCCTGCGACTGGTGCAGGTGCTGTTCCGGCCCAACAAGGTGCGGTGCGAGTGCGAGGAGTGCGGGCTGGTGCTGCACGATGCCGACGCGGTCCACTGCAAGCATTGCGGGGCCGTGATGCACATCCGGACGGAAGGGCTGTCCTGAGACGACATCCGACGGCGGCCCTCCAAGCCGATCCGGTCGCCTTGGTTGAGCGCTTGACGCCACCTGCGCGTTCGGCCAGCAGACGGGCGTAAATGGTTCGGTCAAAGGGGGCACGGCGTGCAGATACGAGAAGCGGTTGAGGGTGATCGGGACGCGATCTGGTCGATGCTGGAGCCGGTGTTTCGTTCGGGCGACACCTATGCCATTGACGCCGATATCCCGAAGGACGCGGCGCTCGACTACTGGTTCGGGCTGGAGCGCACTGTCTTTGTCTGCGAAGACGCGGGCGTCCTGCTGGGCACCTACTACATCGTGCGCAACCAGAAAGGCGGCGGCAGCCATGTCTGCAACTGCGGCTATGTCACGGCAGAGGCGTCGCGCGGGCGCGGAGTGGCGCGCGCCATGCTGGCCCATTCGCTGGAGGTGGGGCCGGGCATGGGCTTCCGTGCGATGCAGTACAATTTCGTCGTGTCGACCAACACCCGTGCCGTCGAGACATGGCAGCGCGCAGGGTTTGAGGTGGCCGGCCGCCTTCCCGGGGCCTTCCGCATGCCCTCGGGGGCGGAGGTGGATGCGCTGGTGATGTACCGCCGGCTCTGAGCGCACCGGCACAGTAGACCGTCTGGGGGTGCAAGGTCATGAGCCGCGGCGCCCGCGTAAGACCGGGCAGCCTGATGACACCCGGATCGCAGAGATCCCGGTCCTGCTAAGTCCATCGCGGCAGCTTGAGTTCAGACCGGCGGGACAGTCAGTTTCTGGGCCCGGAGGAAGGCCAGCCGCGCTTCCGGCGCGTTTTCGCGGTCGCGCAGGATCGCTGTCGCGGCGGCCCGGGCCTCTGCCGCGAGCGGATCGTCACGCTGCCCGATCTGCACCAGCGTCCGGGAGGTCTCGAACAGGTGTTCGCGGGTCTCGAACCCGTCGTCGAAAAGCTCATCGAGCCAAGCCAGTACCGTGTCCCTGTCGGCGACGAGGTCGGGGAAGGCGTGTTCCAGCCGGGCGTGGACCTCCCGCTTGATCCGGGCGGCCTCGATGGCGCGGAAATCCGAAAGTTGCGCGTCAGATATCCTCAGCATGCGGCACCTTCAGCCAAAGGGGTTCGAGCGGACCGGGCATCCAAACGCCATAGTCCTCGACGATGGCGGAGGCCTCTTTCAGAAGCATGGCCTGCGCCGGTTGCGGGAAGTGTTCGCCCGCATGGATCAGCGCCAGCCGCGCGCGCCAGAGGCTTGCCACGATGTCCAGCGTGTCGACCGGCGGGAAGCCTTCCGCGCTCTCCGGGTTCCAGCCGTGACGCGCGCACATCTGGAGATCCCAGGGTGTCAGCTTTTCGGGCACGGTGACGGTTTCCTGCGGCGGAGACAGCCACGCCTCGAACCCTGCGCGGGCCTCGTCGGCGTCGATCATCGAGACGGTCGCGGGAAACCCGTGGGGAAACCGTGTGAGCGCAATCTGCCAGGCGGAAAGTTGCGGCGCATCGGCGTGATCGGCGATGAAGTTCAACCCGAGGTGACAGAGGCGTTGCAGGTCTTCTTCGGGCCAGCCGAGCATACCCTTACGGAACACCCATTCGCGGATGTCCGGCATCGGCTCTGGCTGGCGGGCGTAGGCTTCGCGCAACTCAAGGATCATCTGGCGGATGTCCTGCCGGGCCTGCGCCGGCGGAAGGGAGAAGCCGACGCCGATCCGTGGCCACGTGTCCGCCGTCATGTCCATCGACAGGAAGGCGAGCAGTTGGCCCCAGTGCGCAGGCGGGAGGTCGAAGGCTTCGGGACAGGTCATGGAATCGCCAAGTTTGCAGGAATGGAGGGCCAGAGCGGCGGGAAGAGCGACGGCAGCATCCGCACGCCGCGATACAACAGGTAACCCACGCCGACAGCGGCGACACCCCCTGCGGCGTATTGCGCGGCGGAAGGACCGGGGTTGGGGTTCACCCATTCGCTGGGCTGCGGTGCGGGGCGCGTCGCCCATCGCCATGCGCCCGGCGGTGGCGGGCCGCAGCGGTTGGCCTCCCACTCCTCAAGTCGCCGGCGCAGCCCGCGCTGCTGATTGCGGATTGCCCTGTCGTGCGTGTCCCAGGAAGACGTGCCGGGACCGTTCTGCCCGTTGATCTGCTCTCGGAATCGGTGTTCCAATCCATGGGTGCCGCCGCCGCCATGCAGGCGTTTGTCACGGCTCACCAGCTCTTCGATGACCCGGCGCAGCATGGCGCAAATGTTCGAGGGCGGAGGGCAGTTTCCGACGCAAGCCAACCTGTGTCACCTTTAACCTGTCTGGTGCCGATGAGAATCACCTATGGAGTGATCGGTCAAGCCCTGCCTCAGCGCCGTGGTGCCCAAGCGCATGCCTGACGCCGGGCCGTGGCCGCCGCCGGGAAATCGGCAGCGGGATGCTTCGCTTCCGTTGCGTGCCATGCTACCTGTTTCCGCGAAGACCCAATGGAGGCACCATGCCCAATGACACCCGCCTGCTGGCGATCCTGATCGACGGGGACAACACGTCTCCCAAGTACGCCAGGGCGCTCTTTGACGAAATCGCTTCGCTGGGCGAGGCCTCCGTCCGGCGGGTCTATGGCGATTTTGCCAGCCAGCAGATGAACGGCTGGAGCCGGGTCACCGCGGAATACGGACTCGTACCACTGCATTCGCCCGCGAACACCGTGGGCAAGAATGCCTCCGACATTTCTCTGGTGATCGACGCCATGGACCTGATGCATACGGAGCGGTTCGACGGTTTCGTTCTGGTCAGCTCAGATTCGGACTTTACCCGACTGGCGAGCCGCATCCGGGAGCAGGGGCTGGATGTCTACGGCATGGGAATGCAGAAAACGCCCGACGCATTCCGGAAGGCCTGCAAGCGTTTCATTTATCTTGAAAATATTGACAGCGCGCCCGAGGAATCCAAGGACCGCAAGACGGACAAGCGGCCTTTGACGGAGGCGCGCGACCTGATCTTCAAGGCGATGGATTCGATCGATGGCGACGACGATTGGTACAAGCTTGGCGATATCGGGCAGGTCATCACCGCGGCCAACCCGGACTTCGACACGCGGACTTACGGCAAGCGCAAGCTGTCCGACCTCGTGAAGGCTCTGAAGGTGTTCGAGACACGGAACTCTGCCAGCCAGCTTCTGTTGCGGCGCGTCGACTGAGGGGCGGGCGGCGCACAGCCCCGCCCTACGAAGTGTCAGAGCGGCGTGGTCGCCACCAGGGCGATGATCGCAGAGACGGTCAGGATGGATGCCGCCGTGGAGATCAGGATCGAGGCGGACACCCGCTGCGGCGCGATGCCGTAATGCTGCGCTAGGATAAAGACGTTGCCCGCGACAGGCAGCGCCGCCGCCGACACGGCGACCGAGGCCCGGTAGGCGTCGACGGGGAAGAAAAGATAGACGCCCATGCCGACGAACAGCGGATGCAGGATCAGCTTGGCGAACGACAGCCAGGCGGCGATCTGCAGCCGCTCGGCCGACTTCGATGCGAGCGACGCGCCGATGGCGAACAAAGCGCCCGGTGTCGCCGCCGCCCCGAGGGTCGACAAGAAGCTGTCCAGCACGTCGTGCAGCCCGAGCCCGGTGGCCGAGACCATAAGACCGGCTGCGATGGAGACGATCATCGGGTTCTTCAGAAGCCCGACGGCCAGTTTCTGAACGATGCGCAGGGACATGGAGCCTTCGCGCGCGGCGGTGACGATCAGGGTCAGCGCCGAGGAGAAGACGATCAGGTCGATGGACAGGATCAGGATGATCGGACCGACGGCCTCCTGCCCCAGGAGCAGCGCAAGCATGGGCACGCCAAGGAAGCCGGTGTTGCCGATGGCCGCGCACTGCGCCTCGATCGCGGCGGTCTGGGTGTCCAGCCCGCGTGCGAAGGCGATCAGCATCCCGATGGCATAGGTGACACCGGTGCCCCAGAGATATGCGGTCGCCAGACGGGGTTCGAAGATCTCGTCGAACGACAGGTTGGCTGAAAACCGGAACAGCATCGCCGACAGGGCAAAGTAGAAGACGAACTTCGTCAGGTGCGCGCTGGCTTCTTCGGAGAAGAAGCGGATGCGCGCGGCCCCGTAGCCGAGGCCGATCAGGCCGAAGAACGGTAACGTCTTGAAGAAGATCGCCAGCATGAAAGTTCGATAGCACGGGGGGCGGTGGCGTCAATCCACGCCGTCCCTGCCGACGGCCCGGATGTGGCGCACGACTTGGCGGTTGGTTTGCGGCGGATCGTTTGCAGGCGTTACGGGCGACGGAGACCGCGCGGTCAGCCCTGTTTGCGGAAATGTGGCAATCGCGGGCAGCCGCGCGGCGAGGTGACTGGCCAAAGCAAGTGGCCAAAATGACGGGGCGAAATCGTTGACAGGACGAGGTCCGGCGCGGGATCATCGCGGGATGACACCGGGAAAAGCCTACCTGACGAGCGAGGAAATCCGGACACTGTCGCAGCGGTCCGACGCCTGGGGCATGGCCCTTGTGGTGCACGCCTGGGCGCTGATCCTCGGCAGCGTGTGGCTGTTCACGCTGTGGCCCAACCTCCTGACCTTCGCGCTTGCGGTGGTCGTGATCGGTTCGCGGCAACTGGGGCTGGCGATCCTGATGCACGAGGGGGCGCATAACGCCCTGTTCAGAACCCGCACGTGGAACGAATGGGCGGGCGCGTGGCTGTGCGGGCGGCCCATCCTCGCCGATCTTGCGAGTTACCGGCATTACCATCTGATGCACCACCGGCACACGCAGACCGACAAGGACCCCGACCTGAAGTTGTCGGCGCCGTTTCCGACGACGCGCGCCTCGCTCCGCCGCAAGCTGATCCGCGACCTGACCGGCCAGACCGGCATCCGGCAGCGCGCCGCCCAGATCGCCTTTGCCTTCCGCCTTGCCGGAGAGACGGAGGGCGTGTCGAGCCAGGACCTCGCCCAGGCGTTCAGCGGTCCGGTTCTGGGCAAGGCCCTGATCGTCAACGCGGTCCTGTTTGGGCTGTTCTGGGTGCTGTTCGGCTGGTGGACGTGGTTCGCCTTCTGGCTTCTGCCGCTGCTGACGTGGTTCCAGCTTGTGCTGAGGGTGCGCAACATCGCCGAACATGGCGCGGTCGAGAAATCCGAGGACCCTTTGCGCAACACCCGGACCACACTTGCCGGACCTCTGGAACGGCTGCTGGTCGCGCCCTACTGGGTCAACTATCATCTGGAGCATCACCTGGTGATGCACGTACCGGCCTACAGGCTGCCGAAGCTTCACCGCATGTTGCGCGACAAGGGGCTTGGCGAACGGATGACACAGGCAAACGGCTATCTCGACGTGCTCCGGCAAGCGAGCGCGCGAGGTTGATGAAGCGCGACCGCTACGCGCCCCACGCGGTTCTGACCCTGCCCACTTTTCCCCGTTGCGAACTGTGGCGGCTGGTGCTGGGCTTGGTTCTGGCGACCGTTATTATGTTCGGGCTCACGCGCGGTGTCATTGCGCTGATCAGCGGCATCGTCGGGCCGGATCGTTTTCCGTCTGTGCTGAACGCCATCACGTCGGGCCAGGATCCCTGGGGGCTTCTGGCGCAGCTTTCGCTGATGGGGGCCATGGGCATCGGTGCCATCGTCGTGGCCGAAACCCTGCACGGGCGAAGCGCCGGCAGCCTGTTCGGTCCGGCGCGGATGTTCTGGCCGCAGTTTCTGCGCGTCGCGGCCGTGCTGGTGGCGTTGAACGTCGTGATCGCGCTCTTGCCGCCATGGCCGTTGCGCGTGGCGTCCGAGCCCGGCCTGCCGCCTGCGCAATGGCTGGCTCTGTTGCCGCTGACGCTGGTGGCGCTGCTGGTACAGACCGCATCGGAAGAAGTCCTGTTCCGCGGTTACTTCCAAAGTACACTTGCCGCGCGGGTGAAGTGGCCCGCGGTGTGGTTGACGCTGCCTTCGCTGGCTTTCGGTCTTGGCCATTATGCGCCGGATGTCTGGGGCAGCAACGCAGTGTCGATCGCGCTATGGGCCGTGGCGTTCGGTCTTGCCGCCGCAGACCTGACGGCGCGCTCGGGCAGCCTTGGCGCTGCCATCGCGTTCCACATGGTCAACAACTTCGTGGCCATCGGCGTCATGTCCCTGCAAGGCGACCTGTCCGGGCTGGCTCTGACAAAGCTGCCTTTTGGGCCAGAGGACGAAGCGGCACTTGCCGCGATCCTGCCGGTGGACCTTGCAACCCTGTTCGTCAGTTGGCTCGCCGCGCGTCTCGCTTTGCGCGTATAGTCCTCCTGTTCTCGCGATGGTGGGGCATTCGGTTCAGCGCGTGGACGTTTGGCTTGAACGTCGGTGTTTTTTGTCGCGATTTATTACAAGGGTTTGGATCATGCGGATGCATGCTTTTCATGTGCTCCGGCCCTGGCTGCTCATGCGCCGGCGTGGCGCGCTGTTGTCCCCTTTTTTCTGCCGGCAGCTCCGATTTTCCGCCCGTGCCGCCAAGTTACGGGACGGGCTGCAACCATTCCGAAAGGGGGCGGCGCACAGCCCCGCCCTACAAGCCGTCGCGCGCGTCGGCTGAGGCCGCGTGCCGTTCCGCGATCCATCGTGCGGACAAGGCTCCACCGGAGGCTAAGATTGCAATTCGACGCAGCGGGGCATAAGTGACGCGCAAACGCTGAACTCGGGGCTTCCATGAACTGGATCACCAACTACGTCCGTCCGCGCATCAATTCGATCTTCTCCCGCCGGGAAGTCCCGGAGAACCTGTGGTCGAAATGCGAAAGCTGCGGGACGATGCTGTTTCACCGGGAGATCAGCGACAACCTCAACGTCTGCACCAACTGCGGCCACCACATGAACATCACGCCGCGTGACCGTTTCCATGCGCTGTTCGACGGCGGCATATATTCCGAGGTCGCCGTGCCGGAGCCGATGGCCGACCCGTTGCACTTCCGCGACTCCAAGCGTTACCCCGACCGTATCCGTGCGGCGCAGAAGGGCACCGGCGAGAAAGAGGCCATGCTGGTCGGCGCGGGCGAGATCGGGCGCACGCCCGTCGTCTGTGCCGCGCAGGACTTCAGCTTCATGGCCGGGTCGATGGGCATCTATGTCGGCAACGCCATCGTCGCCGCCGCCGAAGAGGCGGTGAAGCTCGGCCGGCCGCTGATCCTGTTTTCCGCCGCAGGCGGCGCACGTATGCAGGAAGGCATCCTGAGCCTCATGCAGATGCCGCGCACCACCGTGGCCGTGCAGATGCTGAAAGAGGCGGGCCTGCCGTACATCGTCGTGCTGACCCATCCGACCACCGGTGGGGTGACGGCCTCTTACGCGATGCTGGGCGATGTGCAGATCGCCGAACCCGGCGCGCTCATCTGTTTTGCGGGGCCGCGCGTGATCGAACAGACCATCCGCGAGAAGCTGCCCGAAGGGTTCCAGCGTGCCGAGTACCTGCTTGAGCACGGTATGCTCGACCGTGTGACAGACCGGCGTGACATGCGCGAGGAGCTGATCGTGCTGTGCCGCATCCTGATGAAGATGCCGCCGCCGACATGGGGCGATCTTCCGCCTCCGGGACCGGAGGACATGGTGCGCGAGCCGAACGCGGCCGTGGACGACTCCAAGGCATAAGACCGGGCTAAGTGCCCCTTTCGAGGATGTGCAAGAGATGGGTCAGGGCTCTGACGTGATACTGGAGCGCCTGATGGCGCTGCATCCAAAGGTCATCGACCTTGTTCTGGACAGGGTCTGGCGTTTGCTCGAAGCGCTGGGGCATCCGGAGCGCAACCTGCCGCCCGTGATCCACCTTGCCGGGACCAACGGCAAGGGCTCGACGCAGGCGATGATCCGCGCCGGGCTGGAGGCAGAGGGCAAGTCCGTCCACGCATATACCTCCCCGCATCTCGTCCGGTTTCACGAACGCATCCGCCTTGCCGGGACGCTGATTGCAGAGGATGCGCTGGCCGAGGTGCTGGATGAATGCGAGGACGCGAACGGCGGCGCGCCGATCACATATTTCGAGATCACAACCTGTGCTGCGCTGTTGGCCATGGCCCGGACACCCGCCGATTTCACCCTGCTGGAAACGGGTCTTGGCGGGCGTCTGGACGCGACGAACGTCGTCAAAAGGCCTGAGCTTACGATCATCACGCCGATCTCCATGGATCATGAGAACTTCCTTGGCGACACGCTGGCGAAGATCGCGGGCGAGAAAGCCGGCATCCTCAAAGGCGGTGTCCCCTGTGTCGTCGGCCCGCAGTCCGATGAGGCGATGGAGGTGATTGAGGCCCGCGCGCAGGCCCTCGGCGCACCGCTTCTGGCGTATGGCCAGCACTGGCACGCGTGGGAAGAGCGGGGCCGCTTGGTCTTCCAGGACGAGACCGGTCTGCTGGACCTGCCCCTGCCGAACCTGCCCGGCGCGCACCAGATCCAGAATGCCGGCGCGGCGCTGGCGGCTTTGCGGCACCTCGGTTCGGGAGAGGGCGCGTTCGATGCGGCTGTGTCGCAGGCATTCTGGCCCGCGCGGATGCAACGATTGCGCAAAGGTCCTGATCTGGATGGCTTGCCGGGTATCGAGCTGTGGCTTGACGGTGGCCATAACCCCGCCGCCGGAGAGGCCATCGCCGCGCATCTCGCGCGCCTGCCCGAACGGCCGACGTGGCTGGTTTGCGGCATGCTGAACACAAAGGATGCGCGGGGCTTTCTGCGCCCCCTGGCGACCTGTGCGAAAGGCCTTCTGGCTGTATCCATCCCGGGGGAGGCAATTACCCTCCCCGCCGAGGAAACGGCCCGCATGGCGGCGGAGGTCGGTCATGACGTGCGGGTCTGCGCGGGTTTCACTGACGCCATCCGCCAGATCGGCGAGATAGACCCTGCTGCCCGCGTGGTGATCTGTGGCTCGCTTTACCTGGCAGGAAGAGTGCTCGCCTCATATAGTTGATGGATCAAACATGCTTTTTTGTGATATCTTTCCCGAAGCACCGGCCATACCGTGCGAGGGAGGGATGTCATTGCCGTTTCAACAGGATATTATTGCGGAACACAGGCTTCTTCATGTGCGGTTCCGCGGGCACCGGCGCATCACGCTGGGCGACATGTCACGCGGATACGAAGAGTTCCTCTCTCTTCCAGGGGCGCAGGCGGTGCGGTTTTCCCTGCACGACATGCGTGGTGTCGCTGATTTCTCCCTTCAGATGAGCGGCACCGAGTTGATAACGGACATGGTCAAATCCGATGCGGACCAGCGGCGGGTGCACCGCCGGATCGCTTTCGTAGCCCAGGACCCAGGCGTGTTTTCGAGCATCATGTTCTATGTCGCCATGCTGAACGACAGCGCCTACCTGTCTGCGCACCTGTTGGCATCGATCGAGGAAGCGCTGGACTGGCTGGGTCTGGACCGGTCCATCGCCGCGCTTCTCAAGGACGACGAGGACTGACGTCTTGAGCAATCAAGTATCCCGCCATGATCGGCCCCCCGATGTTGACTGATTCGACGCCTGCGGACTATATTTGGTCAAAATGACAAGATCGGGTGCCCACAAGAGGCGCCTCAGAGGACGAGCAGCATGGCCAAAGGTCTTTTTCCGACCCTTTGCGTCGCCTTGATGGGCGCTGCCGTTCCTGCGTCTGCGCAATCCAGTCGTATCACTGAGGATCTGACCGCGTTCCAGACAACGCTGAACGGGCAGACGTTGCGCGTCGCCCGCAGCGGCCCGGTTTGCCCGCCGGCCTGCGTGACACCGATGCAGGCGGCCACCGGGGTTGCGACAATCGGTGAACTGGAAGTCCTGGATTTCCTCGATCTCTTTGTGTCGAAGGGGCGCGGTCTACTGGTGGACGCACGTCTTCCGGAGGCATTCTCGACCGGTACCGTGCCGGGCGCGGTGAATGTCCCCGCTTCCACCCTCTCGCCAGACAACCCTTACCGCGACGATCTGCTGGATGCGCTCGGGGTGCGGAACGGGGATTTTTCCGGAGCGTTCGATCTTGTTCTCTTTGCCGGTGGGGCAGATGACGGTCTGGCGGCGATAGCGGTGCGAAACCTGCTGGACGCAGGCTACCCCTCGACGAAGCTCAAGTTTTACCGCGGTGGTCTGAAGGCGTGGGACGGACTCGGTCTCAGCCTTGCCGTCGGGCAGTAAGTGGGGGCGTCGGTATGATCCGTATGGTTCTTTTTGCAATCGGGTTCATCGCGATCAGCGTTGCGTTGATCGTCGTGCAGCCAACGGCCCGACGCGCCGCGCCCGATGGCGCCAGATCAGAGCCGGTCACCCGCACGGAATTCGAGTTGCCCGCACCGCCGGCGGAGACCGCGGCCGTTCCGGAGTTGCCCCAAGTGCGTCCGGCGCCCGTGCCGCAACAACACGCCAGCGTGCCGCAGGTCCAAAGCGCAGCCCCGTCCGGAAACAGTGAAGCCAACGCTCCGGACGACCGCACGATGCGCCGTATGACGTGGAACACATTGTCCAGTCTCAACCAGGCAACGGGACGGGAAACCGCGCCCGGTCAGCCCGGAAGCCTGCTGCACGCCATCGTGCGCCGGTCGCTGGACGGGACGCCTTCGACGGCGGGCGGCACGTCCGGGTCCACGACTACGGCGGACCGCCTGCCGGTCTACGTCGTGGTGTCCGGTGACAGCCTCGTATCGATCGCAGAGAAGGTCTATGGCGATGTGAACATGACCGGGCCGCTTTTTGCCGCCAACCGGTCGATCATGAACCGTCCCGACGACCTCCGGCCTGGTCAGACGCTCGTGCTGCCGAACAAGTGACCTACCACTTTTAGCCTCGATTGTGTTGACCCGCGGAATAACTAGGCGGACCACCTAGATATTGACGCAACGCAAGTGATTCGCCTATGTTGCTTCGCAACCGCGCGGACTGCCAAGATCACGGCGCGGATTGTCGGGGGATTTCACACATGACTTCGCTGTCAGCGAACGGTCGCGGTATGGCTGCGACGGCCCGCCAGGAAGGCTCGGACCAATGATCCGCTCCGTCCTGATGGCCGCCGGTTTCGTGATGAGCACGGTTGCGCTGGTCTGGGTGCTAGGCGGTGACCTGGCGGAAGATGCAGGGTCCTCCGATCAGGTCAGCCGTACGACCCGGGACGCAATGGGTCTTCAGCCCGCAATGGACCCTTTGGTAACTCCGCGGGCCACTGAAACCTTCAATACGACCGACCTCTCCGCAGGCGTGCGGCCCGTCGCGCGACCGACCGAAAATGCGGTTCCGACACCGGAGCCTGCGGCGCGCGCCGCCCGCGCCATGCCCGCGACCTCCGAACAGCGCGTCAACGATGCCATGCAGGCCATGGGCTACGGCATCCTGCGCGAACTGCAGAAGCCCGTGACCGCCGCACCACAGCCGGAAATAGCAGCAACCGCGCGGGTCGATGCGCCCGACCCGTCGATCCCGGTCGCCGTGGCGGCAAGGACCTATACGGTGCAGGCCGGCGACAGCCTGCCCGGCATCGCGTTCCGGCACTTCGGCACCACCGTCGCCTACCTTCAGATTCTGGAAGCGAACAAGGACGTGCTCCGCACGCCGGGCGAACTGCGGCCGGGGATGGTGCTGACCATCCCGGATTGATCCATTTCAAGGCAGAGACCAAAAAACGAGCAGGCAGTACCAAGGCAGGGCCCCCCGGGGGCCCTGCCTTGGCGTGTCAGTCCTTTTCGCCGGGCCAGTCGGCGGCCTGCATCTCGCGCAGGCGCGATGCCGTGCGCTCGAATTCGAAGCTGCCTGCACCTTCGACGTACAGGCTTTCCGGTTCGGCGGCAGCGGTGGCGATCAGCCGGACACGTGCTTCGTAGAGGGCATCGATCAGCGTGACGAAACGCTTCGCCTCGTTGAAGTTGTGGCGCGAGAGGCGGGGGATGTCCTCCATGACCAGCACACGCACCGCGTCGGCCAGGGCAAGATAATCCGCAGGACCCAGTGCGCGGCCGCAGAGATCGAAGAAGCTGGCCCGGGCCATCGCATTGCGATAGCGCGGCAGCTCCACTTCGCGACCCTTCACATGCAGTGTCAGTGTTTCTTCGATGCCGTGGGTCAGCTCTTCCCAGATTTCGTCGATCTTTTCCCGTGACTGGGCATTTGCCGGCGTGAAATAGACCTGCGCCCCGGCCAGCCTGTGCTGCCGGTGATCGGTCTTCGACGCCAGTTCGCGGACCTCCAGCTTGTCCTTGATGAGGTCGATGAACGGCAGAAAAAGCTGCCGGTTCAGCCCGTCCTTGTACAGGTCGTCCGGAAGGCGGTTCGATGTGGTGACGACCACGGTACCCGCGTTGAACAACTGCTCGAACAGCCGCCCGACGATCATCGCGTCGGTGATGTCGGTGATCTGCATCTCGTCGAAGGCCAGAACCTTGGCCGAGTCGGCCACCGCCTTCGCGATCGGCTTGATCGGGTCCTCGACACCCTCCTTGCGGAGACGGTGCATCTCCGACTGGATTTCCTGCATGAAGCTGTGAAAATGAGTGCGTCGGGCCGGGACATTCAGCGTCTCGACGAAGAGGTCCATGAGCATCGACTTGCCACGCCCGACGCCACCCCAAAGGTACAGGCCCTTCGGCGGCTCGGGCGCCTTGCGGAACAGGCCGCGCTTCGGAGGGTCCGCCAGTTCGGCGCGGATGCGTTCAAAAGCGGGAAGGGCCACACGCTGGGCCTCGTCGGGCTGCAGGCGGCCCGCTTCGACGCGTTTCGCATAAAGATCGGGGACAGTTGTCATGCATCGGCTTTAGCGCGGGCTGCGACGGATGTGTAGAGGGTCCCGGGTGCCCGCAGGCCGTGCAATGTATGCTTGATTTCCCGGAATGGATTGCTCTAGGCATGTCGACGCGTTCACATTTTGGCCTCGGCCATCACACATGCTGATGATGCGTATCACGTAAGAGAAATTGACCTATTTCGGGATCTGCGTTTCTCATCGTGCTGCGCTGCAGGAGTAACGATTATGGACAGACCCGCCCCCATCGTCACGCCCGTACTGGTTGTCGGGTGCGTCATCATCATGGTCAGCTTCGCGATCCGGGCCAGCTTTGGTGTGTTTCAGATCCCCATCGCGGAGGAATTCGGCTGGGCGCGGGCGGAGTTCTCGCTCGCCATCGCCATTCAGAACCTCGCCTGGGGAATCGGGCAGCCGCTGTTCGGGGCCGTGGCCGAGAAGATCGGCGACCGGAAGGCCATCGTCATCGGCGCGCTGGTCTATGCGGCTGGCCTTGTCATGTCGTCCTTTGCCGAAACGCCGTTTGCGATGCAGGCGTGGGAGGTGCTGGTCGGATTCGGCGTTGCGGGCACCGGCTTTGGCGTGATCCTGGCCGTGGTGGGCCGCGCGTCCAGCGCCGAGAACCGTTCGATGTCGCTCGCCATCGCCACTGCGGCGGGCAGCGCCGGTCAGGTCTTCGGTGCGCCGGTGGCAGAAGCGTTGCTGGGTGTGATGTCCTGGCAGATGGTCTTCGTCGTTTTCGCAGGCGCGGTTCTTGCCGTGCTGCTGACGCTGCCGATGATGCGCGCCCCGGCTGCGGCCTCCAAGGCGGAGCTTGAGGAAACCATGGGTGAGATCCTTGGCCGGGCCTTCCGCGACCCGTCCTTCACCATGATCTTCCTCGGCTTCTTTTCCTGCGGCTACCAACTGGCTTTCGTCACGGCGCACTTTCCCGCCCTCGTGACCGAGCTGTGCTCGCCAATCATGGCGGGGGGCATCCTGTCGGGCATGGGGATCACCACCACCTCCGCGCTGGGGGCCATTTCGATTTCGCTGATCGGGCTGTTCAACATCGCAGGTACGCTGACGGCGGGCTGGTTGGGCAATCGTTTCCAGCGCAAGTACCTGTTGGCGTTCATCTACCTGGCGCGGACCGTCGCGGCGGCGGCGTTCATCATGCTGCCGATCACCCCGGCATCGGTGCTGGTGTTCTCGGCCGTGATGGGCGCGTTGTGGCTGGCGACGGTGCCGCTGACCTCCGGCCTGATCGCGCACCTCTACGGGCTCCGTTACATGGGCACGCTCTATGGCATCGTGTTTTTCAGCCACCAGCTTGGCGGGTTCCTCGGCGTGTGGCTGGGCGGGCGGATGTACGACGTCTTCGGCGACTACACCATGGTCTGGTGGATCGGCGTCGGTGTCGGTGCGTTCAGCGCGTTGGTGCACTTGCCGGTGAAAGAGAACCGCACCACCCCGTCCGCAGGCGCATTGACCGCCTGAACGTCTGCCGAGACTGTCAGGCAGTCTCGGCTTCCAACGTCTCGCGGATCGCCTCGGCCACTTTGTCGGTATGCGTCCAGGGCAGGCCATGACCCGCCCCGTCGATCACCACCTGACGGGCTTGGCGGTTCCACTGGGCAAGCTGTCCCATGGCGCGAAGCGGGATCACCGTGTCGTCGCGTCCCCAGATCACGGTTACGGGCACCTGTGCCGCGTGGAGGGCGCGGTGCGCCTCTTCCGCGGTTCCCCGCAGTGTGCCGCGCAGCGAGGACAAGACCGACCTTACGAATCCGCGCCGCCGCAGTTCCGCGACCTGAAGTCCGGCAATATCGTCGATGCTGCTTTCGGCATCGTCAGCTGACCGGGCGATGCGGGCGAATTGAGTCGGATAGGCCATATGGAACAGCCAGTCGCCCGCCAGCGGCCATTCGGTGCAAAAACGTGCCGTGGCCCCAGACCGGTGCCCCATGCCCGCAGGTGCCAGCAGGATCACCCGGCGCAAGCGGTCGGGGTTTGCGGCCCCCCAATGCGCCGCTATGGCCCCGCCCATGGAGTAGCCCGCAAGAGTAAAATCACCGGTCAGCGCCTCGTGCTCCAGCAGGTCCGACAGTTGTCGCGTGAAGAAGCCGGGTGTCTGTGGGCCCCTCGGGGCATCGGAATAGCCGCGCCCGTAGAGATCGTAGACCAGCACCCGGAATCCCATGGCCACGAGATGCCGTGCCAGCCCGAGCCAGACGTAGGACGGTGTGGTCAGACCGTGCACGCAAACCACAGTCGCGCCGCGCTCGGGGCCGAGCCAATCGTAATGCGTGCGCCCCTGAGACAGTTCGGCGAAGCGGCCCGGCGCCTGCTGGCGGAAGTGAGCGTTGCGCGGTGTCCGGCGAAGTTCGCGCACGGTGGGCAGCCCGGCGAGGGCAAGTGCGGCGAGGGTCGCCGCCGTGCTCACCGCGCTTCGTCGGGCGTCAGAAGCCTATGGGACACCAGCGTATCCGCCCAGCCTTGCGGTCCCTCGAACAGATGTGTGTGCCAGCCGCGCGCAGCGGCAGCCGCGATGTTCTCGGCCCGGTCGTCGGTGAACAGAAGCTTTCCGGGCGCGATGCCGGAGTGCTCTTCGACCATCTCGTAAATACGCGCGTCGGGTTTCGTCACGCCCATGTGGCCCGAGACGTACGCATGGCTGAAGCTGTTCAGGAAACCGTAGACCGGGGTCGCGATGGCCCAGGTCCCGATGCCGAAGTTGGTCAGGGCGAAGGTCGTCACGCCCTTGGCGTTCAACGCGTCCAGCAGGCGGACGGAATGCGGAATCTCGGGTTTGGCCATTTCCAGCCAGTCGTCATGCCACAGGCGGATCTCTTCCTGCCAGCGGGGATACTTCTTTGCCCAGGCATAGATCGTGTCGCGAAAATCGGCGCCCCTGTCGACGACGTCGTTCATCCCGTGCAAGTCGACCTCCGCGAACATCGCGGCGCGGCGGTCGGCCCCGATCTTCGGGTCGTAGTAGCGTTCGGGCTGCCATTCGATCAGCACGTTGCCGACGTCGAAGATCACGGCTTCAATGGTCATCGCTGTTCCTTCACAGCCACGCGCAACGCCCTGTCGAGCGCGTCCAGAAAACGGCTCCTGTCGGCCTTCGTGAATGCCTTGCCACCGCCCTGCCTGAAAGGATCGGCCGCGCGCAGATCGGCAGCCAGGTCCCGCATCGCCAGTTGCGCGCCGATGTTGGCGCCGGTCAGCGCAGAGCCGTCGGGCCGCAGCACCTGTGCCCCGGCCTCCACGCATTTCGCCGCCAGTGGGATGTCGTTGGTCACCACCACGTCGCCACGCCCGGCCTGATCGGCGATCCACATGTCCGCCTCGTCGGCACCGGCGGACACCACGACGATGTCCACCAGGGGGTTGCGCGAGGGGCGGATACCGCCGTTCGACACCAGCTTCATCGGCACCTTGTGCCTGGTGGTCACGCGCTCGGCCTCGTCCTTTACAGGGCAGGCGTCGGCGTCGATGTAAAGGGTGGTCACGGTACTCAGCCCAGCATCGCCTCGGCGTGGAAGGCGACGTGGTCCTCCATGAACGACGACACGAAGAAATAGCTGTGATCGTAGCCTTTCTGCATCCGGAAAACACCGTCCTGCCGTTTGGCGGTCATCGCTTCTGCCAGCGCCTCCGGCTTGAGCAGGTCGAGGAACTGGTCATTCGATCCCTGGTCGATCAGCACCGGGCCGTCGAACCCCTTCTCGCGCATCAGCAACGCGCTGTCGTGCTTTTCCCAGGCTGCCTTGTCATCGCCAAGGTAGGCGCCAAGCTGCTTGGTCCCCCAGTCGGATTGTGTCGGGTTGGCGATCGGCGCGAACGCCGAGACGGAGGCAAAGCGGCCAGGCAGGGACATGGCAAGCGTCAGCGCACCGTGCCCGCCCATCGAATGCCCGGTGATCGCCTGCCGCTCAGGATCGATGGCGAAGTTGGCGCCGATCAGCGCGGGCAGCTCCTCGGCCACGTAGTCCCACATGCGGAAGTGCGGCGCCCAGGGCGCCTGTGTGGCATTTACGTAGAAACCCGCGCCCTGGCCGAGGTCATAGGCATCGTCGTTGGCGACACCTTCGCCACGCGGCGACGTGTCGGGGAACACCAGCGCGATACCGTACTCGGCGGCCCATGCCTGCGCCCCGGCCTTTGTCATCGCGTTCTCATGCGTGCAGGTCAGGCCGGACAGATACCACAGCACGGGCACGGGAACGTGCGCCGCCTGTTCGGGCAGGAATAGGCCGAAGGTCATCTCGCAGGACGTGGCGTCGGACTCGTGGCTGTAGACACCCTGAACGCCGCCAAAGCAGCGGTTCTCGGATACGGTTTTGATGGCCTTTGTCATGGCGGCGGCTCCTTTCGAAGGGGTCACTTTGCGCCGTAACGTGCCATGAAGGTGGCGACAGCACCATCCACAATCCGGTCGCGTTCGGATTGGGAAAACTCCGTCTGGAGACCGAACACCGCCTTGGGCCAGAGATCGGCCTTGCACATTTCGGCGAACTGGTCCGAAGCCAGCGCCACGTCGTCGGTGACGATCTCGCCGCGCGTACGGGCCACATCCAGATATCCCGAAAGCGCGCGCTTGGCGATCATCGGCCCGGACTGGTAGAACTGGCGGCCAAGTTCGGGGAAGCGGTCGGCTTCGGCCACGCAGATGCGGAATATCTGTTGTCCGAGGTCCGACAGTATGAAGGTCAGGATGCGGTGCCCGGCCTGGCGCAGAACGTGTTCCGGCGTGTGGGTCATATCGATGGCCAAGAGCGCCTCGTCCGCCTGCTTGCAGCACTGGGCCGAGGTCACCTCCAGAAAAAGCAGGCGCTTGTCGGGGAAGTAGCTGTAGAGCGTCGCCTTGGAGACCCCGGCCTCGCGGGCGATGTCGTCGACGGAGGCACCTTCGAAACCGTCGCGCATGAAGACTTCCTGCGCTCCGGCCAGAACCTGATCGTATTTGCGGCCCTTCCGGATGTCTTGTGCACGATCCCGGGCCGTTTCGTCAGCCCGGGCTTCTGCAGTTCGTCCCGCGGTCATGTGGCCCCTCCTGTGGTAGAAGGCATGTATAAACCGCGCGGTTCAGTTCCGGCAAGTCGCCGCAACTGAACAATGATTACTTGCATTCGGCGGGCTGGCTCAGGATGCAGACCTCGCCCTGGGTCGAGGTTGTGGGTTTCGGACCATTGTCCGGGAAGGTCAGGTTCGGCAGGAACGAGGGGCCCACATCGGCGAACGCGGGTGCAGCGAGTACAGAAGCGGCAAGCAGGGCGGCAGTGACAAGGCGTGTCATGGAGAATCTCCGGCGTTATTTATGAACTGAACGGTTCGGTTTAGATTTGTTGCATTGATCTGCCGAAGTCAAGGGTATGATGCTGCAATGCGGCGAATTGGCCACGCATAGAATTCGTTCTTGCGGCGGGCGCGCCGGCGTATAGTTTAGAACCGATCTAAAGAGAGGTGTGACATGCGGTTTTCGATGCAGCGTCGGCGTTTCAGCGATCTTTCCGAACAGGAAGTGCTGGCCTTGGCGATTTCGTCCGAAGAGGACGACGCCCGAATTTATCGCAGTTACGGCGAAAGGCTGCGCGCCGAGTACCCAGATACCGCCGCGATTTTCGACGGCATGGCACAGGAAGAAGACCAGCATCGCGCCTCCCTGATCGAACTGCACCGTAAGCGGTTCGGCGAAGTCATTCCACTCATCCGCCGCGAACATGTCGCCGGTTTCTATGCCCGAAAGCCCGTTTGGCTGGTGGAGAACCTCTCCCTCGAACGGATCCGCACGGAAGCCGAAGCCATGGAGCGGGATGCCGAACGGTTCTATATCGCTGCCGCGCAGCGCACCACGGACGCCGGAACTCGCAAACTGCTGGGATATCTGGCTGCGGCAGAGGCCGGGCACCAGAAGGCCGCCGAGGCGTTGGAGGACACGCACCTCGATGCCGACTCCCGCAAATCGGAGGACGATCTGGAAAAACGCCAGTTCCTCCTGACCTGGGTGCAGCCGGGACTCGCCGGGTTGATGGACGGCTCCGTCTCGACCCTCGCCCCGATCTTTGCCACGGCCTTTGCGACGCATAACACCTGGACGACCTTTCTCGTGGGTCTGGCGGCTTCGGTGGGCGCGGGGATTTCGATGGGCTTCACAGAGGCGGCCTCCGACGACGGCGCGCTGTCGGGGCGTGGGTCTCCGGTCAAGCGCGGCATCGCTTCGGGTGTGATGACGACGCTGGGCGGTCTGGGCCACGCGCTGCCCTACCTCATCCCGCATTTCTGGACCGCGACCATCGTCGCCAGCATCGTCGTCTTCGTCGAGCTTTGGGCCATCGCTTGGATCCAGAACCGCTTCATGGAGACGCCTTTCCTGCGTGCGGCCTTCCAGGTGGTGCTTGGCGGGGCGCTGGTGTTCGGTGCTGGCGCCCTGATCGGCGCGGGCTAGAGGCGCGCCTCCCGGCCTTTCACATTTGGTATACCATGACTCGCTTGCCCCGTTGGGGGACTGAGGATATGCCGGATGTGACAATTACCGGGAGGAAATAGCCGTGCTCAAGCGTCCGTTTGACAAGACCAAACTGCCCAGCCGTCACGTCACTGAGGGTCCCGCCCGCGCGCCGCATCGCTCCTTCATGTACGCCATGGGGTTGAGCGAAGAAGAGATCCATCAGCCTCTTATCGGTGTCGCGACCTGCTGGAACGAGGCCGCGCCCTGCAACATCTCGCTGAGCCGGCAGGCGCAGGCGGTGAAGCTGGGTGTCAAGGAAGCCTCCGGCACGCCGCGCGAATTCACCACCATCACCGTGACCGAC
The DNA here is from genome assembly GCF_039724765.1 of Sagittula stellata E-37. Classification (NCBI taxonomy): domain Bacteria; kingdom Pseudomonadati; phylum Pseudomonadota; class Alphaproteobacteria; order Rhodobacterales; family Roseobacteraceae; genus Sagittula; species Sagittula stellata. The sequence goes on along the minus strand of NZ_CP155729.1, from coordinate 127,695 downwards.
GGCATCGCGATGGGCCACGAGGGGATGCGTGCTTCGCTGGCCTCTCGCGAAGCCATCGCCGATACGGTCGAGCTGACGATGCGCGGCCACTGCTACGACGCGCTTGTGGGGCTTGCGGGCTGCGACAAGTCACTGCCCGGGATGATGATGGCAATGGTGCGGCTCAATGTGCCGTCGGTCTTCATCTATGGCGGGTCGATCATGCCGGGCAAGTTCCAGGGCCGCGACATCACCGTTCAGGACGTGTTCGAGGCCGTGGGCAAGCACCAGGCGGGCGCCAACTCCGACGAGGAACTGCGCGCCATCGAGAAGGCGGCCTGTCCCTCGGCCGGGGCCTGCGGCGGCCAGTTCACCGCCAACACCATGGCCTGCGTGTCCGAGGCCATCGGCCTTGCGTTGTTGAATTCTTCCGGCGCGCCAGCGCCTTACGAAAGCCGCGACCAGTACGGCACCGCGTCCGGCATCGCCGTGATGAACCTGCTGGAGCGCAACATCCGCGCCCGCGACATCGTCACGATGAAGTCTCTGGAAAACGCGGCGCGGGTGGTCGCCTGCACCGGCGGTTCGACCAACGCCGGTCTGCACCTGCCCGCCATCGCACATGAGGCAGGGCTGGAATTCTTCCTAGACGACGTGTGCGAGATCTTCCGCGACACACCCTATTTCGTCGACCTGAAGCCCGGCGGCAACTATGTGGCCAAGGACCTTTACGAGGTCGGTGGCGTTCCGGTTGTGATGAAGGAGCTGCGCGAGGCGGGCCTGATCCACGAGGACTGCATCACCGCATCGGGGCGATCAATGGGAGAGGAACTCGACCTGATCGAGCGCGAGGCCGATGGCAAAGTCATCTATCCCATAGAAACGCCGATCACCAAGACCGGCGGCGTCGTGGGCCTGAAGGGCAACCTCGCCCCGCAGGGCGCCATCGTGAAGGTCGCGGGAATCGCGGCGGAGGACCAGGTGTTCACCGGTCCCGCGCGTGTCTTCGAATGCGAGGAAGACTGCTTTGAAGCGGTCAAGATGCGCGCCTACAAGGAGGGCGAGGTGCTGGTCATCCGCAACGAGGGCCCCGCAGGCGGCCCCGGCATGCGCGAGATGCTGGCTACCACCGCCGCCCTGTCCGGGCAGGGTATGGGCAAGAAGGTTGCACTGATCACCGACGGCCGCTTTTCCGGTGCGACGCGCGGTTTCTGCGTGGGCCACGTCGGCCCAGAGGCGGCGCACGGCGGGCCGATCGCGCTGGTGGAAACCGGCGATGTCATCACCATCAACGCACAGACCGGAGAGCTGTCCGTGGACCTGACGGACGAGCAACTGGCGGCCCGCAAGGACGCTTGGAGCGGGCCGCGGGACACGATCTATGCCTCCGGGTCGCTGTGGAAATATGCGCAACTCGTTGGGGAGACATACAAAGGCGCCGTCACCCATCCAGGTGGCAAGGCGGAGAAACACGTCTACGCCGATCTCTGACGACGATGCGGGGAACGTTCCTCTCGGTCCTTGCGGCGACGCTTTGGCTGGCCGCCTGCGACATGCCGGACGGGGGCCTGACGGCGGCGTCGTCGGGCAGCACACCACCGCCGGAAAAGATCGCCCTCGCGGGGGGCGCCGTCGTGGTGAGGGGGCCGGAAGGTTATTGCATAGATCCGGAAACCTCACGGTCTCGCAACGGACAGGGCGTCGCCGTGATCGCGTCGTGCTTTATACTGTCGGGGGGGCAGACCGGCTACAACGTGCCGCCGGCGATCGTGACGGTAACCGTGGGACCGAAGGACCCGGAGGGCGTCGTGCCGGACCCGGCTGCCTTGGCGAAGGCCGCCGGCGCGCCGTTGCTGGGGGCCTATGAGCAGGACGGGCTTGCGCTGGCCCACCTTGGAGGCGGCGGCGACAAGATGCTGAGCGAGGGCGACAAGCGGTACTGGCGCGGTGCCTTCCTTCAAGGCGGTCACATGATCGGTCTTGCGCTTTACGCGCCGGAGGGCGATGCCCTGGCCGGTCGCGACGGGGCGCGGATGCTGAGGCAGGTGCGTGACCTTATCGTACGCGCCAGTCCGTGAAGGAAGGGTGAAGCCGCCGCGCGGGTGAGTACAAGGAAAAGCATAGGAATATTGTGGTTTTTCGCGTTTATCCGAACGTACGTCTAAGCCATACTGGTTTCCGAACCCGAAACGAACGGTCGTATTCGGAAGATGCAAAAGACGCTCGGGGACACGGCACGGAATGAAAACAGGGCAGCGGCAGGGATTGCTGGACAAGTTGGTCTTTGCCGCGGGTCTGAGGCGCTGGTCGCAGGCGGCGCATGCGGCCCCGGACATGGATATTGCCGCTCTGCGGGAAAGCCGCAACCGGGCCCGGCGCCTCCGCGCCCAGCTCGACCGGCTGATCCACGTCGCGGAAGAGCGGCTGGCCCTGCCGATGATCGGCAATCAGGCCTTTCCGCGCCCGGTCGATGCCGATTGGTCCTGGCGGCCGGAACTGTGGTGCGGGCCGCTGCGGACGCCGGGCATCTCGTCGGTCGAGACGCAAAGCATGTTGGGCGGGGAAGCCACGCTCTTTCACGACTGCGTCCACTCGGAGCTGACTCTGCGCCAGATCCGCAACATGCGGGAGGCGGATCTCGCGGCCTATGGTCTGCGGATGGATGTCTTCCGCTTCGACGGGTCCTACCTGTCGCTGGCCATCGACCTGCCGCAGGAGGCGTCGCAGGGGTTGAAACGCAGCCACCTGATCCGGATCGAGACCATCGTGGAGATGGAGAAACCCCTTGAAATCTTTGCAAGACTGAACATCAAACATGGTCCGAACACGGAACAGATCGTTCGCGAACTGCCGCTAAACGAAGAAGAGATCCACGTCGAATTCGACCTTGCCTACACCAAGCTGAACGAGAAGCGGGTGGAAAAGATCTGGCTCGACCTGATCTTCGAAGGGCCGGAGATGAACCAGGTGATCCTTCGCGATCTGACGTTCAGCCGCCGCAAGCGCGCGGCGCTGTGACCCGCCGGAAGGAGGCCGAAGCATGAGCGCATTCACCCTGACGAAGACACGGTTCCGGGAAGGGCTCTGGGAAGGGGTTCTGAGCACGGAAGGCGCTGCGGCCCCGGACGTCGAAGTGACGCTGAACGATGAGCCGGTGGCCGGTGTGATGGTGACCGAAGTCGCGGGCAAGGCGCGGGAAACGGGCGCGCATTGGTTGTTGCAGGTGCCGGTTCCACCCGAAGCGATCGGCGACGGCGTGCAGACCTTTCTGATCACCGATGCGTCCACGAACGCGGTGTTGCAGAGCTTCTCTCTGATCTCGGGTGAGGCGCTGGGCGACGACATCCGGGCCGAGGTCGATCTGCTGCGCGCGGAACTGGACATGCTGAAGAGAGCGTTCCGGCGGCATTGCCTGGAAACGTCCTGAGGGCCTGATCGTTTCCAATGCGGCTACAATGGCGCCCGGACGGCCATCTGGCCGAACTGGTGAACGCGCGGTAACACCCGGTCTTCTTGCATGGTGCGCCCGGTAGAGTAACGGGGCGCGCGCAGGCCAGATGTGGCGGCGCGGGCGCGTCCGTCCACAAGGGTGCATGAAGATCTTCACTTTGGTTGCCTGGCCGTTACCGGTGAACCGGCCGGTTGAGGCGGTCGAACCGGCCGGTTGGTAACCTTTTGCCTGCGTTGATGCAGCGCGACCGTTGCATCGACAATTTCCGCGTTAACCTTTTTGGGTTTTCCCATGCCGAGGGCATGTAAAACGGGGCAGGCAGATTGACCTTTCCCCGTCCGGGGTTCACGGTGGCGTCAATTCGAAAGGACCCCCCACATGTCACCGATGCGCGGCATTGCGCTGAAGCTGGCCTCCGTTTTCCTGTTTACGATCATGGCCTCCCTCATCAAGGCCAGTTCGAGCGAAGTGCCCGCCGGGCAGGCGGTGTTCTTCCGGTCGTTCTTTGCCATGCCGGTGATCGTCCTGTGGCTGACCCTGCGCGGCGACCTGAGCACCGGTTTCAAGGCGAAACGGCCCCTGATGCACGTCTGGCGCGGACTGGTGGGGGTGACCGCCATGGGCTGCAACTTCGCGGCCCTGGGGCTCTTGCCGCTGCCGGAAGTCACGGTGCTGGGCTACGCGGCACCGATGCTGACAGTGATCCTGGCCGCGCTGATGCTGGGAGAACGCCTGCGCCTTTTCCGGATGTCGGCGGTCCTGCTGGGCCTTGCGGGCGTGACCATCGCGCTGTGGCCGCGCCTGTCGCCAGACGCCTGGAACCATGCTGCCATGATGGGACTGATCTTTATCGGGGTGTCGACGGTCATGCGGGCCCTGGCGCAGATCCAGATCCGCCGCATGGTGTCGAGCGAGGAGACCTCGGCCATCGTGTTCTACTTCTCGCTGACGGCGACGCTGTTTTCGCTGTTGACCGTGCCGTTCGGCTGGACCTGGCCGGGCTGGGCGGTGGTCTGGATGCTGGTGGCTGCGGGGGTTATCGGTGGCGTGGCGCAGATCTTCCTGACGTCTTCCTACAGGTTCGCGGGCGCGGCGGTGCTGGCGCCGTTCGAATACGCGTCGATCCTGTTCGCGGTTTTCTTTGGCTACGCAGTGTTCGACGAGGTGCCGACGGCCAGCGTGCTGATCGGCGCGGCGATCATCGTGCTGGCCGGGGTGCTCATCATCTGGCGCGAACGCCAACTGGGCCTGAAACGAGGGCAGGCGCGTTCGAACATGACGCCGCAGGGGTAAAATCTTCGTTCGAAGATTTTGGCCGCGGGAAGATTTTTCTTCGAAAAATCCTGGGGTTCAGAGATCGAGGGTTTCCGCGATCCGGTAGGCGGGGCGCAGAAGGGCGCGCCTGTGGCGACCCAAGGGGAACCGCTTCGGTGGCTTCGAGAGGAAGCCGGGAAGGTCGATTGGCTGGCCAAGGAGGGCACTGGCCAGTGCGTGGCCCGCAAAGCTGCCCATGGCGACGCCGTTGCCGTGGAATCCCAGTGCCGCGTGAAGGCCCGGGTGATCTGGCACGGCGCCGATGAAGGGGTGGCCGCTGGCCATCAGGCAGACCAAACCGGACCACTCGTGCGTGATCTCCACATCCGCCCAGGCCGGGAAGGCCGTGGCGAAGTCCGTCCGGATGCGTTTCGCGATGGCCGCCTGCTCGGACGGGCGGGCGGTCAGGCCGCCACGCATCCCGAACATCATCCGGCCGTCGGGCAGGCGGCGGAAATAATGCAGCAGGCGGCGGGAGTCGTAGGCCATCTGTGCGGTGGTCCAGCCGGCGTCTTCGGCCTCGGCGTCGCTGAGGGGGCGGGTCAGCAGGATGGAGCTTTGCACCGGCAGGGTGCGCGCGCGGAGCCAGGGGGGCAGATCCTCGGAGGAATACCCGTTGGTGGCCAGGATGACGCGGTCGGCGGTGACGGTCCGGCCATTGACGGTCAGCTGCCATCTGCCATTGCGCTTCAGCGCGGAGACGGGGCTGTCGGCGAAAAGACTTGCCCCCGCGTCGGCGGCGGCCCGGGCGAGGCCCGCGTGGTATTTCGCCGGGTTGAGGGCAAAGCCCGTGGCGCGGGTGAGGGCGCCATGCCACGGCCCGGCCATGCCCTCGGCGGCGAGGTCGCGGCGTTCGGTGAGGCGGGCGGTCGGGTCGGCCTCCGCTTCCTTCCGGAGGGCCGACATTGCGCGCGCGGTGTGGGCCAGTTCCGTCTCGCCATCGGAGTGTGTGTCGGCGTCGATGCCGTGGCTGTCGAGGAAGCCGCGAACATGGGTCACGGCGGCGGTCTGGGTGTCGTGCCAGAGGGCGGCCTGGGCTGCGCCATGGCGGCGGGTCAGGGCCTTTTCGCCCACCAGCGCGCCGCCGATGCAGCAGAAGCCGCCGTTTCGGGTGGAGGCGCCCCAGCCGGGGCTCTCGGCCTCGAACAGCGCGGTGCGGGTGCCGGCCTGCGTCAAGGTCAGAGCGGCGTTCAGCCCGGTGAAGCCGCCGCCGATGATGGCGACATCGGTCTGCAAGGCTGCGTCGAGGCGCGGCCACGCCGGGGGCGTGACCGTGCCGGTCCAGTAGCTGCCGGGATCACGCGTGTAGGCCGCCGGTTCGTAGAGCCGGATCACGAGGTGGTTTCGGCGGCGCGCTCTTCGCGCGCGCGCTGTACGGCGGCCCGTTTGGTCACCAGAGAAGCGGTGATGACGCCGATGGCGACGAAGACGATCAGCAGGGTCGAGAGCGCATTGATCTGCGGGCTTACACCGAGGCGGACGGCCGAGAAGATCTTGATCGGCAGGGTCGTGGCGCCGGGGCCCGTGGTGAAGCTGGCGATCACCAGGTCGTCGAGCGACAGGGTGAATGCGAGCAGCCAGCCGGAGATCACCGCAGGTGCGATGATCGGCAGGGTCACCAAGCGGAAGGCCTCGAACGGGGTGGCGCCGAGATCGAGGGCTGCTTCCTCCAGTGCGGTGTCGAAGGTGGCAAGGCGGGACGAGACCACCACCGATACGTAGCACATGGCGAAGGTGGTGTGCGCCAGCACCACGGTCAGCACGCCACGGTCGAGCCCGATGCCGATGAACAGCAGCAGCAGCGAGAGGCCGGTGATGACTTCGGGCATGACGAGGGGCGCGTAGATCATGCCGGAGAAAAGCGTCCGGCCCCGGAAACGGCCGGTCCGGATCAGCACATGCGCCGCCATGGTGCCGAGGACCGTCGCGATGGTCGAGGAGAAGAAGGCGACCCGCAGCGTGACCCATGCGGCGTCGAGGAATTCCTGGTCGCGGAAGAGTTCGGCGTACCATTGCGTCGAGAAGCCGGCCCAGACGGTCACGAGGCGGCTGGCGTTGAACGAGTAGATGACCAGCACGACCATCGGCAGGTAGAGGAAGGCGAAGCCCAGCGTCAGGGCGGTGGCGTTGAACCAGGAGAAGCGTTTCATGCGGCGGCTCCCGAGCGGTTGGGCCTTGTGTTGCGCGGCTGTGCGGGCGGTCCGTACCGGTGGCGGTCGGAGAGGGGGGCGCTGCCCCCCGCCTTCGGCTCCCCCCAAGGTATTTGTGCCAAGATGAAGCTGCGGGCCGGGAGGCGATTGCCGGGCAGAGCGGCACGGGTGCCTGTCGTGCGCGTGGCGTGGCCGGTGTCGGTTCGGTGCAAGAGACGGGTCATTTCCCGGCCTGCCTTGCGCGTTCCTCGGAGCGCTGGAAGAGGACGATCGGAATGATCAGGATCAGCAGAAGGATGACCGCCACCGCGGAGGCCACGGGCCAGTCGCGGTTGTTGAAGAACTCCTCCCACAGCACCTTGCCGATCATCAGCGTGCCGGAGCCGCCGAGCAGCGAGGGGATGACGAATTCGCCGATGGTGGGGATGAAGACGAGGAAGCAGCCGGCCACGATGCCGCCGCGCGAGAGCGGGAAGGTGACGAGCCAGAAGGCTTCGAGCCGCGAGCAGCCGAGGTCTTCGGCGGCTTCGAGCAGGCTTTCGTCCATCTTCTCCAGCGCCGCGTAGATCGGCAGGATCATGAACGGCAGGTAGGTGTAGACGATGCCGATGTAGACCGCGATCTTGGTGTTCAGGATCTGCAGCGGCGTCGAGATGAGGCCGGTCCAGAGCAGGAACTGGTTCAGCAGCCCCTCGTTCCCGAGGATGCCCATCAGCGAGTAGACGCGGATCAGGAAGGACGTCCAGAACGGCAGGATGACCAGCATCAGCAGCGTGGCCTGCCATTCCTTCGGGGCGCGCGCCATGCCGTAGGCCATCGGGTAGCCGACCAGCAGGGTGGCGAAGGTGGCGATCAGGGCGATCTGGAGCGAGCTGAGGTAGGCTTTCCAGTAGAGGTCGTCGCTGGTCAGGAAGACGAAGTTCTCGAAGTCGAGCTGCGACAGGAAGTCCATGAGTGCCGTCCAGCCGCCGGAAAGGTCCAGCTGCGGCATGTAGGGCGGGCGGGCCAGCGCCACGTCCGAGAGCGAGATCTTCAGGACGATCAGGAAGGGCACGAGGAACAGGGCGAGCAGCCAGAAGTACGGCAGCCCGATGATGGCATTTCCGAGGAAGGCGCGGCGCTGGTCCGGATCGCTCTTGTTCAGGAGCGCGAGGAAACCGCCCAGCGTGGCGACGAGCCCGGCGACATGCACCGGCAGGGCGGGCGTTTCGAGCCCTGTTTGGGCCAGCATCAGCGCGGTGCGTATGGCGAAGTAGACCGCGGCGACGAGGAGCGCGATCATCAGCGCGGCATTGCGCCGGTTGGCGGCCTCGTCGATCACGTGTCATCCTCCAGCACGACGCCCGCGGTGGGGGTGAAGGAGAGGTAGACCTCGTCCTCCCAGGTGATGTCGCGGTTGGCGACACGGCGGTTGTTGGTGGCCTGCGCCTTGACCATCAGCCCGCCCGCTAGCTGGACGTGGTAGGTGGAGATGTTGCCGAGGTAGGCGATGTCGATCACCTTGCCCTTCAGCACGTTCACAGCGTCGGGGCGGGTCTTGGAGATCGAGATCTTTTCGGGGCGGAGCGAGAGGACGACCTTCTGGCCGGCCTTGTCCTCGGGTCCATTGACGGCGATCAGCTTGGGTTGGCCTTCCGCCCAGGTGATGGCGAGGCCGCCGGGCGGCACGTCGGTCGCCGGCGCGGCCGGGACTGTCGCCTGAGCGGTCGCCTGTGCGGTTGCCTGTGCCGCCGGGGCGGACGCGGGTTCGGCGGTGGTGCCCGTCGGGGCCGGGGCGTCGGGCAGGGGAAGGGCCTTCTGCGGTTCTTCCAGCCACTTGCCGACGATGGGGGCCAGCACCTTGTCGTGCAGTTTCTGGCCCAGTTCGTTGGGCTGCGGGCGGCGGGCGTGATCTTCTGCCGCTTCCTGCAGGGCGGCCTCGGCCTCCGGCGTGTCGGGTTCCGGCATGGGCAGCTTCGTTTCGGGCACCGGTGCCGGTTCGTGTGCGGGGACCGGCGCGGCGGCGGGGCGCGCTTCGGCGGTGCCGCGGAACAGGTTCACGTCGCCGATGAAGTCCGCCACGTAGACCGAGACGGGTGCCTCGTAGATGCGGTCGGGGGTGTCGACCTGGATGATCTTGCCGTGGTCCATGACCGCCACGCGGGACGCGACGGTCATCGCCTCTTCCTGGTCGTGGGTCACAATGATGAAGGTGGTCCCGGTCTTCTCCTGGATGTCCATCAGCTCGAACTGGGTTTCCTCGCGCAGCTTGCGGTCGAGCGCGCCGAGCGGTTCGTCGAGGAGCAGGAGTTTCGGCGCGCGGGCGAGCGAGCGGGCGAGGGCCACGCGCTGGCGCTGGCCGCCGGAAATCTGGTGTGGTTTTCGCTGGGCGAACTTTTCGAGGTGCGTGAGGCGGAGCATCTCGCCGACCCGGGACTCGATCTCGGCCTTTGGCTTCTTCGCGCGCTTCAGCCCGAAGGCGATGTTTTCCCAGACGGAGAGATGCGGGAACAGCGCGTAGCTCTGGAACATCATGTTCACCGAGCGCTTGTTGGCCGGGATCTTCGCGATGTCCTGACCGTCGAGCAGGATCTGCCCTTCGGTCGGGGCTTCGAAACCGGCGAGCATCCGCATGAGCGTGGTCTTGCCGCAGCCCGAAGGGCCGAGCAGCGCGAAGAATTCCCGCGCGTAGATGTCCTGCGTCAGGTCGTCGATGGCGGTGAAATCGCCGAATCGCTTGGTGACGTTCCGGAACCGGATAAGCGGTTTCTCCTCGGGGTTCTCCCAAGGGGCAAAGACGGTCTGGGCCATGAGGTTCTTTCCGCAGGTGAGGTGACCCGCGCCGGGGTCGTCAGGCGCGGGCCGGTCGTGGGAATCGTCGTATCAGGTGCCGGACTTGATCGAGGTCCACAGGCGCGTGACCACGCGCTGCACCTTCGGATCGTAGGGCGTGGTCGTGTAGGTGTTGTTCAGCGTTTCCTCGTCCGGATAGATCGCGGTGTCGTCGATCACGTCCTCGTTCAGGAACTCCTGCGAAGCCTTGTTGCCGTTGGCGTAGTAGACGTAGTTCGACGCCGCGGCCATGTTCTCGGGGTCCATGATGAAGTTCAGGAACTTCATCGCGCCGTCCGGGTTCGGGGCGTCGACCGGAACCGCCATCATGTCGAACCACATCTGCGCGCCTTCCTTCGGGATGATGTAGGCCACTTCGACACCGTTGTCGGCCTCCGCGGCGCGATCGCGGGCCTGAAGCACGTCGCCGGACCAGCCGACGGCCACGCAGATCTCGCCGTTGGCCAGCGCGTTGATGTACTCGGACGAGTGGAACTTCTGGATGTAGGGGCGGATCGGGGCGTAGACATCTCCGGCCTTGGCGATCACGTCCGGATCATGGCTGTCCGGGTCCTCGCCGATGTAGTTCAGCGCGGCGGGCAGCATCTCGGCCGGGGCGTCGAGGAAATGTACGCCGCATTCGGCGAGCTTTTCCATGTTCTCCGGCTTGAACACCAGGTCCCAGCTGTCGAGCGGGGCGTCCTCGCCCAGCAGTTCCTTGACCTTGGGGACGTTCACGCCGATGCCGGTGGTGCCCCACATGTAGTTGATGGCGTATTCGTTGCCGGGGTCGTATTTCGCCGTGCGCTCCTCGATGGTGCCCCACATGTTGTCGAGGTTGGGGAGCTGCTCCTTGTCGAGCTTCTGGAAGGCGCCGGCAGCGATCTGGCGCTGCAGGAAGGTGCCGGTGGGCACCACCACGTCATAGCCGGAGTTGCCGGCCAGCATCTTGGTCTCCAAGAGTTCGTTGGAGTCGAAAACGTCGTAGATCAGGTCGATGCCGGTTTCCTGTTCGAATTTCTCGAGCAGGCTCTCGTCGATGTAGTCCGACCAGTTGTAGACACGCACCTCTTCGGCGGCAGCCATGGTGGCCAGCAGCGCCGCGGAGGCGGTCAGGCTCGCCAGGGTCGTCATAGGGGTCTTGGTCATCTCTTTCTCCCGTTGGTCGGGGGGTCTTCGGCGCCCCCGTGCCAGGATTTTGATCATAAGTTGCGTTGTGAGGCAACTTCGGCGATGTTTCCACGGCCTGATGACGTGTGCAAGCGGCTCCGGGCACCCGGTGCATAAAGGGGAGGCAGGTGGTGACGAAAGCGGCAGACATACGCGACGGCGCGGGCCTTCCGGCGCATGAACAGGTCTACCGCGCCCTGCGCGAGATGGTGCTGTTCGGGGCCTTGGCCCCCGGCGAGCCGGTGACCATTCAGGGGCTGGTGGAGCGGATGGACGCGGGCATGACGCCGGTGCGCGAAGCCCTGCGCCGCCTGACCGCGGAGGGCGCGCTGGCCGCGCTCGGCAACCGGCGAATCATGGTTCCGGTGCTGGATGCGGCGGCGGTGGCCGACCTGACGGAAGCGCGGCTGACCATAGAGACGCGGCTGGCCCGGCGCGCGGCGGAACGGATCGCGCCGGAGGCGGTGACGGCGCTGGCCGGGATCGACGCCCTTCTGGATCAGGCCATCGCGCGTGGCGATGTGGAGGCCTACCTGCGCGGCAATTTCGCCTTCCACGCGGCGCTGAACGCCGAGGCCTGCGCGCCGATCCTGTCGGCGCTGACGGAAGGGCTGTGGCTGCGATTCGGCCCGTCGCTGCGGGTGGTCTGCGGCCAGACCGGCACCCGCAACCTGCCGGATCGGCACAAGGATCTACTGAAGGCGCTTCTGGCGCGCGACGCGGGCGCGGCCGCCGACGCGATGGCGGGCGATGTGCGGCAGGGCATGGAGCTGATCGCGCAGAGCCTTTGACGCCGGTCTTGCGGGGCGGGGCAGACCTCTTCCTGCGGAAATCGGCCCGCCCGCCCCGGCCATCCCTTTTCGGGCGAGTTTCTGGCGAGGTGCGCCGGGTTCGGCGCCTGCGGCGGTGTCGATTCAGGTATTTTTGCCAAGATGAAGGGATCGGGGCTTTACCGCCCTTGCCTGCGGAGGCGAGCCAGGCCTTGCGCGGCGGTTGCGGTCGGGGCTGGCCGGCTGGGCGGAGAGCGGCGTTCGGCTGAGTCGATTGACTCCGCAGAATTTGATCATATTCTGGCGGCAACTCTGACCGGAGGCGTTTCATGACCATCCTGACCATCAATTCCCCCACCGCCGAGCTTCAGGCGCTGGACGCGGCGCACCACATCCATCCGTTCACCCATGCGAGCGGGCTGAAGGAAAAGGGCGCGCGGATCATCACCCGGGCCGAGGGCTGCTGGCTGCAGGACAGCGAGGGCAATCGTATCCTCGACGCCATGGCGGGCCTCTGGTGCGTGAACGTCGGCTACGGGCGCGACGAACTGGCCGGGGTTGCGGCGCGGCAGATGCGCGACCTGCCGTTCTACAACACGTTCTTCCAGACCAGCCACGTTCCGGCGATCAACCTGGCGGCGCGGCTGGCGGAGCTGGCGCCGGGCGACCTGAACCATGTGTTCTTCGCGAACTCAGGGTCCGAGGCGAACGATACCAACCTGCGTATGGTGCGGACCTACTGGGCGGAGAAGGGTGAGCCGCAGCGCGACCAGATCATCGCGCGGTGGAACGGCTACCACGGGTCGTCGGTGGGGTCCGGCAGCCTTGGCGGGATGAAGGGCATTCACGCGCAGGGCGGCATGCCGATCCCCGGCATCCATCACATCGACCAGCCCTATTGGTATCTCGAAGGCGGCGACATGACGCCGGAGGAGTTCGGGCTGGCGCGGGCGCGTCTGCTGGAGGAGAAGATCCTGGAGCTCGGGCAGGACAAGGTGGCGGCCTTCATCGCGGAGCCGATCCAGGGCGCCGGTGGGGTGATCGTGCCGCCCTCGACCTACTGGCCGGAAATCCAGCGCATCGTCGACAAGTACGGCATCCTGCTGATCGCCGACGAGGTGATCTGCGGCTTTGGCCGGACCGGCGAGTGGTTCGGGTCGCAGACCATGGACATCCGTCCCGACATCATGACGGTCGCGAAGGGGTTGTCCTCGGGCTACCAGCCGATCGGCGCGTCGATCGTGTCGGACGCGGTGGAAGCGGTGATCGGCGGCGTGGAGTTCAACCACGGCTACACCTATTCCGGCCATCCGGTGGCTTGCGCCGTGGCGCTGGAGAACCTGCGGCTGCTGGACGAGGAAGGCATCGTGGCACGGGCGCGGGACCACGTGGCGCCCTATCTCAAGGAGCGGTTCGAATCGCTGACCGACCATCCGCTGGTGGGCGAGGCGACGATTGTCGGGTTGATGGGGTCGATTGCTCTGACGCCGGACAAGGCATCGCGCGCGCAGTTCGCGGGCGAGGCGGGGCAGGCGGGCTACATCTGCCGGGAGCGGTGCTTTGCCAACAACCTGATCATGCGGCACGTGAACGACCGGATGATCATTTCGCCGCCGCTGGTGATCTCTCACGAAGAGATCGACACGCTGATCGCGCGCGCGTGGAAGAGCCTCGACGAGGCGCATGCCACGTTGCAGGAACAGGGGCTGATGGTGGCGGTGCCCACGGTCTGAGGCAGAGGGCGCGGCGTGCGGTGCACGCCGCGCCTTTTCCGTTTGTCGCCGGGATCGCCATGTGTTCGGGCGGGCGTGCCCCGGGGCGGGCCGGGGATCAGGTATTTACCGCCAAGATGAAGGGATCGGGGTTCGCTTCCTTGGGGCTGGGATCGCGTGGTTGCCCGGCGAGGCTGCCCCGATTCCGGGCGGGGCCGGTTCTTCGCGAGGGTGACGGGATCAGGACTTGATCCAGGTCTTGGCCGCGTCGAGATCGTCCGGGTCGAAGTGTTTGACCTCTGCCCCCGAGAGGCGGCCGAGGCCGCGCGCCGCCAGTTTCTGCCAGGAGGCCTTGCCCACGACAGCGGCCTTGTCGATCAGGTCGTAGTGATTGCGGGCGATCCGGAAGTGCTGGTTCAGCGCGGCGAGTCCCTGCCAGCCGTCGAATTCCGTCAGGTCGAGCAGCAGCCGGAAACGGGGGTTGGCCCGGACGAAGGCGTCCATGTCGCGCTCTTCCTCCTCCATCACCGCCGGGTCGAGCTTGCCGACGAGCTGGACGTGCAGCACGCCGTCTCCGAGGTCGGTCTGGTGCATGGCGCCGAGCGATTCCTGCAGCCAGCGGCGCGCGTCGTCCTCCTGTCCGGGGGCGAAGGTGCGGACCGGGCAGGGCATGACGGGGGAGAAGCCGCGCACAAGGCGCATCATCCAGCCGGGCTTGCCCACGACCGCGACGCGGTCGAAACCTTTCCAGTGGCGCATCCCGAGTTCCGCGTCGTCGAGCATGGCGCCGATGGAGAACTCGGCGTCGTCCTCGATGATCGTCAGGACGCGGATGCGGTCGTGTTCCTCGATCGCCTTGTCGAGCGCGGGAATGAGCCGGTCCTCGTAGTCGTCCTCGCGGATGCGGCCGGACATGCGGACTTCGTAGTGGCCTTTGGGGGGCAGGGGGGTAACGGTGATCATGGCGCCTCTCCTAATGGGGACCCCCGGACAACGCCCGGGGGGCCGTTGCGGTTCAGAATGCCACGGCCGGGCGCGGGGGGCGTTGCGCTGGATCATGTGGCGCGCCGCCCAACGCCCCAGCACGTGTCAGCCGGCGGGGACGCTCTTGGGGGCGCCGGAGCCCATGTCGGTGCCGGTGTAGGCCTTCTTCGCCTGCTTCCAGGCGCCGAAGCCGCCTTCCATGTGGGCGATGGTCTTCACGCCGGTCGCGATGGCGGCGCGGCTGACCTTCTCGGACCGCACGCCGGAGCCGCAGTGGAACACGATGCGCTTTTCGGACTGGCCGGGCAGTGCGTCGGCCCGGAAGAAGGCCATCGGCATCAGCAGCGCCCCTTCGATGTGTTCGAACATGTATTCCTGCGGGGTGCGGACGTCGATCAGGACGATTTCGCCGTTCTTCATCGCGGTCTCGACCTCGTCCGGGGTCCATGTCTCGAAGGTGGCGCCGTCTGTCGTTTCGGTTTTCATGATCGGTCTCCTCAGAACCTGTTCGCGGGGATCTTGAAATAGCGGTTGCCGTCGGCCTCGGCGGCGGGCAGGCGCCCACCGCGCAGGTTGACCTGAAGCGCGTGCAGCATCCGGTCTGGCAGCGACAGCGTGGCGTCGCGTTCGTCGCGGAGCTTGCGGTATTCGGCCTCTGTCACGTTGCCGCCGATGTGCTTGTTGTGGGCGCGGTGTTCGGCCACGGTCGCCTCCCATGCCGGGTCTTCGCGTCCGTCCACCGGTGGATAGTCGTGGCCGACGTTCAGGCGGGTGTCGTCCGGCAGCGACAGGATCGCCTGGAGCGAATTCCACAGATCCTTCGACGAACCGCCGGGGAAATCGGCGCGCGAGGTGCCGGAATCGACGTGCATGAAGGTGTCGTGCACGAAGGCCGCATCCCCCATGACATAGGTGACCGAGCCCAGCGTGTGGCCGGGGGACAGCATGACCCGCACCTCGATGTCGCCCAGCCTGAAGGTGTCGCCGTCGGCGAAGAGGCGGTCGAAGTCGCGGTCCGGGTCGAAGGCGTCGGGCAGGTTGTAAAGTTCGCGCCACAGCACGGCGATCTCGCGCACCTTCTCGCCTATGGCGGTGGGCGCGCCGGTCTGTTCCTTCAGCCAGGCGGAGGCCATGAGGTGATCGGCGTGCGGGTGGGTGTCGAGGATCCATGCGACCGTGAGGCCCTTCTCCTTCACGAAGTCCAGAACCTGCTGTGCGCTGTCCGTTCGTGTGCGGGCCGCGGGCGCATCGAAATCGAGCACCACGTCGATCAGCGCGGCCTGCCGCGTCGCCGGATCGGCGGCCACGTACATGACAGAGCCGGTGTCGGCATCGTAGAAGCCTGTGACCTCGGGCGAACCGCTGCCGTTCGATGGGCTGGTCCGGGTGAACATGGATGTCTCCTTGTGTCGTCTTGTGTCGTTGCGCTGCTTGATATTCATTTAGCGGAATGTAATCCGAGAACAAGGGAGCGGGGCCAAGGCAATTCGCTGCCCGTTTTCTGCGCAGGCCAAAAGACCTGTCGTCGCAAGCCAGTTAACGAGGCTTTGCAGCGGGCGCGGCGGCGCGCTAGCGTGGCGCAAAAGACAAGAACAGAGGGACACGGCATGTACGATATCGCCACCATCGGCGCCTGGATGGAGTTCGCCGTCCGATGGCTGCATGTCATCACCGCCATCGCCTGGATCGGATCGTCGTTCTATTTCATCGCGCTGGACCTCGGGCTGCACCGCGACCGGAATCTCGCATCGGGCGCGGACGGCGAGGAATGGCAGGTGCACGGCGGCGGTTTCTACCACATCCAGAAGTACCTGGTGGCGCCGGATCAGATGCCGGGCGACCTCGTCTGGTTCAAATGGGAAAGCTACTGGACGTGGATCTCGGGCTTCGCGCTCCTGACCATCGTCTATTATTTCGGGGCGGAATTCTACCTTGTCGACCCGCGTGTCGCGGACCTGGCGGGGTGGCAGGCGATCTGCATTTCCATTCTGTCGCTGGTGCTGGGCTGGGTGGCCTACGACCAGATCTGCAAGTCGCCCATCGGGAAGAACATGAACCTGCTGATGGGGGTGCTGTTCGTCATCATCGTGCTGATGGCGTTGTTCTACACGTCGGTCTTCAGCGGGCGGGCGGCGATGCTGCACCTCGGCGCCTTCACCGCGACGATCATGACCGGCAACGTGGCGATGATCATCATCCCGAACCAGAAGGTCGTGGTGGCGGACCTGCTGGCGGGGCGGAAGCCCGATCCGAAGTACGGCTACATCGCAAAGCAGCGGTCCACGCACAACAACTACCTGACGCTGCCAGTGCTGTTCCTGATGCTGTCGAACCATTACCCGCTGGCGTTTGCGAGCGAATACAACTGGCTGATCGCATCTCTGGTGTTCCTGATGGGGGTCACGATCCGCCATTTCTTCAACACGGTGCATGCGCGAAAGGGCAATCCGCACTGGACGTGGCTGGCCACGGCCATCCTGTTCATCATCGTGATGTGGCTGTCGACGGCGCCGCTCTACCGCGAAGATGAAGATCCGGTGGAAGAGGCGCAGGGCGCGGCGCTGCGCTTTGCGGAGGCCGAGGGCTTTGACGAGGTGCACGATATCGTGCTGGGCCGCTGTTCGATGTGCCACGCGGCGGAACCGGGGTATGGTCCGTTCCTGTGGGCGCCGAAGAACGTGCGGCTGGAAACGGCGGACCAGATCGCGCGTCAGGCGCGGGCGATTTACCTGCAGGCGGGCGTGACGCATGCCATGCCACCGGCCAACCTGTCCTACATGGAAGAGGATGAGCGCGCCGCCATCCGTCGCTGGTTCCGGGCGGCGGAAAAGGGCTGAGTCGCAAGCTTTCTTTCTGGGGCCCGGCGTCGTCGCCTTGCCCCGGTTCTGGTCGGACGGCCCGCGCCGCTGCGCGGGTCGTTCTTATTTGCGCGTGACGGAAATCGGCTGGAACCAGGTCCGGGCAAATGCCTCTCCGTAAAAAGACGAAATCGTTTCGAACGCGATCAGGGGTACGAGCATCTTCGTTTCCTTTCCTTTGAGAACGCTAGCATATCTTTAAACTTTATTAACGCAAGAAAGTTTCGCCGTAGCTAATACGAAGGTACACATGTTGCCCAAGTGTAACTCGAACCCTTTAAGATTTCCTCACGCGGCGCTCGGCGCATGGTTCCAGAATCGCAACCGCCCTGCTAGGTCTGGTGGGATGAACACCCATGACCCCAATATGCGCCCGGTTATCCGACAACTCGACGACGCGGCTGTCAACCGTATCGCGGCGGGCGAGGTGGTCGAACGCCCGGCGTCCGCGGTCAAGGAACTGGTGGAAAACGCCATAGACGCGGGTGCGCGCCGGGTGGGAATCGAGATCGCGGATGGCGGCAAGACCCTGATCCGGGTCACCGACGACGGCTGCGGGATGACCGGTGCGGAGCTGCCCCTTGCCCTGTCGCGCCACGCCACGTCGAAGATCGACGGCACCGACCTGCTGGACATCCACTCCTTCGGTTTCCGGGGCGAGGCGCTGCCCTCGCTCGGCGCGGTCGGGCGGCTGTCTCTGCAAAGCCGGGTGCGCGGAGAGTCGGGCGTCGAGCTCTCGGTCGAGGGGGGCGTGATGAGCGCGGTGAAACCCTGCGCGCTGAACGGCGGCACGGTGGTCACGCTGCGCGACCTGTTCTACGCCACCCCCGCGCGCCTGAAGTTCCTGCGCACCGACCGGGCGGAGACGCAGGCGATCTCCGACACCGTCAAGCGTCTGGCGATGGCGGAACCGGCGGTGGGCTTCACCCTGCGCGACGTGTCCGGCGGGGGCGATCGCGTCACCTTCCGGGTAGAGCCGGAGACCGGCGACCTTTTCGATGCGCTGCGCGGGCGGCTGACGCGGATCATGGGGGCGGAGTTCACCGACAACGCGCTGGCCGTCGAAGCGGAACGCGAAGGCTTCCGCCTGACGGGCTATGCCGCACTGCCCACCTATTCGCGCGGTACGGCGGTGGCGCAGTACCTGTTCGTCAACGGGCGGCCCGTCCGCGACAAGATGCTGATCGGCGCCCTGCGCGGTGCGTACCACGACTTCCTGTCGCGCGAACGGCACCCGGCGGTGGCGCTTTTCGTCGATTGCGACCCGCACAAGGTGGACGTGAACGTGCACCCGGCGAAGTCCGAAGTCCGGTTCCGCGATCCCGGCGTGGTGCGCGGGTTGATCGTGTCCACCCTTCGGCACGCGTTGGCAGAGGCGGGGCACCGGGCGTCGTCCACCGTTGCGGCGGCGACGCTGGGGGCGATGCGGCCCGAGGCCGGACCGGCCTACGCGCCGAACGCCCCGCTTGGCGCCGGACCGGAGCCGGTGAGCGGTCCGCGCGTCTACCAGATGGACCGCCCTTCGCTGGGCGCGCGCGCGGCGGCCTACAGGGCGCAGGCGCCCGCACCGGGGTTTGCCGATCTGGGCGAAAGCTACTCGGGCCGCGTGGTCGAGACGGCGCCGGTCGCCGAGGCCCCCGCAGAAGACGTGACCCGCCGTCCACTGGGCGCGGCGCGCGGGCAGGTGCACGAGAACTACATCATCGCCCAGACCGAGGACGGCGTGGTGATCGTCGACCAGCACGCGGCGCACGAACGGCTGGTCTACGAAAAGCTCAAACGCCAGATGGCGGAGAACGGCGTGCCCGCGCAGGCGTTGCTGATCCCCGACGTGGTCGACCTGTCGGCGGATGACGCGGCGCGGCTGCTTGCGGTGGCCGACGACCTGTCGCGCATGGGTCTGACGGTGGAACCCTTCGGTGCGGGCGCCATCGCGGTGCGCGAAACGCCCGCGATCCTTGGCGAAGTGGACAGCCAGGGCCTGATCCGCGACATCCTCGACGAACTCGATGACATGGGTGAGACCTCTCTCGTGCAGGAGAAGATCGAGGCGATCCTGAGCCGGGTGGCCTGCCACGGCTCCATCCGGTCCGGCCGCGTCATGCGCGCCGAAGAGATGAACGCGCTCCTGCGCGAGATGGAGGCGACGCCGCACTCCGGCCAGTGCAACCATGGCCGCCCGACCTATGTCGAACTGAAGCTGTCCGATATCGAACGGTTGTTCGGGCGCACATGATCGCGTTGGGCGGGGTCACGCTGGACCTGAACGATCCTCTTGTGCTGGCCGGGCTGGGTGGCGTCGCGGTGGTTCTGCTGATCCTGCTTCTGCTGGTGATGACGGTGCGCGCGGCGGGCCGGTCGGCGCGGGCGGTGGAGCCGTTGGGGCAGTTGGCGCGCCGCGTGCAGGCCCTGTCGGACGGGCAGGAGCGTCTGGCGGGCGGCCTGCATCATGTCAGCGAGGCGCAGGCGGCCAGCCAGTCCGCGATGATCCAGCTTATGGAGCAGCGGCTGGCCGAGGTGCAGGAGCGCATGGCCGAGAACCTGCATGGCTCCGCACGGCGCACGGCCCGGTCGCTGGGCGAGTTGCAGGAGCGGCTGCAGGTCATCGACAAGGCGCAGGCCAACATCACCCGTCTGTCGGGCGACGTGCTGTCGTTGCAGGACATCCTGTCGAACAAGCAGACCCGCGGCGCCTTCGGCGAGATCCAGTTGAACGACATCGTATCGAAGGCACTGCCCTCGGACAGTTATACGCTGCAGGCGACCCTTTCGAACGGGCGGCGGGCGGACTGCCTGATCCACCTGCCGAACCCGCCGGGACCGATCGTGGTGGACGCGAAGTTCCCGCTGGAGGGCTATGAGGCGCTGCGCCGGGCAGAGGGGCCGGAACAGACGGCCCGCGCGTCGCAGGCTTTCCGGCTGTCGGTGCGCAAACACATACGCGACATTTCGGATCGCTACCTGATCGAGGGCGAGACGGCAGACGGCGCACTGATGTTCCTGCCCTCTGAGGCGATCTACGCCGAGTTGCACGCCAACTTTCCGGAGCTTGTGCGCGAGGGATTCACCGCCCGGGTCTGGATCGTATCGCCCACTACCTGCATGGCGACGCTGAACACGATGCGGGCGATTCTCAAGGATGCCCGCATGCGGGCGCAGGCGGGGGCGATCCGCAAGGAACTGCACGCGTTGTCCGGCGATGTGGAGCGTCTGAGCATCCGGGTCGGGAACCTCGACCGCCACTTCGGTATGGCCGCGAAGGACATCGAAGAGATCCGCATCAGCGCCGACAAAGCCGGTAAGCGTGCAAGACGGCTGGATAATTTCGATTTCGAGGAACTCGCCGAAGAGCCTCTGGCGCTTGCCGAAGGCGACGGCCGGGGCGCAAATCGAGAGTAGTTTAACACTGAACTATTAGCTATGCATTTTGCGCTATCAGTTATGCGCTGAGCGCATGGATGTTATGCGGCGGTCAACCTGCCGCTTCGTTATCGACCCTGATAGACCCACTTTATCCCCGAGAAGATTGTGCTAACCTTCTTCTCGACGGGCGACCCGCTTCGGCGGATCTGCGAAATTGTTTAAGGCTAAACCAATGCCGCACTGCGGCATGGGCTGCAGGAGGAGAATACATGAAAGACGCTCCCCGGGATCTAGATCCGGTCGAATCCCAGGAATGGCAGGAAGCCATCGAGGACGTGATCGAGCGCGACGGTGCGGACCGCGCGCATTTCCTGCTGGACAAGGCGGTGCAACGCGCAAGGGCAGCCGGGACACGGTTGCCCTTTTCTGCGACCACCCCCTACCAGAACACCATTTCTCCGGACGACGAGGTCGACATGCCCGGCGATCTGGAGATGGAATGGCGCATCCGCACCATCAACCGCTGGAATGCCATGGCGACGGTGGTGAAGCGGAACAAGGAATCGTCCGAGTACGGCGGCCACATTGCATCTTTCGCGTCGTCCGCGGCGCTTTATGACGTCGGCCTGAACCACTTCTGGCGTTCCAAGAGCGCGATCCACGGCGGTGATCTGGTGTTCTTCCAGGGCCACGTGATCCCCGGCATCTACGCGCGGTCCTTCATGGAGGGCCGGATCAGCGAAGAGCAGCTCAAGCAGTTCCGTTCCGAAGTCGGCGGCGAGGGGCTGTCGTCCTACCCGCACCCCTGGCTCATGCCGGACTACTGGCAGTTCCCGACGGTCAGCATGGGCCTTGGCCCGCTGATGGCGATCTACCAGGCACGTTTCATGAAATACATGGAGAACCGTGGCCTGATCGAGAAGCAGGACCGCAAGGTCTGGGCCTTCCTCGGCGACGGCGAGATGGACGAGCCGGAATCGCTGGGCGCGATCCACCTTGCCGCCCGCGAAGGGTTGGACAACCTGATCTTCGTCGTGAACTGCAACCTGCAGCGGCTCGACGGTCCGGTGCGCGGCAACTCCAAGATCGTTCAGGAACTTGAGGGCAACTTCCGCGGTTCCGGCTGGGACGTGATCAAGCTGCTCTGGGGCCGTGGCTGGGACGAATTGCTCGAACAGGACACCTCCGGCAAGCTGCGCCAGCTGATGGACGAGACCATCGACGGCGACTACCAGACCTTCAAGTCGAAGGACGGCGCCTACATCCGCGAGCATTTCTTCGGCAAGTATCCGGAGACCGCCGAACTGGTGAAGGACTGGACCGACGATCAGATCTGGGCGCTGCGCCGCGGCGGTCACGATCCGAAGAAGGTCTACAACGCCTTCCTGCGCGCCACCAAGGCCGAGGGCCAGCCGACCGTTCTGCTGGTCAAGACCGTCAAGGGCTACGGCATGGGCACTGCCGGCGAGGGCCAGAACACCACCCACCAGCAGAAGAAGATGCAGGTGGACCAGCTCAAGGCGATGCGGGACCGCTTCCGCATTCCGGTGACTGACGAGGAACTGGCGAAGGGCGACGCGCCGTTCGTGACGCTCAACAACGCTCAGAAGGCCTACCTGGCCGAGAGGCGCGAGGAACTGGGCGGGGCCTTCCCCAAGCGGTTCACCGACGCGCCGAAGCTGGAGGTCCCGAAACTCGACGCCTTCAAGAAGGAGTTGCAGGACTCGGGCGACCGAGAGTTCTCCACCACCATGGCCTTTGTCCGCATCCTCACCACGCTGCTGCGCGACAAGAAGGTGGGCAAGCAAGTCGTGCCGATCGTGCCGGACGAAAGCCGCACCTTCGGCATGGAAGGGCTGTTCCGGTCGGTGGGCATCTACAATCCGAAGGGGCAGCTTTATACCCCCGAAGACCGTGAACAGATGTCCTACTACAAGGAATCCGAGAGCGGTCAGGTGCTTCAGGAAGGCATCAACGAGGCCGGGGCCATGGCCGACTGGATCGCGGCGGCAACGTCGTATTCCAACCACGGCGTGCCGATGATCCCGTTCTACATCTACTACTCGATGTTCGGGTTCCAGCGGATCGGCGACCTGGCCTGGGCGGCGGGCGACAGCCGCGCACGCGGCTTCATGCTGGGCGGCACCGCCGGGCGGACTACGCTGAACGGCGAAGGTTTGCAGCACGAGGACGGCCACAGCCACATCCTTGCCAGCACCATCCCGAACTGCATCAGCTACGACCCGACGTTCTCTTACGAAGTCGCGGTGATCGTGCAGAACGGCCTGCAGCGGATGTTCGTGGATCAGGAGGACGTCTACTTCTACCTGACCCTGATGAACGAGAACTATCATCACCCGGAAATGCCGATGGGCTCCGAAGAGGGCATCATCAAGGGCCTCTACCGGATGAAGAAGGCCGACAAGCCCGCCAAGAAGCACGTCAACCTGATGGGCTCCGGCACGATCCTCGTGCAGGCGATCAAGGCGGCGAAGATGCTGGAAGAGGACTTTGCCGTCACCTCCGACATCTGGTCGGCGACCTCGTTCAACGAACTGGCCCGCGACTACCAGGACTGCGAGCGGCACAACCGTCTCAACCCCTTCGCGGAAGAGCGCGTGCCCTACATCACCCAGACCCTGACCAACGTGCAGGGGCCGATCGTGGTGGCGACGGACTACATGAAGAACTACGCCGAACAGGTGCGCGGCGCGGTCAAGCAGCGCTTCACCGTTCTGGGCACCGACGGCTTCGGCCGCTCGGACAGCCGGGTGAACCTGCGCAAGTTCTTCGAGGTGGACGCGAACCACATCGCCGCCGCTGCAATGGTGGACCTGTGGCGCGAAGGCGTCGTCTCGGAGAAGGATCTCGAGGCGGCCATGAAGAAATACGATATCGACGGCGGCAAGCCGAACCCGCGTTTGGTTTGACGGCACGAGGAGGGAATACAAATGGCAACCGAAATTAAAGTGCCGGACATCGGCGATTTCACCGATGTCCCGGTGGTCAGCATCCTTGTGAGCGTCGGCGACACCGTCGCGGAAGAGGACGCGCTGATCGAACTGGAGTCCGACAAGGCGACGATGGAAGTGCCGTCTTCCGCGGCCGGCACGGTCAAGGAGATCTTGGTCTCCGAAGGCGACAAGGTGTCCGAAGGCACGGTGATCATCCTGCTCGAAGGCGACGGCGCGGGCGCCGCCAAGGAAGAGAAATCCGAGGCACCCAAGGAAGAGCCGAAAGAGGCGCCGAAGGAGTCCTCCGCACCGAAATCCGCCCCGGCCGCCCCCGCGGCGTCGGCGGTGACGGACAAGGGCTTCAACAAGGTCCATGCCTCGCCATCGGTCCGGGCCTTTGCCCGCCGGGTCGAGGTCGACCTCGCCCATGTGAACGGGTCGGGCCGCAAGGGCCGTATCCTGCGCGAGGACGTGGAAAAAGCGCTGAAGGGCCAGTCCGCCCCCGCTGCGGGCGCGCCTGCCGCGTCCGGCGGCATGGGCATCCCGCCGATCCCGAAGGTCGACTTCTCGAAGTTCGGCCCCGTCGAGGACGTGGAGATGTCGCGGATCAAGAAGATCTCCGGCCCCGCGCTGCACCGGTCCTGGCTGAACATCCCGCACGTCACCCACAACGACGAAGCCGACATCACCGAGCTGGACAAGTACCGCAAGGAGATGGACACGATGGCCAAGGAAGACGGCTATCGCGTCACGCTTCTGTCCTTCGTCATCAAGGCGTCGGTCTCGGCGCTGAAACAGCACTGGGAAGTGAATTCGTCGATCCACCCGGACGGCGACAAGCTGATCAAGAAGGACTTCTACAACATCGGCTTCGCGGCGGACACGCCGAACGGGCTGGTGGTTCCGGTCATCAAGGACGCCGACCGCAAGGGTCTGGTGGACATCTCCAAGGACCTGATGGAGCTGAGCTCAAAGGCCCGCAAAGGGGAGCTGAAGTCCGGCGACATGCAGGGCGCGACCTTCACCATCTCGTCCCTGGGCGGGATCGGCGGCACGTCCTTCACCCCCATCGTGAATGCGCCGGAAGTGGCGATCCTCGGCCTCACCCGGTCGAAGATGGCCCCGGTCTGGGACGGAGAGCAGTTCGTTCCGCGCCTCATGCAGCCGCTGTCGCTGTCTTATGACCACCGTGCCATCGACGGCGCGCTTGCCGCACGCTTCTGCGTGACGCTCAAGACGCTGCTTGGCGACATGCGCAAGCTGATGTGGTGAGCGATATGGACATCAAAGTACCCGATATCGGCGATTTCAAGGACGTTCCCGTGGTCACGGTCCTCGTCTCGGTGGGCGACACCGTGGCGGAAGAGGACGCCCTGATCGAACTGGAGTCCGACAAGGCGACCATGGAGGTGCCCTCGTCGGGCGCCGGCAAGGTCAAGGAAATCAAGGTCAAGGAAGGCGACCGCGTGTCCGAGGGCGACGTGATCGTCGTGCTCGAAGGTGCGTCGGGCGAGGCGTCCGGCGGCGGCTCCGACTCTGGCAAGTCGCCGGAAAAGGCCCCCGCCAAGGAGGCACCGAAAGCTGTCGAAGCCAGCGGCACCGCGTCCGGTCCGGGCGACGTGCATGCCGAAGTGGTTGTCCTGGGTTCCGGCCCCGGCGGCTATACGGCGGCGTTCCGTGCGGCGGACCTCGGCAAGTCGGTGGTGCTGATCGAGAAGGACAAGACCCTCGGCGGCGTCTGCCTGAACGTGGGCTGCATCCCCTCGAAGGCGCTTCTGCACATGGCCAAGGTCATCACCGAGGCAGAGGAAACCGCGCACCACGGGCTGACGTTCGGAAAGCCGGAGATCGACCTCGACGGCCTGCGCGGCTTCAAGAACGATGTGGTCGGCAAGCTGACCGGCGGCCTCGACGGGTTGGCCAAGCAGCGCAAGGTCAAGGTGGTGAAGGGCTACGGCAAGTTCACCGGGCCGAACATGATCGACGTCGAGGGCACCACGGTCAGCTTCGACCAGTGCATCATCGCCGCCGGCTCCGAACCCGTGGCACTGCCCTTCATCCCGCATGACGATCCGCGGGTAATCGACTCGACCGGCGCGCTGGAACTGGCCGACATCCCGAAGCGGATGCTGGTGCTGGGCGGCGGGATCATCGGGCTGGAGATGGCCTGTGTCTACGATGCCCTGGGATCGAAGGTCACGGTCGTCGAGCTGATGGACCAGATCATCCCTGGCGCAGACAAGGACGTGGTCAAGCCGCTGATGCAGCGCATCAAGGGCCGCTACGAGAACATCTTTCTCAAGACCAAGGTCACGGCGGTCGAGGCGAAGGACGACGGGCTGCATGTCACCTTCGAGGACGACAAGGGCGAGTCCTTCACGGACACCTTCGACAAGGTGCTCGTGGCGGTGGGCCGCCGTCCGAACGGCAAGAAGGTCGATGCCGACAAGGCGGGCGTTGCGGTGGACGACCGCGGTTTCATCGCCGTGGACAGCCAGCAGCGCACCGGCGTGTCGCACATCTTTGCCATCGGCGACGTGGTGGGCCAGCCTATGCTGGCACACAAGGCGGTGCACGAAGGCAAGGTCGCGGCCGAGGTCTGCGCCGGTGAGAAGCGCCACTTCGATGCCAAGGTGATCCCGTCGGTGGCCTACACCGATCCGGAAGTCGCCTGGGTCGGCTTGACGGAGACGCAGGCCAAGGAGCAGGGCGTGAAGGTCGAAAAGGGCGTGTTCCCCTGGGCGGCATCGGGGCGGTCCCTGTCGCTGGGCCGCAGCGAGGGCATGACCAAGCTTATCTTCGACCCCGAGGACCAGCGCGTGATCGGCGGCTGCATGGTCGGCCCGAATGCGGGCGATCTGATCGCCGAAGTGGCCCTGGCCATCGAGATGGGGGCCGATGCGGTCGATCTGGGCCACACGATCCACCCGCACCCGACCCTGTCGGAGACTGTGAACTTCGCGGCGGAGATGTTCGAGGGCACCATCACGGACCTCATGCCGCCCCGCAAGAAGAAGCACTGAGACCTTGTAGGGTGGGGCTTTGCGCCACCCTGCCTCCGTCAGAAAGACATGGGGCGCGCCGTCGACCGGCGCGCCCCTTCTTCGTGCTTCATGCCGTCACGCCACTAGATACGGAACAACGGTTGCAACAGACGCGGCAGGACGCCGTGGAACTTCAGCGGCGCATCGGTGACGGCAAGACATATGCAGTCCGCCGAGATGTCGGCCACCGGCATGTGCTCCGTGTCGCCGTCGGCAACCTCGACGTCGCCACGCGCATAGCGGCCGCCCTCGTCCGAGAACGCACCCTGCAGAACCAGCGTCAGCTCCAGCCCGTTGTGGCCGTGGTCCGGCACGGCGGTGCCCGCGGGGATAAACAACAGCCGCGCTGTGGCTCCGGGGGCGGTGGGCAGGATCGCCTGCTTGACACCCATGCCCAACGGACGCCAGCGCACGTCGTCCAGCCCGCCCCCGATGTAGTCGGCCAGCGGTGCGGGGACGATCGGGTCGGGTTCGGCCACACGGATCGGGCGCGGCTCCGGATCGGCACCGCGCACGGCGTCCAGCGCCCGCTGCAGCGCGCCGTCGTCCATCGCCACGGCGTCGGTGTCGTCCAGCAGCGCGCCGCCAAGCGCCTCGTGCGCCTCCACGGCGGCGCGGCAGGTGTCGCACATCGACACATGCGCGGCGACGATCAGGTTCACGGCCTCGGGCAGGGTGCCGGCGGCATAGCCCATCACAAGGCTTTCGGTCAGGTGGTGATTGATCTCCGTCATCTCTCGTTCTTTCCGTCCATGGCGTGGCGCAGGCGGTCCAGCGCAAGCCTTATGCGTGACTTTATGGTGCCCAGCGGCAGCCCCGTTTCGGCGGCGATCTCGCTGTGGGTCATCTCGCCGAAATAGGCCTTGTGGATCAGGTCGCGCTGTTTCGGCGGCAGCGCGGCCACGGCGGAGCCAAGCGCCTCCGTCTCCTGTTGAAGTCCCAGCATCTCTGCCTGGTCCGGGTCGGGCTCCGGTCCCCAGGGCAGGTCTTCCGGCTCCGGACGCCGGGCGCGGCGCAGCAGGTCGATCCGCTTGTTCCGCGCGATGGTGAACAACCACGTCGCGGCCGAGGCGCGCTCGGGATCGAACAGCGCGGCTTTCTGCCAGAGCGTCGTCATCACCTCCTGCACGCATTCCTCGGCCTGTGCGGCGTCGGCGCCGCTACGGATCAGAAAACCCTTAAGACGCGGCGCGAAATGCGAGAACAGCGCGGCAAAGGCGGCTTCGTCCCGATGGTCGCGAATGCGGATCAGGAGCGCGGCCCAGGTGGCCTGCTCTCGTTCGCGGTCGCTGTCGGACTGTCTGTTCACGGCGGTCCTCTTTTGTCGTCT
Organism: Sagittula stellata E-37; assembly: GCF_039724765.1. NCBI lineage: Bacteria > Pseudomonadati > Pseudomonadota > Alphaproteobacteria > Rhodobacterales > Roseobacteraceae > Sagittula > Sagittula stellata. The sequence goes on along the minus strand of NZ_CP155729.1, from coordinate 99,805 downwards.
CAGGCTTGATCGCCCGCCGCCCGCCGTCATGGCAGGGGGCAAGGAGTCGCAAGGGTCGGTCTGCTGCGGTGCGGTGAACATGCCCATCCTACGATGCGGCGCGCCACCCGGATCACATTTTTTTCATGTTCTTTCATTCTGTGCGGGGCTCGGGTCGGAGCCGGACAGGGCCCTGCCGGGTTTTCCTTGAAAATCATCGCCTAAAGTCATCCGACTGCGGCGCTGTTGCGTAGACAGCAGGAAAGACACCGAAAAGGACCAGCCCATGCCGTTCGAAAACAGCCCGCACGCGCCACGCCGCATCGCCGTCATCGGAGGCGGTATCTCCGGTCTCGGCGCGGCGTACATGCTGGCGGAGAACGCGCATGTCACCCTGTTCGAGGCCGAGCCGCGCCTTGGCGGCCATGCCCGCACCCGTATGGCCGGTCGCAACGGCGATCAACCGGTCGACACCGGCTTCATCGTGTTCAACTACGCGAACTATCCCCTGCTGACGCGCCTCTTCGAGGAGCTGGACGTGCCGGTGACCCCTTCGGACATGAGCTTTTCCGCCTCGCTCGGCGGCGGGCGCATGGAGTACGGGTTGCGCGACCTGAAGGCGATCTTCGCGCAGAAGCGCAACCTCGGGAACCCGAAGTTCTGGGGGATGCTGCGCGACGTCATGCGGTTCAACGCCCGTGCGGTGGACGTGGCCCGCGACCGCAGCCTGTCGCTGCGCCAGTTCCTTGACGTGCTGGGCACCGGGGCGTGGTTCCGCGACTACTACCTGCTGCCCCTTTCGGGCGCGATCTGGTCGACGCCGACCGAGAAGATCATGGATTTCCCCGCCCACGCGCTGGTCACCTTCTTCCAGAACCACGCGCTGCTCAGCGCCACCGGACAGCACCAGTGGTGGACGGTTCAGGGCGGTTCGGTGGAATACGTGCGGCGGCTTACCGCCGCGCTTGTGGGGCGCGGCGCGACACTCAGGCCGGACACACCGGTGCAGGCGGTGCGGCGTGCGGGCGGCGAAGTCCGGATCAAGGTGGCGGGCGCCGACTGGGAAACGTTCGACGAGGTGGTGATGGCCACCCATGGCGACACCTCCCTGCGGTTGCTGGACGATCCGAGTGTCGAGGAGCGCGCGGCGCTGTCGAAGGTCGCCTACCAGCCGAACCGCGTGGTCCTGCACGCCGACGTGTCCCTGATGCCGAAGCGCCGCGCCGCGTGGTCTTCGTGGAACTACACGGAGGCCGCCGACAAGACCGTCGAGACCATCGACCTGACCTACTGGATGAATTGCCTGCAGCCGATCCCGAAGGACGACCCGATGTTCGTCACGCTCAACAGCACGCGGCCCATCCGCGACGAGCTGATCTACGACGAGGTCATCCTGCGGCACCCGGTCTACGACGAAGGCATGCTTGAGGCGCAGGCCCAGGTGGCCCGCTTCAACGGCGCGCAGAACACATGGTTCTGCGGGGCCTGGATGCGCAACGGCTTCCATGAGGACGGGCTGGCCAGCGCCGCCGACGTGGTCGAGGCGATCCACGCGGGCAACAGGCTCGGGGCCGTGGCATGACAGTCGATCTGGTTCAGGCGCATACATGGCATGGCCGGAAGGGCGCGGTCGAAAACGCTTTCCGCTACTCCGTCGATTACGTGCTGTTCGACGCAGAGGCCGAGCTGAAGGGCCCCGCGCTCTTTTCCCGCAACCGGGTCAATCTGGCGTCCGTGCAGGACAAGGACCATGGCGGCCCGCCGAAGGACGGGCGCGGTGCGCCCTGGGCGCGCGAAGTGCTGGACCGCTACGGCATCGCCGCGCAGGGGCCGCTGATGCTGCTGACCCAGCCGCGCATCCTGGGGCATGTGTTCAACCCGGTGTCCTTCTGGCTTGCCTATGACGGCGCGGCGCTGAAGGCGGTGATCGCAGAGGTCAGCAACACCTTCGGCGACCGGCATTCCTACCTGTGCCACAAGCCCGACGGCGCCCCCATCGGGCCGGGCGACGAACTGGTGGCAGAGAAGGTCTTTCACGTCTCGCCCTTCCAGCCGATTGCCGGAGGATACACCTTCCGCTTCGACATCACGGCAGAGCGGGTGGGCATCTGGATCGACCTCGACCATGAACGCGGCGGTCTGATCGCCACGCTCGTCGGTCCGCGCAGGCCGCTCACCAGCGGGCATCTCCTGTGGACCCTGCTGCGCCGTCCGTTCGGGTCGCGCCGGGTTCTGGCGCTGATCTTCTGGCAGGCACTGAAGCTGCGGCTCAAAGGTGCCCGCTACCGCAATCGCCCCGAACCGCCGGAGGCCGAGGTCACCGGGCGGCACAACGACAGGGAGGCCGCGTGATGGCTGCCGTCTGGCTCCTTACCGGCGCGGGTGTCGCGCTGGCGCTTGTCTGGCTGCGTGACCGGCTGGCGGGTTTTCCGGCGCAGCGCCCCGCCGACTACGCCGATGCTCCGGGCGAATCGATCGACATCCGCCGCCACCTGAACGGCGCACTGGAGGCGGAGGGCGTGATCTACGGACCGACGGGCCGGGTCACGTCACGCTTCAAGGGCGATTTCGTCGCCACGTGGGAGGGCAACACCTGTGTTCTGCACGAACGCTACCTCTATGCCTCCGGCGTCGAGGAAGAACGCGCCTGGCACCTGACACTCGGCAACGACGGGCGTATCCGTGCCACGGCAGCGGACGTGGTGGGAGAGGGCAGCGGTCAGCAGAGCGGCCCGTCCGTCCAGATGCGCTACCGGCTTCGGCTGCCCGAGGACAAGGGCGGCATCGTGCTGAACGCCACCGACTGGATGTACCTCACGCCCGACGGCACCATCGTGAACCGTTCGCAGTTTCGGAAGTTGGGCCTGAAGGTTGCGGAACTCGTGGCGGTCATGCGCCGCAAGGAGGTTGTGTGAGAGACTGGAACGGCAAACGCTACTGGATCGTGGGCGCAAGCGAAGGGCTGGGCGCCGCGCTGGCCCGCAAGCTGAGCGAGGCCGGCGCCGAGCTGATCCTCTCGGCCCGCTCGGAGGACAAGCTGCGCGCGCTGGCCGACAAGCTGCCCGGCAAGGCCGAGGTGGTGCCGGTGGATGTCACCGACGCCGCCGCGCTGGAAGAGGCCGCGCAGAAGATCGGCACGTTCGACGGGGTTGTGCAGCTTGCGGCGGTCTACTGGCCCTTCGGCGGCAAGGAATGGGAGGCAGAGCACGCCAACCTCATGGCCGACGTCAACTTCGGCGGCGCCATGCGTCTTGTGGGCGTGGTGGTGCCGCGCTTCGTGGCGCGCGGGTCGGGGCATATCGTCCTGACCGGGTCGCTCTCGGGGTATCGTGGCCTGCCGGGGGCCGCGGCCTATGTCTCCACCAAGTCGGGCGTCATGGCGCTGGCGGAATCGCTCTATGCCGACCTCAAGGGCACCGGCGTCGACGTGCAGCTTGTGAACCCGGGCTACATCCGCACGCAGCTCACCGACAAGAACGACTTCAAGATGCCCTTCATCATGGAGCCGGAAGAGGCGGCGGACATCGTTTTCAGGCACATGAGCGGCAACAGCTTCCAGCGCGCGTTTCCCCGCATGTTCAGCCTGTTGTTCCGCGGCAGCCAGCTATTGCCGGATTGGCTGTACTTCCGCCTGTTTGCTTAAGATCAAGGTGGCGTACTCCTTTTCGGTGCACGGTCCACCCGGACAAGACAATGAAGGAAGACCGCCTTGGACCAGATCAGCACAAGACAGGTGGCGGCCGTGATTCTCATGGCGCGCGAAATCGAACGGGGCGAGGGCGAGCTGCGCGGCCTGATCGACCGGATGGACGAAGAGGAAGCCGCCGCGCTGACCGCGATCATGTGGATCGGGCGCGGGTCCTTCGATGCGGAGGAATACGACGAGGCCTACCGCACCGCGCTGGCAGAGGCGACGGCCCCCACGTCGGACTACCTGATAGGCACGCCGCACTTGGCCGACAACCTTGAGGCGGGGCTGGACGCGCTGGGATACAGCGTCACCGAGGAAGAGGACGACCTGCTGCGGCGCGGGTCCTGACCCGGCAACCCGCCTTCATCTGAGCGCCCGCCCCTTGAGGATCGCCTCGTTGCCGAAACGGGCGCGGATCTCGTCGGCGGCCCGCTCGGCCTTCGCCCGCACCCCGGCCTGCGGGTCGAGCAGATCGCCCGCACGATCCGCCTGCGCCTCGGGGACGAGGTCCGACAGGCCCACGCCGATCAGCCGCCACGGCCCCGGCTCCTTCACCTGGTCGAACAGGGCGCGCGACGCCCGGTAGAGCCGGTCAGCCATCTGCGTCGCATCCGGCAAGGTCATCCGCCGGGTCAGGATGCTGAAATTCGTGCGCCTCAGCTTCAGCGTGACCGTCCGGCCCGCCATGCCCTTCGCCTTTGCCCGGTCGGTGGTCTTTTCCGACAGCCGCCACAGATGCCCGTCGAGGATGTCCGCATCGGCGGTGTCCTCGTTGAAGGTCGTCTCGTTCGAGATCGACTTCACCGGGGAATTGCGGTTGACCCGCCGGTGATCCTCCCCTCGCGCCAGATGCCACAGCCGGGTGCCCATCGACCCGAACCGCGCCTCAAGGTCGCGGCGCTCCCAGCGAAGCAGGTCTTCGAACGTGCGGATGCCCGCCCGGTCGAGGCTCTCCTGCCCGGCCTGACCCACACCCCACAACATGCGCACCGGTTTCGGCCTGAGGAACGCCTGAGTCTCCGCCTTGCCGATCACCGCGAAGCCGCGCGGCTTGTCGAGGTCGGAGGCGATCTTGGCCAGGAACTTGTTGTGCGACAGCCCGATGGAGCCGGTCACCCCCAGTTCCGCCTGCATCCGCTTGACCAGCCGGGCCAGCATGACGGCGGGCGGCGCGCCGTGCAGCCGGCTGGTGCCGGACAGGTCCATGAAGGCCTCGTCCAGCGACAGCGGCTCGATGGCGGGGGTCAGCTCCTCCATCATGGCGCGGATCTGGCGCGACACGCCAACATAGACCTCCATCCGGGGCTTGATGATGACGGCGTCGGGGCACAGTTGCAGCGCCTTGAACATCGGCATGGCCGACCGCACCCCACGGATGCGCGCCACGTAACAGGCGGTCGACACCACCCCGCGCCGCCCGCCGCCGATGATCACCGGCTTGTCGGCCAGCTCCGGGTTGTCGCGCTTTTCGACCGAGGCATAGAAGGCGTCGCAGTCCATGTGGGCGATGCTCAGGTCGGCCAGCTCCGGATGCGCGATCACGCGCGGCCGCTCGCAGGCGGGGCAGCGCGGTCCGCTGTCAAAGAGGGTCAGGCAGTCGCGGCACAGCGCGGGCATGGTCGGGTTATCCTTGCCGGGTCACCGGATAATCTGGCGCAAATCTCCGGTCATGCTTACATAAGTCCAAGATTATTTCCGAGAAAGGTCCTTCGATGCCCATTGAGTCGCTGATCGCCGAATTCCTCGGCGGGAACATCGTTTTCCTGCTTCTGGCGGTCTTCATCCTGCTTTGCATCTTCCTTGGTGTGCGGATCGTGCCGCAGTCCGAAAAGCACGTGGTCGAACGCTTTGGCCGGCTGCGCGCGGTTCTGGGGCCGGGGATCAACTTCATCATCCCGTTCCTCGACAAGGTCCGGCACAAGATCTCGATCCTCGAACGCCAGTTGCCCACCGCGTCGCAGGACGCGATCACCATGGACAACGTGCTGGTCGAGGTGGAAACCTCCGTCTTCTACCGCATTCTTGAGCCGGAAAAGACAGTCTACCGGATCCGTGACGTGGACGCGGCCATAGCCACCACCGTGGCGGGCATCGTCCGCGCCGAGATCGGCAAGATGGAACTGGACGAAGTGCAGTCGAACCGCTCGCGCCTGATTTCCGAGATCAAGATGCTGGTCGAGGACGCGGTCGACAACTGGGGGATCGAGGTGACGCGCGCTGAAATCCTCGACGTGAACCTCGACCAGGCGACTCGCGATGCGATGCTCCAGCAGCTCAACGCGGAACGCGCCCGTCGCGCACAGGTGACAGAGGCGGAGGGCAAGCGCCGCGCGGTCGAACTGGCCGCCGACGCCCAGCTTTACGCCGCCAAGCAGGAGGCCGAGGCACGCCGGATCACCGCCGATGCGGAGGCCTACGCCAACGAGGTCGTCGCCAAGGTCATCCGCGAAAACGGCGTCGAGGCCGCGCAATACGAGGTCGCGCTGAAACAGGTCGACGCCCTGCGCCGCATCGCCGAGAAGGGCGGCACGCAGACCGTCGTCCTGCCGTCGAGCGCGATCGAGGCCTTCGGAGATGCATTCAAGCTATTCAAGGGAGGCAAGTCGTGAGCTGGGACACCTGGTGGCTCTGGATCGCGGGCGGGATCGTCCTTTTGATCGTCGAGGTGCTGGCGCCCGGCTTCATCGCCCTCGGGCTGGCGGTCGGGGCCTTCGTGGTCGGGCTGCTGCTTCTGGTGACGGGGCTAGGCTCCCTGCCGGTGACGCTGCTGATCTGGGCCGTCGCCTCACTGGTGGCGTGGCTGGTGATCCGCAAACTCGTCGGCGAGCGGAAGGGCCAGGTGAAGATCTGGACAACGGACATCAATGAATAGCCGCCGCTTCGTCGGCGCCAAGGTGATGCTGTTCGCCGGCGACGAATTGCTGGTCCTGCGCCGCGACTTCGCGCCGGGCCTGTCGTGGCCGGGGATGCTGGATTTCCCCGGCGGTCTGGCGGAAGGCGGCGAAGACCCCATAGCCTGCGTCCTGCGAGAGACGCGTGAGGAGCTGGGGCTGGCGCTGGACCCCGGCCTGCTCCGCTGGGTGCACCTGCGCGAGGTCGACGGGCGGCAAAGCTGGTTCTTCGCGGCGCATGGCCCGGCAAGTCTGGTGGATGAGGTCCGCTTTGGCGGCGAAGGGCTGGAGTGGGCGGCCATCGCACCGATGGATTTCGTCAATGCTCCGGATGCTGTCTGGCCCTTCCGCGGCATCCTCGCCAACTATCTGCACTCGGGTCAAAAAAAACCGGGACGTGTCTGAAACTGACACGTCCCGGAAGTTTGTCCGGGTCTCAGGGGACAGTAGAGATCCCGGAAGGCAGGCCCATACAGGCGCATGGGCTTCAGGCAGATCGTGCCACGCAGTGCCATGACGGGAAGGCCATGACGGGCAGGCGCGGCGAAAATGGGTCTCCCGCTTGGGGAGAAAAAGCCGGGGGCCGCGAAAGGCAGCGTGCGGCGCCCCGGCAGTCAGACCGCGCCCCGAGGGACAGAAGGGGGTCGGTCAGGCAGGCTCATACAGGCGTATGAGCGGCAGGCAGAAGGTGTCGTGCCGGATACCATCGACAGCACGACGAAAACTCTCAGGCGGCGTGTGGCATGTGCGACGCCACGGCGGTGCGCGGCGGAACGATCGGCGTGCGCAGTTCGCGCGATTTCAGCGCGGCGCGGTCGCCCAACGCCATCAGCGCGGTGTTCAGCAACCCACGCGAGGCGGCCTCGAAATCGGTGGTCATCGGCGCGGAGAACGTGCTGGCCACGCGCACCCGTCCACCGGGCGTGTGAAGGGTCACAAGAGCCTCGAAGCACTGTTCGGCGGCGTTGTAACGGACGTCGTGAATTCGGGGTGTCATATCGCTCATAACCTCAACCCTTTTTTGTGACGGACCTCATTTTTGGCCCCGGTATACACATAACGTAAGAACTTGTGGATAAGTTTCATCACAGAGTCAGGTAAGGAATTTCCCTGTGACTCCAATGTGCAAGCGGAATACAGCGCAGCTCTAGGCGCCTTTTCGCCCATAGTTGTCCTTGCGGCAAGCGTTGCATCACGACCACGTGTCAAATTATTTCGAACGTTGCCCACGTTTGCCTCCGCCAGATCGGCATTTCTGCACTTCCAACAGGTAAAAAACGCAAAGCCCGCCGACACGGTTCCAAAATCGACCAGATATAGCGATAGAGCCGCCTGAATCCTGCTGGATTTAGACGGCTCACATGTTTCAGGGCGTGATTGAAACGTTCAGGTGTTCGCGCGCTGCGCCTGAGGGGAGCGCAGCTCTGCCACGATGTCCTCTGCCGCCTGTCTGGGCGATGCGGCGCGATGCACGGGGCGTCCGACGACGATGTGGTCCGCGCCATCGCGAATCGCCTGCGCCGGCGTGGCGATGCGTTTCTGGTCGCCGACGTCGGCACCGAAGGGGCGCACACCGGGGGTCACGATCAGGCGCCCGTCGGCCTCCGGCAGGGCGCGGATCTGCGCCGCCTCGTTCGGCGAACAGATCACCCCGTCCGCTCCGGCCTCGAAGGCGCGTCCCGCCCGCTCGGTCACGAGGTCGGGGATCATGCCATCCTTGATGAGCGCCGAGTCGAGGTCGTCGCGGTCCAGCGATGTCAGAACGGTCACGGCGAGGATCTTCAGGTCGGACCCGGCAGCGCCCTGCTTTGCGGCGCGGACCACGTAGGGGTCGCCGTGCACGGTGAGGAAGTCGAGGTCGAACTGCGCGATGCCCCGCACCGCCGCTTCGATGGTGGCGCCGATGTCGAACAGCTTCATGTCGAGGAAGATGCGCTTGCCGTGTTCGGCCTTCAGTTCGTTCGCCAGCGCCAGCCCGCCGCCGGTCAGCATACCCAGCCCGATCTTGTAGAAGGACACCGTGTCCCCCAGCTTTTGCACGAGGTCGATGCCCTCCAGCACGTTCGGGACGTCCAGCGCCACGATCAGCCGGTCATCGGCGGCATTTGAGGCATTCTGTTCGGTGGCGCGGGCAAGGGTCATGGCTGGGCTCCTGATGTTTTTCTCATGTGACCGCCCGGACGTGTCGCGTCAAGCGCGGGGGACCTGTCACGCAGTGGTCGGGCCGTGGCGCGCGCACCATCTGTCCCGGTTGCCGGAACCTGTCCGGGCGGGTGGAGGACCTGACTGAGCCGGGCCCGCCAGTCGCGTTGCATTTTTGCAACGAATGTCTTGAAGGGGAGCGCAAACAGGCCCATTTATCATGCGAGGCCCAAGAGGCCGGGCGCTGCCTTGTGCAGGCGCGGTCGCATAGGGGTGCTTGTGCAAAGGAGAGTAAGATGAACTTGGACAAGTTCACGGAACGTGCGCGCGGTTTCGTTCAGGCCGCGCAGACCATCGCGATGCGGGAGAGCCACCAGAAGCTGGCCCCGGAGCACCTGCTCAAGGCGCTGATGGACGATGAGCAGGGACTGGCAACCAACCTGATCGCAGCCTCCGGCGGAGAGCCGAAGCGCGTGGTGCAGGTGCTGGACACCAAGCTGGCGAAGATCCCGAAAGTGTCCGGCGACGCCGGGCAGGTGTACCTCGATTCCGCCACCGGCAAGGTGCTGGACGAGGCCGAGAAGATCGCCAAGAAGGCCGGCGACAGCTTTGTCCCGGTAGAGCGGATGCTCATGGCGCTGGCCATGGTGAAATCCCCCGCGAAAGAGGCGCTGGAAGCCGGCAAGGTCTCGCCGCAGGGTCTGAACGAGGCCATCAACGACGTGCGCAAGGGGCGCACGGCGGACAGCGCCAATGCCGAAGACAGCTATGAGGCGCTGAAGAAGTACACGCTGGACCTGACCGACCGCGCCCGCGAGGGCAAGATCGACCCGATCATCGGCCGTGACGAGGAAATCCGCCGTACCATGCAGGTGCTGTCCCGCCGGACCAAGAACAACCCGGTGCTCATCGGTGAGCCGGGCGTCGGCAAGACCGCGATCGCGGAGGGCCTCGCCCTGCGGATCGTCAACGGCGACGTGCCCGAAAGCCTGAAGAACAAGCGTCTTCTGGCGCTCGACATGGGCGCGCTGATTGCCGGTGCGAAGTACCGGGGCGAGTTCGAGGAGCGTCTGAAGTCGATCCTGTCGGAGGTCACCTCGGCCGCCGGTGAGATCGTGCTGTTCATCGACGAGATGCACACGCTGGTCGGCGCAGGCAAGGCGGATGGCGCGATGGATGCGTCCAACCTGCTGAAACCGGCGCTCGCCCGCGGTGAGCTGCACTGCGTCGGCGCAACCACGCTGGACGAATACCGCAAGCACGTCGAGAAGGACGCGGCACTGGCACGGCGCTTCCAGCCGGTCATGGTCGAGGAGCCGACGGTGGACGACACCATCTCGATCCTGCGCGGTATCAAGGAGAAGTACGAACTGCACCACGGCGTGCGGATCGCCGACTCCGCGCTGGTGGCGGCGGCGCAGTTGTCGCATCGCTACATCACCGACCGTTTCCTGCCGGACAAGGCCATCGACCTGATGGACGAGGCCGCCAGCCGTCTCCGGATGGAGGTGGATTCGAAGCCGGAGGAACTCGACGCGCTCGACCGCGACATCCTGCAGAAGCAGATCGAGGTCGAAGCCCTGCGGTCCGAGGACGATCAGGCCTCCAAGGACCGGCTGGAGAAGCTGGAGAAGGACCTCGCCGACCTGCAGGAGCAGAGCGCGGAGATGACCGCGCGCTGGCAGGCGGAGCGTGACAAGCTGGCCTCGGCCAACGACGTGAAGGAGCAACTGGACCGCGCCCGTGCCGAGCTGGAGCAGGTGAAACGGCAGGGCAACCTCGCCCGCGCCGGGGAACTGTCCTACGGCATCATCCCGGGGCTGGAGAAGCAGCTGGCCGAGGCCGAGGCGTCCGACGACGTCATGGTCGAGGAAGCGGTGCGCCCGGATCAGATCGCCTCTGTCGTGGAGCGCTGGACCGGTATTCCCGCCGGCAAGATGCTGGAAGGCGAACGCGAAAAGCTGCTGGGCATGGAAGAGAACCTGCATCGTCGGGTTGTCGGCCAGAACCAGGCGGTGACGGCGGTGGCGAATGCCGTGCGCCGGGCCCGTGCGGGCCTCAACGACGAGAACCGCCCGCTGGGCAGCTTCCTGTTCCTCGGCCCCACCGGCGTCGGTAAGACCGAGCTGACGAAAGCCGTGGCGGAATTCCTGTTCGACGACGACTCCGCGATGGTCCGCATCGACATGTCGGAGTTCATGGAGAAGCATGCGGTCGCGCGCCTGATCGGCGCGCCTCCGGGCTACGTGGGCTACGACGAGGGCGGTGTCCTGACCGAAGCCGTGCGGCGGCGTCCGTATCAGGTCGTGCTGTTCGACGAGGTCGAGAAGGCGCACCCGGACGTGTTCAACGTGCTGTTGCAGGTCCTCGATGACGGTATGCTGACCGACGGTCAGGGCCGCACCGTGGACTTCAAGCAGACGCTGATCGTGCTGACGTCGAACCTTGGGTCCCAGGCGCTCAGCCAGTTGCCGGAAGGCGCTGACGGCGGTCAGGCCAAGCGCGACGTGATGGACGCGGTCCGCGCCCACTTCCGGCCGGAGTTCCTGAACCGTCTCGACGAGACGATCATCTTCGACCGGCTGAAGCGCGAGGACATGGGCGGCATCGTGGAGATCCAGCTCCGCCGTCTGCTGAAGCGGCTCGCGGCCCGCAAGATCCGGCTGGAGCTGGACGACGCGGCGAAGGCGTGGCTGGCGGACGAGGGCTACGACCCGGTGTTCGGTGCGCGTCCGCTGAAGCGGGTGATCCAGCGCGCGCTGCAGGACCCGCTGGCCGAGATGCTGCTGTCCGGCGACGTGAACGACGGCGACGTGGTTCCGGTCTCTGCCGGGGCAGAAGGCCTCCTGATCGGCGACCGCGTCGGCGCCACCAACCGGCCCAAGCCGGACGATGCCGTGGTGCACTGATCCTGACGCCGGAAGGCAAAGAGAAAGGCGGGGGAAGCCCCGCCTTTTTTCATGCCACGTACACCCGCAAGCCGGGAAACCGCGCGAAGCCAATGACCGCTTCAGAGCCCTTCCACGACATGCGTGCGCACCGCTCCCCGGTTGATCTTGCTACGCAACCGCACTGCCGGTCACGCTTCTTGCCCGAAAGGCCCCCGCAAGCAGTGCGATGCCAGCGAAACATGTCACAGCCGGTCCTGCGCCCGGACCTGCCATCAGAAACCCGAAGAGAGGCGCACCGGCGGTCTGGCCCACGGCGATGGTCAGGAACCCGATCATGAGCCCGGTCGCGGGACGGTCCGGCAGGGCGTGGGTTCCCCAGACGAGGTAGACCCCCGTCAGCATCACATACGCCGCACCGAAGAGAGCGCCTCCGATCAAAACGAGTGAGGGTGTGGCGACGCCCGATCCGACTGCAAAGATGCTCGCGGCCATCAGCCCCAGGAAAGACCAGTGAACGGGGTCGAGACCGAACCGGTCGACAAGCTTGCCGGCCCAGGCGCCAGCAATGCCGCCAGCGCCGATACAGGTCCAGAGAAGCCCGGTTCCCGTCGGCCCCCATCCGAGTTGCTGCGACACGAGCTGGCCTCCGAAGGACCACAGGGCGGTGCTCGCCGCGCCCATCAGGAACGATGCGGAGATCAGGCGCAGAACCGGGCCAGTCATCGGAGGAAGACCGCCAGCGCCCTCGCCACCCCGAGAGGCCGGAAGGGAGGCCGCGGCCGCAACCGTCAGCACAACCGCGACGGCGGCGAACGCGCCAAAGGCCAGCCGCCATTGCCCGGCGATGGCCAGGGCGATCGGCCCCGACAGGGCCACCCCCGCGCTCACGCCCGCATTGATCACCGTGTTCGTGAGGTTCTGGCGGCTCTTCTGCACCGTGGCCGCCACGGCTGCGGCCATGGGCGGAGAGGCGAGGCCCGTGCTCGATCCCGCCACCACCACGGCGATGGCAAGGATCAGTGGCGATGGCGCAAGCGCGATCCCGGCCATACCGACGGCGGCGACGATGGCAGCGCCGACAGCGACCGCGCGCGCGCCGATCCGTTCGGTCAGCACGGCAGAAGCGACAATGGCGATGCAATAGCCAGCGAAGGAGCCACCGGAAATGATCCCGCTGAGCGAGGGGCCGAGGCTCAGATCGCCGTCGATCTGCGGCAGGAACAGGCCAAAGGCGAAGCGGGCGAAGCCATAGCAGACCGCGATCAGGCCGAAGCCTGTCGCACCGATGCGAAGCGCGGGACTCATGATCGGGCCCTCTCGATCAGGATGGCGGCCGCCGCCCGCGCGGCGGACACGGCATCTGCGCCCCGGTAGACCGCTGCGTGGGTCGCCCCTTCGAGGAGAACCAGCACCTGCTCGGCGAGCACCGGATCTTCGCGTCCGAGGTCTGTCGCGACAACCTCTTCGATCCGTCGATGAAACGCCGTCTTGTGCAGCGCGACTACCTCCGCGATCTCGGGCGTGTCGCCGCCGGTTTCGGCACGCGACCGCAGGAACAGGCACCCTCGCGTGCCCTCGACCCGCACCCAGTCCTCAAGCGCCGCGAACAGCGCATCGACGGTCCGCACATCGAGCCGGGCCATGAACCGCCGGTCCCGCTCGGTCAGCACCCGTGCCATGAGCTGCGCCTTGCTGCCCGCATGCTTGTAGAGCGTCCGGCTCGACATTCCCGCAGCCTCAGTCAGCCGGTCCATGCCGGTGGCCATGTAGCCGTGCCGGTCAAAGAGACGCTCGGCGGCGGCGGTGAGCTTGGTCGTCATATCCATGGCTAGCCTCCTTCAGGGTCCATGGGTCCCAATGTAAAACGAACGTTTTACATTGCAAGACGAAAGGCACCAAGGTTGGCTTCGTCCGGCCAAGCTGGCATCCGCGATCAGCAGTCGTAGCGTTCATTTCGGGCAATGCTGTCGGCACGGCGTTGTGGCCAGAGGCCAGCCATCCGTGCGGGACGCCAGTTGCCGAAAAAGGTTGGGGACCTCCGCTGTATGCGCTCTCCGCCGTTTGGGGGGCAGAGTTCAGCGCAGGGGCAGGCCGATGCCGGCGCAGGCCGCCGGATCGCCGCCGCAGCAGTCCTCCAGCAGGAAGGTGACCAGCCCGTTCACCGCCGAGAAGTTCGGGGCATAAAGCACCTCGCGGTGCTGACGTGTCGCCGTCACCAGACCGGCGCGCTTGAGCACCGACAGATGGCCCGACAGGGTCGAGGGCTTGAGGTCCAGCAGGCGCCCGACTTCCATCGCGGGGGTGCCGTCCGGCCCGCGTTTCACCAGCAGACGGAACACCGACAGCCGCACGTCGTGCGCCAGCGCGGTGAAAGCGTCCGTTGCCTTGGCCTGATCCATGTTTCGTGAATACGCGAAATGACGAATCTTGACAAGATCGGCGGGCGGGGGCTACACCGCCCTCAATTCGGGATTCCGCGAAATGACACCATCATGACAGCCCGCAGACGGGGCCGGAGGGAACGATGAGCGACGCAGCCGCCCCGCAACCCATGGGCCCATTCGAACGCCTGCTGACCCTCTGGGTGGCGCTCGCCATGTTCGGCGGCATCGCCGTCGGCGTGGTGGCGCCGGGCTTGGTTCAGGCCATCGCCGGGGCCGAGGTCGCCTCGATCAATCTGGTGGTCGCGGTGCTGATCTGGGCCATGGTCTACCCGATGATGGTCGGCGTCGACTTCGGCGCCGTGGCGGGCGTGGCAAGGCAGCCAAGGGGCCTGATGGTAACGCTCACCGTCAACTGGCTAATCAAGCCCTTCACCATGGCGTTTCTGGCCGTGCTGTTCTTCGACCACATCTTCGCGCCGTGGATCGCGCCCGAAGATGCCTCCCAGTACATCGCTGGGCTGATCCTGCTGTGCGCGGCGCCCTGCACGGCCATGGTTTTCGTCTGGTCGCAGCTCACACGCGGGGATGCGACCTACACGCTGGTGCAGGTGTCGGTGAACGACCTGATCATGGTGGTGGCCTTCGCGCCCATCGTGGCGTTGCTTTTGGGCGTGACGGAGATCGCCGTGCCCTGGAACACGCTGGTTCTGGCGACGGTGCTTTACGTCGTGCTGCCCCTGATCGCCGGGCTGATCACCCGCCGGATGCTGGGATCCGATGCCGCGATCGACGCCTTCTCTGCTCGGGTCAAGCCGCTCTCGATGATCGGTCTCGTGGCCACGGTCGCGATCCTCTTCGGCCTGCAGGGCGAGGTCATCCTGAACCGTCCCGTTGTCATCGCACTGATCGCCGTACCCATCCTGATCCAGAGCTACGGCATCTTCGCGCTGGCCTACGGCGCGGCCTTCCTGCTGAAGGTGCCGCACCGCATCGCCGCACCCTGCGCGATGATCGGCACGTCGAACTTCTTCGAACTGGCGGTGGCCGTGGCGATCTCGCTCTTCGGGCTGAACTCCGGTGCGGCGCTGGCCACTGTGGTCGGCGTGCTGGTCGAGGTGCCGGTGATGCTGTCGCTTGTCGCCTTCGCGAACCGTACGAGGGCGCGCTTTCCCGGCATGGCGTGACGGCGCAGGCTCACAGCACCCGGAACACCTTGTCGCGTGAGGTCTCTCCCCGGACCAGCTCCAGCCGCGACTTCGGCACGCCAAGGGCTTTTGCCAGCAGCTTGACGACCGCCGCCGTCGCCTTGCCACCCTCCGGCACGGTGGTCACATAGACCCGGAGCGCGTCGTCGGTCCGCTCCACCGCGTTGCGCGAGGCCTTGGGCGTGACACGTACCGCGAGGGTCGCGCCGGGCACGGCGAGGTCGGAGAGATCGGGCGGTTTCATGGGGTGGCGCTAGCATCCTGACGACAATCCCGCAACTTTCCCGGTTGAATCCCGGGCGCTCAGGGCTTTCATACCACCCGACAAGACAAGGAGAGGCCGCATGCCCACCCCGAACCCGGAAGCGATGGACTTCCTTCTCACCCGCCGTTCTCGTCCCTCCAAGACGCTGACCGCCCCCGTCCCGGACCGCGCGACGCTGGAAACGCTGCTGACCGCCGCCGCCCGCTCGCCGGATCACGGCAAGCTGGAGCCGTGGCGCTTCATCGTGCTGTCGGGCGACGCGCTGCACCGGATGGCGGGCGAGGTGGCGGCCACGGGCGCGCGCCTCGGCAAGGACGAACCCACCATCGCCAAGGCGCGCGCGGCCTTCGACGACAGCCCGCTCTGCGTCGCGGTGATCGAGGTGCAGAAACCGTCCGAGAAGATCCCGGCCATCGAACAGACCTATTCCGCCGGGGCCGTCTGCCTCGCGCTGCTGAACGCGGCGCTGGCCAGCGGCTGGGGCGCGAACTGGCTGTCGGGCTGGGCGAGCCACGACGCGGACTTCCGCCGCGATGCCCTGGGACTGGCAGAGAACGAGACCATCGCGGGCTTTGTCCACATCGGCACGGAAACCGCGACGCCGCCGGACCGGCCGCGCCCCGACCTCGGCGCCATCACCACCTGGGTGGACGCATGATCTTCGACGCCTTCTTCAAGGCGTTGGGCCAGATGGGCGATCCGCGCTTCCGCTCCGTGCTGCTGCGCGGGGTGGGGATCACCGTCGCGGTGCTGTTCGCCTTCGCCGCGCTGATGGTCTGGGGCGCGGGCTGGCTGGTGGGCGACAGCCTGACCCTGCCGTGGATCGGCACGATCACCTGGATCGACAACGTGCTGAGCTGGGCCATGGTGCCGGTGACGATGGTGGCCTCGGTCTTCCTGATGGTGCCGGTGGCCTCGGCCGTCACCGGCCTTTTTCTCGAAGAGGTCGCGCAGGCGGTGGAGGACGTGCACTACCCCGACGCCGGCCGCGCCACGTCTGTGCCGTTCTCCGAAGCGGCGCTGGACGGGCTGGGTTTCCTGGGCACCATGGTGCTGGCGAACGGGGTGGCGCTGGTGCTCTACCTGCTGTTCGCCCCCCTCGCGCCGTTCATCTTCTGGGGGCTCAACGGCTTCCTGCTGGGGCGGGAATACTTCATCCTCGCCGCCATGCGCCGCGTCGGCCGGGTGGAGGCGAAGCGGCTCTGGCGGAGGCACCTGGTGACGATCTGGGCCGGGGGCGTGCTGATGGCCATGCCGCTGTCCGTGCCGTTGGTGAACCTGCTGATCCCGGTGCTGGGCGCGGCGACG
Source organism: Sagittula stellata E-37 (assembly GCF_039724765.1). Taxonomy (NCBI): domain Bacteria; kingdom Pseudomonadati; phylum Pseudomonadota; class Alphaproteobacteria; order Rhodobacterales; family Roseobacteraceae; genus Sagittula; species Sagittula stellata. The sequence continues at coordinate 83,049 of NZ_CP155729.1, read as the reverse complement.
TTCACCCACATCTTCCACGGCCTGAACCGGACCTGAACCGGGTCTCAACCGGGCCTAGGGCGGCGCATAGCCCCGCCCTACTGCTGCCGGTCCTGAAACGGCACGGCGGTGCATGATTCGATGCGGGCACGGGGCGGCGCCTCCCCTGTCGGACGTGGCGCGGCGCAATCCTTCCCGCGCGGCGCCCTGTAGGGCGGGGCTATGCGCCGCCTTACTGTTGCGCGTCCAGCGGCGCCATGCGGTTGAACATCCAGCCGTCGATATCCCGCACGGTGATCGCGCCAGAGAGGATCACCGTCGCGATCGCCGCCCAAAGCACCAGCGAAATCACCGTGGTGATCAGCGCCTTCTTCTTCAGGTTATGGACTTCGGGGCTGCCCGCGTGGGTGCCCTCCACCACGTGCCCCACATCGCCCTGCGTCTTCAGCCGCACCGGGATCACGCAGAGGAACGTCATGAACCAGATGACGGCGAACAGCACCAGTCCGGAAGTGATACCCATCAGACCTGCTCCAGTTCCACGAGGCAGCCGTTGAAGTCCTTCGGATGCAGGAACAGCACCGGCTTGCCATGGGCGCCGATCTTCGGCTCGCCCGACCCCAGCACCCGCGCGCCTGTCGCCTTAAGGTGGTCGCGCGCGGCAAGGATGTCGTCGACCTCGTAGCAGACGTGGTGAATGCCGCCGGAGGGGTTCTTGTCGAGGAACCCCTTGATCGGGCTGTCCTCGCCCAGCGGGTACAGAAGTTCGATCTTGGTGTTCGGCAGTTCGATGAACACCACCGTGACCCCGTGGTCGGGTTCGTCCTGCGGCGCGCCGACCTTGGCGCCAAGCGCGCTGCGGTATTGTTCAGAGGCCGCCTCCAGATCGGGGACGGCAATGGCGACATGGTTGAGACGACCGATCATTCCTGAACTCCTGTCTTGGGTTGCCGTCTTATGCCTGCGCGGACCCACGCAAGACAAGCGGCGGCACGCGGACCGCGACAACAGGCGCCACCCCGCAGGCGCCGGTAGGGGCGCAGGCCCGCACAGCCCGCGAAACCTTGCTTAACCGCTTATTCACCAGCCGGACGGCATCATGATCGGCGACTCGGAACCCGGAGGGACAAATGGACCGCAACGATCACCTCGCCGCGCACATGCGGCCCACAGCCGCCCGGCCCCTGCTGGGGCTCACCATCCTCGTGGTCGAGGACAGCCGCTTTGCCTGCGATGCCATGCGGCTCCTGTGCCTGCGCTCCGGCGCCCGCATCCGCCGCGCCGACTGCCTGAAGTCCGCGCGCCGGCACCTGCAGGTCTACCGTCCCAGCGTGGTCATCATCGACCTCGGCCTGCCCGACGGATCGGGGGCCGAGCTGATCTCGGAACTTTCCATCGCCTGCCCGCGGGTGGATGTGCTGCTCGGGACCTCCGGCGACAGCTTTGCGGAGGAGGTGGCGCTTGCTGCCGGGGCCGACGGCTTCCTGTCGAAACCCATCGCCTCCGTCACGGCGTTCCAGACCGCCGTCCTGTCCGCCCTGCCGCCCGAACGGCAGCCGACCGGGCCGCGCCCGGTGATCGACGACCCGATCCTGCCCGACCCGCTGGCCTACCGCGACGACATGGCCCATGCCGCCGACGTGCTGGACGACCGCGACGACGAACGCTCCCTGCGCTATGTCACGCAGTTCCTGACCGGCGTGGCGCGCAGTGCCGGGGATCGCGCGCTGCAAAGCGCGGCAGAGGATCTGGCCGATGCCCGCCGATCCGGGCGGCCGATGCAATCCAGCCTCGCCCGCGTGACCGCGCTTGTGCAGGACCGGCTGACCGACCGGCTGGCGATGTAGGCCCACAGGCGTTCCCCCGACGACCTGACAAGCTGAAAAGCCCCCGGGGCGGTGCGCATGCCGCGCCCGGGGAAACCCGTTTGCCCCACGTCCGAACCGGACCTGCCGTCACGACCGCGCATCCGCTTGCGCGGACGGGCGGTCCGCCGTGCTTCCTGCCCAGCGCGCGAATTCGCCTGCGTGTCCGGAACCCGGCGCGGGGTTGTGCGTTCTCAACGCGAAAACGCGCGAATGAGCCGCGGCACAAAAGAGTGACAACAGTTAGGGGAGCGAAATGACCGACATCTACACCGCCATCAAGTCCGACCACGACAGGCACCGGGCGTTGCTGGAGACGATCTCCGACACGTCAGGCGCGTCGGACACGCGCAAGGCGGCATGGGACGAATTCTACCACGACGTGAAAGCGCACGCGGCGGCGGAAGAAGAGACGTTCTACTCCAAGCTGATCTCCAAGACCTGGGGTCAGGACGCGGCACGGCACTCCGTCCACGAGCACCAGCAGCTTGACGACCTGATGGAAGAGCTCAACGAGACGGACATGTCCTCCTCTGGCTGGCTGACCAGGTTCAAGACCCTCCGGCACGACTACGAACACCACGTCGATGAGGAAGAAGACGAAGTTTTCTCGCGTGCAAAAGAGGTTATCGACGATTCGGAGATCAAGGGATACGGCGAGCGCTTCCTTCGTCGGAAGCAGGAAGAGGCCGGTCTGATCGACGAGAAACGGGAAGATTCCCTCGAAGACTGAGCGAAACCTATACGTTTGGGGTGCGGGATATACAAAAGTTAATAAACCGTAGATTCTGCACCCTTTTGCCGCAATCGCGCCACATTTGCCTTACAATCTCTAATTGTAAATACAACCGCAGACGGAGTTAGAGGATGGCAACTCAAGTCGCGCTTTTGGTTTCTGGGGCAATTCTGGCGCTGATGCTGCCGCTCTTCACCCTGAAGTGCTTTATCAAGAGAACCCTTGCGCAGAAGCATGGCATGGAAGCCGCGGAATGCTGCAACGACAAGATGCGCTTCGCACTCGTGACCACCGCGACTCTGGCCATTGTTCTGGCCGTCCTGATGCTCGACCCGCAAATGCTGGCGCCGGGCAGCGGCCTGCGCTGACGAACTGACGGGACGTGCAACGGGGGTTGGCACGGATCGGACGCAAGGCCGTCACGGAAGACCACACAGACTATACAGACATCCCGGCGACTGGCGGAAGGTCAGTCCCGGGGCACCACTCACGAACGACACGCGGCCTCACGCTTGGTGTGACGCCGCAGGTGCCACAGGTCCGGGGGCGGACCAAGGGCACCTGAAAAACGACATGCAGCGGAGTTCGGATCGGACGCGTCTGTGGCATCTGCCGCGAACGCCGTCGGACCGACAAGCCACGGGGACTGCGGCCAGATGTGCTTCAACTGGGTGGGCAGGTCGCAGTCCCCAATTATACAGCCGGGGCCCTCAGCGTTTTGCTGGCGGCCGGGTCTGGGGAACCACCGGCACTACTCTCTCACTCTCTCTCCATAAAAGACGAAAGGGTGCCCTTGCGGGGGCACCCTTTCTTCGTTCTCGAACCCGATTGCCGGAGGCCGGGATTACTCGCGCGGCATGATCCGCAGGCCCAACTCCATAAGCTGGTCGCTGGAGGGATCGGACGGCGCGTTCATCATCAGGTCCTCGGCACGCTGGTTCATCGGGAACATGATGACCTCGCGGATGTTCGACGTGCCGGCCAGCAGCATCACGATCCGGTCGATGCCCGCCGCGCAGCCACCGTGCGGCGGTGCGCCGTAGTGGAAGGCGTTGAACAGGGCGCCGAAGCGCGCCTTGACCTCGTCTGCGCCGTAGCCCGCCAGTTCGAACGCCTTCAGCATCACCTCCGGCTTGTGGTTCCGGATCGCACCGGACACCAGCTCGTAACCGTTGCAGGCAAGGTCGTACTGATAGCCCTTCACCGCCATGGGATCGCCTTGCAGCGCCTCCATCCCGCCCTGCGGCATGGAGAACGGGTTGTGCTCGAAGTCGATCTCGCCGGTTTCCTCGTCCTTCTCGTAGATCGGGAAGTCCACGATCCACGCAAAGGCAAAGCGGTTCTCGTCGATCAGCTTCAGGTCCTGACCCAGCACATCCCGCGCGCGGCCTGCAACCTTCTGGAAAGACGCCGGTTTGCCGCCCAGGAAGAACGCCGCGTCGCCGACGCCAAGGCCCAGTTGCTGGCGGATCGCCTCGGTCCGCTCGGGCCCGATGTTCTTGGCCAGCGGACCGGCGGCTTCCATGCCGTCGCCCTGATCACGCCAGAAGATGTAGCCCATCCCCGGCAGGCCCTCTTTCTGGGCCCAGGCGTTCATCCGGTCGCAGAACTTGCGCGAGCCGCCCGTGGGGGCGGGGATGGCGCGGATCTCGGTGCCGTCCTGCTCCAGCAGCTTGGCGAAGATCGCGAAGCCCGAGCCGCGGAAATGCTCGGACACGTCCTGCATCTCGATCGGGTTGCGCAGGTCGGGCTTGTCGGTGCCGTACTTCAGCGCCGCTTCCTTGTAGGGGATCTGCGGCCAGGTCTCGGGCGCGTCCACCGACTTGCCGCCGCCGAACTCCTCGAAGACGCCTGCGATCACCGGCGAAATCGTGTCGAAGACGTCCTGCTGCTCCACAAAGGACATCTCCAGGTCGAGCTGGTAGAAGTCGGTGGGCGAGCGGTCGGCGCGCGGGTCTTCGTCGCGGAAACAGGGCGCGATCTGGAAATACTTGTCGAAGCCCGACACCATGATGAGCTGCTTGAACTGCTGCGGCGCCTGCGGCAGCGCGTAGAACTTGCCCGGGTGCAGGCGCGACGGCACGAGGAAGTCGCGCGCGCCCTCGGGCGAGGACGCGGTGATGATCGGTGTCTGGTACTCGCGGAAACCCTTGTCCCACATGCGGCGGCGCATCGACGCCACAACGTCCGAGCGCAGCGTCATGTTGCGCTGCATGTTCTCGCGGCGCAGGTCGAGGTAGCGGTACTTCAGGCGCGTCTCTTCGGGGTATTCCTGTTCGCCGAAGACCATCAGCGGCAGTTCCTGCGCCTGGCCCAGCACTTCGAGCTCGCGGACGAAAACCTCGATCTCGCCGGTGGGCAGCTTCGGGTTCACCAGTTCCGGGTCGCGCGCCTTCACGTTGCCGTCGATGCGGATGCACCATTCGGAACGCACCTTCTCCACGTCCTTGAAGGCCGGGCTGTCCGGGTCGCACAGCACCTGCGTGGTGCCGAAGTGGTCGCGCAGGTCGATGAACAGGATACCGCCGTGGTCGCGGATGCGATGCACCCAGCCCGACAGGCGCACGGTCTCGCCCACGTTATCCTTGGTCAGATCGGCGCAGGTGTGGCTGCGGTAGGCGTGCATGACGGCTCCCCTCAAAAAGCGGCTAGATCAGGCGCCGATACACCGTTCCAGCCCCGGGAAGTCAAGAGCGGCGCAAAAAACGCTGGACCGAAGGGAACCATTAACGAAGGTGAACGTTTGGGAAAGCAGTCTTCTGGCAAACGTATGGGGGTATACGATGTGGTGGACCGTACTCGACCGAATGCTGAAACGGATGATCCTCAGGGGCAGGCTTCGCGTCACCGGACCGGATGACCAGACCGGCACCTACGGACAGGGCAGCCCCGAGATCCTCGTCCACATTACGTCAGACGAGTCGATCAGGCGGCTTGTCGCGCAACCGGCGCTGGCGCTGGGAGAGTGCTACATGGACGGCACGCTCCGCATCGACGGGGACGACCTGACCGGCTTCATGACGCTTCTGCTGGAAAACGAAAGCTACAACCGGATGCCGGGGTGGTACATGGGCGCGCTGAAGGCCCGGACCGCGCTGCGCGGCGTCATCCAGCGCAACAACCCGCTCAAGTCGAAGCGGAACGTGGCGCATCACTACGACATCTCCGACGATCTCTACGCGCTCTTCCTCGACCGAGACATGCAGTATTCCTGCGCCTACTGGCCGCGGCCCGACATGACCCTGGACGAGGCGCAGGACGCCAAGAAGGCGCATATCGCCGCGAAGCTGAGGATCGAGCCGGGGATGCGCGTGCTGGACATCGGCTGCGGCTGGGGTGGGCTGGGGCTGACGCTGGCGCGCGACCACGGCGCCCGGGTGACCGGTGTGACCCTGTCGGAGAACCAGCTTGCCACCGCGCAGGCCCGCGCCCGTGCCGAAGGGCTGGAGGACGTGACCGATTTCCGCCTGCTGGACTACCGCAAGCTGGACGAGACCTTCGACCGGGTGGTGTCGGTGGGGATGCTGGAACACGTGGGCGCGCCGCATTTCGACGAGTATTTCGCCAAGGTCGCGGACCTGATGGGCGCGGACGGCATCGCGCTGATCCATTCCATCGTGAAATCCGGGCCGCCGCGCGCCAACAACCCCTGGATCGACCGCTATATCTTCCCGGGCAGCTATGCGCCCTCCGCCTCCGAAGTTTATGGCGCGATCGAGAAGGCCTGGCTCTTCCAGTCCGACGACGAGGCGCTGCGCCTGCATTACGCGAAGACGCTTCACGCCTGGCGCGAGCGGCTCGATGCGCAGGCCGACCGGATCGAGGCGATGTTCGATACGCGGTTCGTGCGCATGTTCCGTTTCTACCTGACCTCGATGGAGGTGTCCTTCCGCATCGGCACGCTGCACGTCCAGCAATGGCAATTGGCAAAGCGCATGGACGCGGTGCCGATCACCCGCGACTATCTTTATGTGCCCGAGGCGGAGGAGCACCGCCTGGCCGCGGAGTGAGCCCGACGCGGCGGTGCGCGGGCGGCGGGTGCGGGACGCCTCCGGCGGGGAGGTATTTATCGCCAAGATGAAGGAGGGGGCGCGTCGTGTGCCCCGTGCCCCTTTCGGGCTGTTTGGCGGCTTGGCTCTCATTGCGTCAGCTTGGGGGTTGAACCCGCGCGGCGCCTGTCTATAACCCGCCACAATTTGCGGGCCGGACAGGCGAGTCCATGCCCCGCTGAAACACGCCGCCAGACGAGGTCTTCCATGCCCAGACGTACCGATATCAAATCCATCATGATCATCGGCGCCGGACCCATCGTCATCGGACAGGCCTGCGAGTTCGACTACTCCGGCGCACAGGCCTGCAAGGCGTTGCGCGAAGAGGGATACCGGGTGATCCTGGTGAACTCCAACCCGGCGACGATCATGACCGACCCGGGGCTGGCGGACGCCACCTACATCGAGCCGATCACGCCGGAGGTGGTGGCCAAGATCATCGAGAAGGAGCGGCCCGACGCGCTTCTGCCGACAATGGGCGGGCAGACCGGCCTGAACACCTCGCTCGCGCTCGAAGAGATGGGTGTGCTGAAGAAATACGGCGTCGAGATGATCGGTGCCAAGCGCGAGGCCATCGAGATGGCCGAGGACCGCAAGCTGTTCCGCGAGGCGATGGACCGCATCGGCCTGGAAAACCCCAAGGCCACCATCGTCACCGCGCCCAAGACCGCATCGGGCAAGTTCGATCTGGACGCGGGCGTCTCCAAGGCGCTGGAAACGCTGGATTACGTCGGTCTGCCGGCGATTATCCGTCCCGCCTATACGCTGGGCGGCACCGGCGGCGGCGTGGCCTACAACCGCGAGGATTACATCCACTACTGCCGTTCGGGCATGGATGCCTCTCCGGTGGGGCAGATCCTGGTGGACGAGTCGCTGCTGGGCTGGAAGGAGTTCGAGATGGAGGTCGTCCGCGACAAGGCGGACAACTGCATCATCGTCTGCTCCATCGAGAACGTCGACCCGATGGGGGTGCACACCGGCGACAGCATCACCGTGGCGCCGGCGCTGACGCTGACCGACAAGGAATACCAGATCATGCGCAACGGCTCCATCGCCGTGCTGCGCGAGATCGGGGTGGAGACCGGCGGGTCCAACGTGCAGTGGGCGATCAACCCCGAGAATGGCCGCATGGTGGTGATCGAGATGAACCCGCGCGTCTCGCGGTCCTCGGCGCTGGCGTCGAAGGCCACCGGTTTCCCCATCGCCAAGATCGCCGCAAAGCTGGCCGTGGGCTACACGCTGGACGAGCTGGACAACGACATCACCAAGGTCACGCCCGCCAGCTTCGAGCCGACCATCGACTATGTCGTCACCAAGATCCCGAAGTTCGCCTTCGAGAAGTTCCCCGGGTCCGAGCCGAAGCTGACCACCGCGATGAAGTCGGTGGGCGAGGCGATGGCCATCGGCCGCACGATCCACGAATCCATGCAGAAAGCGCTCGCTTCGATGGAAGCCGGGCTGACCGGCTTCAACGAGGTCGACATTCCAGGCCTGAAGGAAGGCCATTGGGAATCGGTCGGCAGCGAAGGCAAGGCGGCCGTCGTCAAGGCGCTGTCCGAGGCCACCCCTGACCGTCTGCGGACCATCGCGCAGGCCATGCGCCACGGCCTTTCGGATATCGAGATCCAGGGCGTCACCGCGTACGACCCGTGGTTCCTCGACCGTATCCGCGAGATCGTCGAGGCCGAGGAAGAGGTGCGCCGCGACGGTCTGCCGGTCACCGAGGACGGGCTGCGCCAGCTCAAGATGCTCGGCTTCACCGACGCCCGTCTGGCGGAGCTGACCGGCCGGACCGAGGGGCAGGTGCGCCGCGCCCGCCAGAACCTCGGCGTCAATGCCGTTTTCAAGCGCATCGACACCTGCGCCGCCGAATTCGAGGCGCAGACCCCCTACATGTATTCGACCTACGAAGAGCCGATGATGGGCGAGGTCGAATGCGAGGCGCGCCCCTCGGACCGCAAGAAGGTGGTCGTGCTGGGCGGCGGTCCGAACCGGATCGGGCAGGGGATCGAGTTCGACTACTGCTGCTGCCACGCCTGCTTTGCGCTGGCCGATGCGGGCTACGAGACGATCATGATCAACTGCAACCCGGAAACCGTGTCGACCGACTACGACACCTCCGACCGGTTGTACTTCGAACCGCTGACATTCGAGCACGTGATGGAAATCATGCGGGTCGAGCAGGAACGCGGCACGCTGCACGGCGTGATCGTCCAGTTCGGCGGTCAGACGCCCCTGAAGCTCGCCAACGCGCTGGAAGAGGCGGGCATCCCGATCCTCGGCACCACGCCCGACAGCATCGACCTGGCGGAAGACCGCGACCGGTTCCTGAACCTCGTCAACGAGCTGGGCCTGAAGCAGCCGAACAACGGCATCGCCTCCACCGACGAAGAGGCCTTTGCCATAGCAGCCAAGATCGGCTTCCCGCTGGTGATCCGCCCCTCCTACGTGCTGGGCGGCCGCGCGATGGAGATCGTCCGCGACATGGACGGGCTCAAGCGCTACATCCGCGACGCCGTGGTCGTTTCCGGCGACAGCCCCGTCCTGCTGGACAGCTACCTCTCCGGCGCGACCGAACTGGACGTCGACGCGCTGTGCGACGGGGAGAACGTGCACGTCGCGGGCATCATGCAGCACATCGAAGAGGCCGGCGTGCACTCCGGCGACAGTGCCTGCTCGCTGCCGCCCTACTCCCTGTCGAAGGACCTGATCGAAGAGGTCAAGCGCCAGACGGAGGCGCTGGCCCGCGCGCTCAACGTCGTCGGCCTGATGAACGTGCAGTTCGCGATCAAGAACGGCGAAATCTACCTGATCGAGGTGAACCCGCGCGCCTCCCGCACCGTGCCCTTCGTGGCCAAGGCGACGGACAGCGCGATTGCCTCCATCGCCGCGCGCCTGATGGCCGGAGAAAAGCTCTCGGCCTTCCCGCTGCGGCCGTCCTATGCCGCCGACATAGACTACGACACCGACGTGCCGATGGCCGATCCGATGACGCTGGCCGATCCGGACATGCCGTGGTTCTCGGTCAAGGAGGCGGTGCTGCCCTTCGCCCGCTTCCCCGGCGTGGACACCATCCTCGGGCCCGAGATGCGCTCGACCGGCGAGGTCATGGGCTGGGACAAGTCCTTCCCGCGCGCCTTCCTGAAGGCCCAGCTTGGCGCGGGCACGCACCTGCCGACCGAAGGCGCGGTCTTCCTGTCGATCAAGAACGACGACAAGACCCCGGAGATGGTCGAGGCGGCGCAGATCGTGTCCGACCTCGGCTTCCGCCTGATCGCCACCAGCGGCACGGCGGCCTTCCTGTCGGAGCACGGGCTGACCTGCGACACGGTGAAGAAGGTCTACGAGGGCCGGCCGAACATCGTCGACCTGATGAAGGACGGCGGCGTGCAATTGGTGCTGAACACCACCGAAGGCTCCGCCGCGGTCGAGGATTCCCGCGAAATCCGCTCCGTCGCCCTCTACGACAAGATCCCCTACTTCACCACCGCCGCCGGCGCCCACGCCGCAACGCTGGCCATGAAGGCCCGGGAAGAGGGCGAGTTGGTGGTGAAGTCGCTGCAGGGGTGACGGTGCAAACGCTTGGGGGCACCCGTCACCGGTGCCGCTGAGCATGCGGACGAGGGCGGTTTCACGTCGGTGATGGCGCGGAATTGGCCGGACGATTTGGGACTTTGGCCAACGCCTGTCGAAAGGCATGGCATCCGTCCGAAGGTTTGCGGCAAGTCTTTCCTTACATGCAAGCGGGGCCTCCATGGAGGTGGCCCCGCAGCACCGGCGACACCTTCATGGCGATTGCTTCGGCTTGCTCAAGGCGATCAGCTTGCTATCTAGGCGGCTTTCAGACCGCGCCCGGAAGAGCCGTGTTTACCGGTCGCGTTCGCCGGGACGACTGCGCCCCTCACCACCGCCAGTCGAACGTCCGGATAACCTTCACGCTGACCGATCCGCTGTCTCGGTCCTGCACCACCGGGGAATCGGCCGCGTCGCCCACCAGCCGGTTCCAGCCGAGCGCGCCCTCGACCGCCCAGGCTTCGGAGAAGTCGTGCCGCACGGTGAACTCCAGCCCCGCCGTGTACAGACCGCCGTCCGCCGAATAGGCTGGCAGCGCCGCGCCGGTGGGGACGGCGAAATAGGTGTCCATGTATTCGTCGTTGGCAAACGACAGGCGCGGGCCGAAGCGGACCTCCGTGCCCTGACCGTAGTCGTGGATCACGTCCGAGCCGAGGTCGCCGACCACGCCGTCGTGCCCGGTGACACCTTTGCGGACCGCGCCCCAGACCTCCACCGTGGGCCAGCGGTAGGACACCCGGCCACCCAGTTCAAAGGCCGCGTCCACGTCGTCGATGCCGGTCAGGCGGGAATAATCGGAGGCCTTGCGTTCCGCGAGGTAGCGGAAGGACGGGCCGAAGCCAAAGCCCATGCCGTCGCCCCTGTCGACGTTCAGACCCAGCAGGCGGAACGTGGATACCGACGCGCCCAGTGCCGGACCGACAACGTATTCGTCCGACCCCTCGTAGGCCGGGCCGGACTGCACGCCAAGGCCCAGTTCGAAGGTCAGCGCGCGCTCCTGCGCGGCGGCGGGCAGGGCCGAGGCGGCCAGCGCCAGAACGGAAAGCCGGTAGGTCAGCGTCATCGGATCGGTCTCCAGGGTAAATCACTTGGACGCAGCCTAGCACGCGGACACCCGGGGGCCAGCCGTCCCGGTACGAAAGCACGGTGACCGCGTCCCTATCACGCAGTCGTGATGACCCCTTTGCGACCGCCGGGCAGGAATATGCCCGAAACCGGCAAGAGGCGCCGAAATCCCGATTCGCGGGTGGCAGGTATGGTTAACAACCGGCCGGTTCGACCCCCTGAACCGGCCGGGACTCACCATAACGAAGCGTTAACCGGGCTGGGTTAAGCCTCCGCACGCTGCATTGACCTGCGCGCTCTCCACATCGCGCTCCGGCTCTGCTACAGGACAGCGCAGCACAGTCCGGAGGCGCAGATCATGAAACCCGTCATCCTCACCATTCTCGACGGCTGGGGCCTGCGCGAAGAGACGGCGAACAACGCCCCCGCGCTGGCGAAAACCCCGACAATCGACAGGCTTATGGCGACTTGTCCGCATGCCACGCTGATCACCCACGGTCCGGACGTGGGCCTGCCGACCGGGCAGATGGGGAACTCCGAAGTGGGGCACACCAACATCGGCGCGGGCCGGGTGGTGGCCATGGACCTCGGCCAGATCGACCTCGCCATCGAGGACAAAAGTTTCTTCGAAAACAAGGCGATCCTCGATTTCTGCGGTGCCGTTAACGAAGCGGGCGGCAAGGTGCACCTGGCGGGCCTGACGTCCGACGGTGGGGTGCACGCCCATGTCAGCCACATGATTGCCGCCGCGAAAATGATGCGGGATCAGGGGCTTGAGGTCTGGCTGCACATCCTGACGGACGGTCGCGACACCGATCCGAAATGCGCGCTCAAATATATCGCTAACCTTCGTAAAGAGCTGGACATCCCCGAGGAGAACACCGGGCCGGTGCGCTTTGCCTCGGTCATCGGGCGATACTACGCCATGGACCGCGACAACCGCTGGGAACGGGTGGAGGCGGCCTACCGCGCCATGACCGCCTACGCAGACAGCGACGCCGACGCCTTCCCGAACGGCGGCACGCACCCCACGCCAGAGGCCGCGATCAAGGCCGGTTATGACCAGCGGGGCGAGGGCGACGAGTTCATCAAGCCTTCTGTCATTGAGGGATATCAAGGGTTTGGAGAGGGCGACGGCCTGTTCTTCCTGAACTTCCGGGCGGACCGAGCGCGGGAAATCCTCGCCGCCATCGCCGCGCCGGACTTCGACGGTTTCGCGCGTGAGAAGCCCGCGCTGTCTGCCTGCCTCGGGATGGTCCAATACTCCGAGGCGCATGAAAAATACATGACCACCGCCTTTCCGAAGCGCGAGATCGTTAACACTTTGGGCGAATGGGTGGCGAAGCACGACAAGACGCAGTTCCGGCTCGCCGAGACGGAAAAGTACCCGCATGTGACCTTTTTCCTGAACGGCGGCAAGGAAACTCCGGAGCCGCACGAAGACCGCTTCATGCCGAAGTCGCCCAAGGTCGCGACCTACGACTTGCAGCCGGAAATGAGCGCGGGCGAGGTCACGGAGAAGTTCCTTGATGCCATCGGCAAAGGGTATGACCTGATCGTCGTGAATTACGCGAACCCCGATATGGTCGGCCACACAGGCGATCTGGACGCGGCCATCAAGGCCTGCGAGGCGGTGGACCATGGCCTTGGTCAAGTGGTTGAGAAGCTGGAACAAACCGGCGGCGCGCTGCTGGTGATCGCCGATCACGGCAATTGCGAGACGATGGTCGATCCGGAAACCGGCGGTCCGCACACGGCGCATACGACGAACCTGGTGCCGGTTATCCTGTTCGGTGGACCGGACGGCGCGTCCCTGGCGGACGGGCGGCTTGCCGATGTGGCGCCGACGTTGCTGGCTTTGATGGACCTTCCGCAACCCGATGAAATGACAGGAAAAAGTCTGATCCGTTGAAACGCCTCGCGCTCCTTCTGACACTGGCCGCCACGCCGCTTGCCGCGCAGGACGCGGGCGAAGATGCGCGCCGCGCGGCAGAAGCGCTCGAAGCTGCCTCGGTGCAGCTCGACGGGGCCGAGGACGCGCAGGACCGGGTCTCTGCCCTGACCGATACGATCCGCGCCTACGAGGACGGGCTGGCCGCTATGCGCGAGGGACTGCGCGCCGCCGCCATCCGCCAGACCGAGCTGGAGCGCAAGCTTGAGGCCCAGAACCAGGAAATTTCCCAGCTTCTGGGTGTACTTACCGCAATGGGAGGGCGGGCGTCGCCGGGCGCGCTCTTGCATCCGATGGGGCCTTTGGGAACCGCCCGGTCGGGTATGCTGGTCGCCGCCGTGACGCCGGGTCTGGCGGCGCAGGCCGCCGACCTGCGCGCCGATCTCGAAGAAGTCACCGCCCTGCGCGACTTGCAGCAGAACGCGGCGCACACACTCGCCGAGGGGCTGAAAGGTGTGCAGGAGGCGCGTACCGACCTCAGTCAGGCCATTGCCGACCGCACCGACCTGCCCAAGCGGTTCACGGAGGACCCGGTGCGGACGGCCATTCTGATCTCCGCCACCGAGACGCTGCAGGGCTTCGCCTCCGGCCTTAGCCAGATCGCGGAAGGCGAAGAAGAGGCCACGCCGCTGCCCGATATCGAAGACCTGCGCGGCACCCTTCCGCTGCCTGTGCGGGGGGTCCTGCTGCGCGCCGCGGGCGATCCCGACGCTGCTGGAGTGACCCGTCCGGGCATCGTGATCGCCACCCGACCCGGCGCGCTGGTGACCACGCCGACCGCCGCAACGATCCGCTACAATGGACCGTTACTGGACTACGGGTTGGTGACGATCCTCGAACCGTCACCCGATATTCTCTTTGTTTTCGCCGGGTTGGACCTCGTCTACGGCGAGATAGGAGAGGTGCTGCCAGCGGGCAGTCCGATCGGTCTCATGGGTGGGGCCACAAATGCGTCAACTCCGGGTGAAGGGGCTGGCGCCGGGCGTTCGGAAACGCTCTATATAGAGGTCAGAGAGGGCGACGCGCCCAATGATCCACAGCAGTGGTTCGCAATCGACAAGGGATGAGATATGCAGAAATTCGTGATGGCCGCAGTGGCGGGCACCTTGGCCTCCGTGGTCGCGACGACGCAATTCGTCGGCCCGCTGGTGGCGCAGGAACAAGGCAAATCCGCCACCGTCTATGAGCAGCTCGACCTCTTTGGAGACATCTTCGAACGCATCCGCGCGCAGTATGTGGAGGAGGTCGAACCCTCCGAGCTGATCGAGGCGGCGATCAACGGGATGCTGACCTCGCTCGACCCGCACTCCTCCTACCTGCCACCCGACGACGCCGCCGACATGCGCGTCCAGACCCGCGGCGAATTCGGCGGCCTCGGCATCGAGGTGACGCAGGAAGAGGGCTTCGTGAAGGTCGTGTCTCCCATCGACGGCACCCCTGCAATGGAGGCAGGCGTCGAGGCCGGGGACTTCATCACCCACGTGGATGGCGAAAGCGTGCTGGGCCTGACGCTTGATCAGGCGGTGGACCTGATGCGCGGCCCGGTCGGGTCCGAGATCGTCATCACCGTGGTCCGCGAGGGCGAGGAAGAGCCTTTCGACGTCTCGATCATCCGCGACACCATCAAGCTCACAGCCGTCCGCGCCCGCACCGAAAGCGATGCCGTGGTGCTGCGGGTGACGACCTTCAACGACCAGACTTACCCCAACCTCGCCGAAGGTCTGGCGGAGCAGGTGGAAGAGCTGGGGGGCATGGACAACGTCAACGGTGTCGTCCTCGACCTGCGCAACAACCCCGGCGGTCTGCTGACACAGGCGATCCGCGTCTCTGATGCCTTCCTCGAAAAGGGCGAGATCGTTTCGACCCGTGGCCGCGATCCGGCTGACGGCGACCGTTACAACGCCACTCCGGGTGATCTGGCCGAGGGCAAGCCGCTGGTGGTTCTCATCAACGGCGGTTCAGCCTCCGCGTCGGAGATCGTCGCCGGCGCCCTGCAGGACCACCACCGCGCCATCGTCGTGGGCACGAAGTCCTTCGGCAAGGGCTCTGTCCAGACGGTCATGCCGCTTCGTGGCGACGGTGCAATGCGCCTGACCACAGCGCGCTACTACACGCCGTCCGGCCGCTCGATCCAGGCACTGGGCGTGTCGCCGGACATCGTGGTGGAACAGCCCCGCCGTGAGCCCGACGCAACGGAGGAGGAAGAGGCAACCAACGTCTTCTCCCGCTCCGAAGCCGACCTGCGTGGCCGTCTCGACAACGACTCCCTGACGGAGGAAGAGATCCAGCAGATCGAGGATGACCGCGCCAAGGCAGAGGCAGCCGCCAAGCTCCGCGAGGAGGATTACCAGCTGGCCTACGCCATCGACATCCTGAAGGGCCTGTCGAAACTGGCCCCGACCGACCAGTGAGGATGAACAAGGGCGGGCATGGTCCCGCCCTTTTCACATGAAGGCCATGACTATGATCCAGACCGAAATGACGCCCGAAGACATCGCCAAGCTGCCTTATCGCCGCAACGTCGGCGTGATGCTTGTGAACGCGGACGGCCATGCCTTTGTCGGCCAGCGTGCCGACCGGCAGCCGCACGAGCCGCCCGCATGGCAGATGCCGCAGGGGGGTATCGACAAGGGCGAGGACCCGCGCGCCGCCGCCCTGCGCGAGTTGACCGAGGAGACCGGCGTGACGCCCGACCTTGTCACCGTCGAGGCCGAGACCGAGGGCTGGATCGCCTACGATCTGCCGCACGACATCGTCCCGCGCATCTGGAAAGGCCGCTACAAGGGGCAGGAGCAGAAGTGGTTCCTGCTGCGGTTCCACGGCACCGACGACCAGATCCGGCTGGATGCGGACGAACATCAGGAATTTACCGAATGGCGCTGGCTGCCCGCCGATGAGGTCGTGGCCCAGATTGTGCCGTTCAAGCGGCCCGTGTACGAACAGGTCATTGCCGCGTTCAGGGGCCGCCTGTGATGCGCTGGCTGGTGGCGGCACTTGTGCTGTGCACCACCCAGGCGCAGGCCCTGTCCTGCCTGAAACCGGATGTGGTGCGCACCTACAAGGAGGTGGATGCCTCCCCGGACCGCTGGGGCGCAGCCGTGGGGCGGTTGGACTTCGACGAAAGCCGTTTGCCAGAGCCGCCACAGAACGATCCCAACGCCGCTCCGCCGGAAACGCCTCTGCGGGCGCAGCTGGTGGGCAAGACGCTCGACCGCGACGGGTTCACCAAGCCGTTCCAGGGCAATGTCACGCTGATCGTCCAGTGCTACGGACCATGGTGCGCGCAGCCGAAAAGCGGTCGGAAGTACCTCGTTTTCCTGAAGCGTGAACCGAACCGGCATGTCGCTTTTGCCGATCCCTGCGGCACCCGGCTGTTCGCCGATCCGTCGCGTGAGGACCTCGACAGGGTCAATTCGTGCTTCCGAAACGGCCCTTGTACGGAGCAGGGCCTGCCCTGATCCACGTGCAAAGGGGGGCGGGGGCCGAAGCCCCTTCCGTCAGCGCAGTTTCTTCAGCAGCTCCATGGAGGCGTAGCCGTCCGGCACCAGCCCGGCACGGCGCTGATACCCCCGGATCGCCTGCAGCGTCATCGGGCCGATGCGTCCGTCCACGCCCTTTGTGTCATACCCTGCCTGTGTCAGCCGGGTCTGAAGCTCCTTGCGTTCGGAGCTGGTCAGCGGTCGGTTGTCACGGGGCCATGAGCCCTGAAACTTGGGCCCGCCCATGATCCGGTCGGCCAGGTGGCCCACACCCATCGCGTAGGCGTCAGCCGCGTTGTAGCGCTTGATGACGCGGAAGTTCTTGAAAACGAGGAAGGCCGCGCCCTCGTGCCCGGCGGGCAGCAGGACAGTCGCCGCGCCGTAGTCGGGGACGGGCTTGCCATCGGTGCCCAGAACACCCAGTCGCGCCCAGGAGGAGGGCATGCGCTCCACGTTCGTCTGGTCATAGTCGAACCCGCGCGGCAGGACGACTTCGACGCCCCACGGCTGCCCGGCTATCCAGCCGTTCTTTTTCAGGTAATTGGCGGTCGAAGCCAGCGCGTCGGACGGATCGTCGCCCCAGATGTCGCGGCGTCCGTCGCCGGTGAAATCCACGGCGAGCGACTGGAAGGACGTGGGCATGAACTGCGTGTGACCCATCGCTCCGGCCCATGACCCGGTCATCCTGTCGGGTGTCGTGTCGCCCTGTTCGAGGATCTGCAAGGCGGCCACGAGCTGCCTTTCGAAGAACGAGCGCCGCCGCCCGTCGAAGGCGAGGCTGGCCATGGACTGGATGATATGGTTGGAGCCACGATAGCTGCCGTAGGCGGTTTCCATGCCCCAGACGGCCAGCACGACTTCCTTGTCGACACCGTAGTGCGCCTCGATCCGGTCGAGCAGCGCACGGTGCTGGGCCAGTGCGGACCGACCGTTGTTCACGCGCGTGTCCGATGCGGCGCTGTCGAGGTAGTCCCAGATGCCCTTGGCGAATTCTGCCTGGGAGGAGTCCCGCTCCACCACCTTCGGATCGAATGTGACCCCTCGGAAGGCTGCGTCGAAGGTCCTTGCGCTGACGCCCTGAGACAGGGCGCGCGGGCGGAAACCGTCGACCCAGCGGGCAAAGGCGGCTGCCTTGGCGGGGCTGACGCTGACAGCGGTGACGGGGGCTGCGGCCACGGCCGCGGTGCGCGGTTTCAGGGCCGCCGGGCGGATGGCCGGGCGCGTGGATCGTCTGGGCGCCAGCAAGTCGTCGCGCAGGCTGTCACCCAGGCCGCTGGCCCGGCTGACCACCTCTTCGACGTGGCGCACGACAAGGGGGCCGCGCGCCTTGGGGCGCAGCGACGTCTGCAGAGTCTCCGCGTACACGGGACCCGTGCCGAGGATTGCAATCCCCAGCCCGATACAGGCCATCCTGAACATCTGATTGTCTACCGCTCGTTTCTTTTGCCGCAACCATAACCCGTATCGGGCGATTTGCGAAGGTCCCATCCCGACGATGCGCGAATCCTCGCGTCAGACGTGTCGTTGTAGTCGCGCAGCAGGGGCACCCGTTCAGGCCGGAAAGACTGGCCCGTCCTTTGCAGATCCAGCATCCGGTCCAGCCGGAAGGCACGAAAATCCCTGCGAAGACAACACCATGCCAGAAGGCAATGGCTGTTGTCGAACAACATGACGGTCAGGGGTTTCACCTCGCGCCGGGTCGCGGCTCCGTTCTTGTCTGTGTAGTCGAAGGACACCTGCTCTTCGTCCCAGCAAGCGCGGCGCAACGCGCGTGCGTCGATGGTTGGCCGGGGCGGCGGGGCGAATCTGTGGGCGTTCAGGACCGCATGGCGCAGCCGGTGGGCCTGCCGTTCGGGCAGGCGTGCGCGCAGCTTGGCCAAAGCCGATTCCGCCGCCTCCGCCAGCGCCGGGTCGGCGACGGCGGCCACCTCCCGCAAGCCGAGGATCAACGCCTCCAACTCCTCGTCGTCGAAGCCCAAGGGCGGCAGGTGCGCGTCTTCGATCAGCCGGTAGCCGAATCCCGCTTCGCCGTCGATCACGGCACCCAGTTCGCGCAGCGTGTCGATGTCGCGATAGAGCGTGCGTGGCGAGACGCCGGTTTCCTCGGCCAGACGCGCGGCAGTCACCGGCGACGGCAGGCGGCGCAGGGCGGACATCAGCTGGAACAGGCGGTGGGTGCGGGACATGTCGGAACAATGCTATGGGCAGTTGTCAGAAACTGACATGAGGCCTCCCTAGTGTCTAGCAGACATGCAACCGACACGGGTGACCCGATGCTGAAACTGATGACCTTCCCCGCCGGCTTTGGTGAGCCAAGCCTGAGCCCCTTCTGCGTCAAGGCCATGATCCTGCTGGATCTTTCCGGGCAGGCGTGGGAGCCGGAGTGGCTGATGATGCCCCCTTCCATCGGCTACGGCAAACTGCCGATCCTGCGCACGCCGGACGGCCCGGTGCCCGACAGCAACTTCATCCTCGCATGGCTCGAAACACAGGGCGCGGACCTGTTTCCCGGCCTGGATGCGGGGCAGCGCGCGCAGGCCCATGCGATCATCCGCATGGTGGAGGAGCATCTCCGCCTGTTTCTGGTCAACGACAGATGGGTGCGCGACGACGGATGGGCCGTGCTGGAGCCTGCCGTCTTCGGGGCCATGCCCAGACCGCTGCGTCTCGTGGTGCCGGGACTGGCGCGCAAGGGCATTCGGAAGACGTTGCAAAGCCAAGGAATCGGCAAGTTCTCGGACGCGCATGCGGCGCAGGCTGCAGCAGCCGACCTCGACGTGCTGCAGCAGCGTTTGGGCGAGGGGCCATGGTTGTTCGGCAGCCGTCCCTCGGCGGTGGACGCCGCCGCCCTGCCGGTCCTTTCGGCGCTGGACAAGCTGCCCGGCGACACGCCCGCGCGACATGCCCTGCGTGAACGCGGCAGCCTGATGGCCTACGTGACCCGTGGACGTGCGCAGCTATACCCGGAGCGGTTCAGGACGCCTACCGCCGCTGCCGCGTGACCTTGCGCTTGACCTTCTTGTCGCGGGCCTTGGCCTTGGCGAGCTTGCGGCGCGGCGACGGCCCGGAACGGCCCCGCCGCGCACCGCCACGTCCGAACCGCCCGCCCGCCCGGCTCTCGTAGGCGTCGTCGTCCAGCTCCAGCAGTTCGAAGGCGATGCCGCCGGTGACGGGCGCGGCCTCCACCAGCTTGACTTTGGCGCGCATCCCAAGCGCGATGATCCGCCCACTGTCGGCACCCATCAGGGTCCCGGCGTCGCGGTCGAAGTGGAAATACTCGTTGCCAAGGGTCGAGATCGGCACCAGCCCGTCGGCGCCGGTCTCGTCCAGCTTCACGAATATCCCGAACTTTGCGATGCCGGACAAGCGCCCGGTGAACTCGGCCCCCAGACGGTCGCTGAGGTAGGCGGCGAGGTAGCGGTCGTTGGTATCCCGCTCGGCCATCATCGAGCGCCGCTCCGTGTCCGAGATGTGCTGCGCGGTCTGTTCCAGCCGCTCGATTTCCTGCGCGGTCAGGCCGTCGTCGCCCCATTTGTGCGCGGCGATCAGGGCACGGTGCACGATCAGGTCGGAGTAGCGCCGGATGGGCGACGTGAAATGCGCGTAGTTTTGTAGCGCGAGGCCGAAGTGCCCGAAGTTCTTGGGGCTGTAGTACGCCTGCGTCATGCTTCGCAGCGTCGCCATGTTGATCAGCTCCGCCTCGTCCTTGCCTGCGGCCTGGTGCAGAAGCTGGTTCAGGTGGCGGGTCTTCAGCACCTGCCCCTTGGCCAGAGTCAGCCCGGCGGATTCGGCGGTGTCGCGCAGCGACTCCAACTTGTCCTGAGACGGCTCCTCGTGCACCCGGAACAGGAGCGGCATGTCCTTGGCGTTCAGCGTCTCAGCGGCGGCGACGTTGGCAAGGACCATCATCTCCTCGATCAGCTTGTGCGCGTCCAGCCGGTCGGTGAAGGCGACTGATGTGACCTTGCCCTCTTCGCTCAGCATCACCTTGCGTTCCGGGAGGTCGAGGTCGAGCGGCTGGCGTCGTTCCCGCGCGGATTTCAGCGCGGCGTAGGCGGCGTACAGCGGTTTCAGAACCTCATCCAGAAGCGGGCCGGTTTTCTCGTTCGGCTCTCCGTCTATGGCCGCCTGCACCTCTTGGTAGGTCAGCGACGCGGGCGAGCGCATCAGGCCGCGCACGAACGTCTGGCCCAGCTTGTTGCCCTCGGCGTCGATTTTCATGCGCACCGCGATACAGGCGCGCGGAACCCCTTCGTGCAGCGAACATAGATCCCCCGACAGCCGGTCGGGCAGCATCGGCACCACGCGGTCCGGAAAGTAGGAGGAGTTGCCGCGCTTCTTCGCCTCCCGGTCCAGTTCAGAGCCGGGGCGCACGTAATAGGCCACGTCGGCGATGGCCACCCAGATCAGGAATCCGCCTGCGTTTTTCGGATCGTCATCGGCCACGGCATAGACCGCGTCGTCGTGATCGCGCGCGTCGGAGGGGTCGATCGTGACAAGCGGCAGGTCGCGCAGGTCCTCGCGCCCGGACAGACCGGCGGGCTTCATCGCGTCGGCTTCGTCCAGCACCTCCTGCGGGAAGTCGTCGGGGATGCCGTGTTGATGGATGGCGATGAGAGAGACCGCTTTGGGCTCTGACGGATCGCCGAGCCGCAGCGTGATGCGCGCCTTCGGCAGACCCATGCGCCCCTTGGGCCCGGCCTGTTCCGCCTCTACCAGTTCGCCGTCCTTCGCGCCGCCCGTTGCGTCGGGCGCGACCATCCACTCCTTGTCGCTGCCCTTGTCGATGGGCAAGATGCGACCGCCCTCGGCGGTCTTGCGGAACAGGCCCACGACCTTGCGGGGCGACGCACCGATGCGCCGGATCAGCCGGGCTTCGTAATTGTGGTCGGCCTCGTGCACCACCTGCAACCGGGCGAGGATACGGTCGCCTTCCCCCAGCGCAGGATCGCCCGGGCGGGTCACCAGCAGCACGGTCGGCTCCACACCTTCTCCATGCCATTCCAGCGGCTGCGCGAACAGGTCGCCGTTGGCGTCGGGCGCCTTGGCCTGAAGGACGGTCACGGGCGGCAGGCGGTCCGGGTCGCGATAGGTCTTCTTCCGCTTTTCGAGCTGGCCTTCGGACTCCAGCTCTTTCAGCAGGCGCTTGAGGTCGATGCGTGCGGCACCCTTGATGCCGAAGGCCTTCGCGATGTCGCGCTTGGCGGTGAGGGCCGGGTTTTCGGAAATCCAGTCGAGGATTTCCTGCTTGGTGGGCAAGGTTGTCATGGCACGGAGGTAGCACGCACCCATGACGCCGTCATGCCGGAAACGGAGAAATGCCGGCGAGTCCCGCCTGTTTTGGGCGAAAATTGATCCGGGGGACTAGGCGCGGCGGGCCTGTGCCTTGAGGTCCGCCGCGCAATCCACGTCCGACAGCAGGTCGCCATGGGCGATCCGCCAGCCGGGCAGTGTGTCGGAGGCGTCTGCAAGGGCATGTTCCGACGACCAGCGCACATTGCAGAAGAACCCTTTGGGTAGACGCGCGGGACGGTGCACCCCGATCAACCAGAAGCCGCCGTCCTGCGCCGGGCCGAAGACCGCGTCGTGGTGTCCCAGCAGCGCAAAGCACCGCGCCACGGCGGCGCGGTCCACTGCGGGTATGTCCGCCCCGATCAGACACGCTGGCCCGGCACAGGACCGCAGCGCGCGGGCCATGCGCACCCCGAGGTCACCCGTTCCCTGCGGCATGCGCGCAAGATGCCCCGGCCAGACGCGACTGAGCATTCCCTCGCGGTCAGGAGATACGGACAGTACAATCCGCCACCTCGGATCCTGAACACGCCGCAGCAGCCGCCGCGCCTGATGCCGGAACCACCAGGCCGCAGCGACATGGCCGATCTCGCGTCCGAGGCGTGTCTTGACCCGTCCGGGCCGCGGCTCCTTCACCATGATGACGAGGGTGGGGCGCGGGTATCCCGGGCGTGTCCGGCGCCGCGTCAAAACCGCAGTTCCATGTCCCGATGCGGGACGGTCCCGTCCAGGTACACCTCGCCGTAGGCGGCAAAGCCGAGCCGTTCATAGAACGGGATCGCGTGATCCTGCGCGCTCAGGTAGACCCGCGCGACGCCTTGGGCGTTCCGACAATACGCGACGCCATGTTTGACCAGCGCCGCGCCAAGGCCACGGCCCCGGTGGTTGACCAATACGCAGATCCGCCCGATCTTGCCCGTGTCGCCGTCATGCATCAGCCGCGCGGAAGCGACCGGTGCGCCGCCGTCGCGCACCACCAGATGCACCGAGATTGGGTCAAGCTCGTCCCATTCTTCCGCCTCGGCAAAGCCCTGTTCTTCGATGAAGACGCGCCGCCGGACCGAGTGCGGCTCGGACAGGTCGGTGGTCTCTTCGACTGTCAGGGTCACGCGAAATAGTCCTGCAGGATGCGTGTGTAGATCGCCTTCAACTGGCCGATCTGCTCGACCGAGACGCGCTCGTCCACGGCGTGCATGGTCTGGCCCACCAACCCGAATTCCACCACAGGGCAGTGGTTCTTGACGAACCGCGCGTCGGAGGTGCCGCCGGTGGTCGAATACTCCGGCTTCACGCCTGTCTCGGCCTCCACGGCATTCGCCACAAGGTCCGACAGGTATCCCGGTGGGGTCAGGAAACTCTCTCCGGAAATCTTGATCTTCAGGTCCGTCGTCGTGCCGAAGGCGGCGTCGACCTCTGCCGCTTGGGCGCGCAACCACTCGGACAGGGAGGCGCCGCTGTGCGCGTCGTTGAACCGGATGTTCACGCAGGCCGAACACTTGGCCGGGATCACGTTGGTCGCCGGGTTGCCGGTGTCGATGGTCACGACCGCCAGCGTCGAGGGATCGAAGTGGTCGGTGCCGCTGTCCAGCTCGTGCGAGGCCAGCCGGTCCATCAGCCGCGCCATGGCCGGAAGCGGGTTCAGCGCGCGGTGCGGATAGGCGGAATGGCCCTGCTTGCCCTCCACGGTGAACCACGCCGACATCGACCCGCGCCGGCCGATCTTGATCATCTGGCCCATGTGATCCGGGCAGGTGGGTTCGCCGACGAGACAGACCGACATCTTCTCGCCCTCCGCCTCCATCCAGTCGAGAAGGGCGGTCGTCCCATCGACGGAGTCGCCTTCCTCATCGCCGGTGATCGCCAGCACCACGGCGCCGTCCGGCGGTGTCGCGGTGACGAAATCCATGGCGGCCGCCGCAAAGGCCGCAACACCGGACTTCATGTCCGTCGTGCCGCGCCCGTACATCATGCCGCCGTCGATCTCGGCGCCAAAGGGATCGTGTTGCCAGTCCTCCCTCCGCCCGATCGGGACCACGTCGGTGTGTCCGTTGAAGCCGAAGGTCTTCGCGGCGCCCTTCGCGCCCCACCGTGCAAAAAGGTTGGAGATCCCGCCGCGGTCCACGCGTGTGCACTCAAAGCCCGCGTCCGAGAGCATGTCCTGCAACAGGACCAGAGCGCCGCCCTCCTCGGGTGTGACCGATGGACAGCGGACAAGGCGGGCGGTCAGGTCGACGGGATCGGTCATGGCTGGGGTCCTCGTTTCGGTATCGGCACTTGGCTAGCGTGCCGTTCGCAGCTTGGCAAATGTGGCGCGTTTGCATCAGCCTGCGCCGCCCCCGCTGAACCTGACAGCAAGAATAGGTTCTCGCCATCGCACTCGCCGTGATAAGTTTCCAAAAAAGAGACAAAAAGCTATGGCAGGCGCGCTGTTTCCCGTTTCCTCCGGGCCCCGGTCCGAGCGGTTCCCACGACAGGCCCGTCCGCCAGAGATCGAGGCAGGCATGGCAGTTCACTCAGGGGGACCGGTCATCAGTGATGTCCACGCGCGGTGTCGCAGGCGGGCGCCGGGTGTTTTTGCCTGCACGCGTTGCACTGCAAGGCGGGGCGGGGCTGCATGAGCTGGATCGCCGTTTCCGGACAGGGGCGGGCGTGGGTCTGTCCCGAGCGCTTTGGACACACCGCCGCGAGCCGCAACATCCTCATGCCGCGCGGGTCCATCCTGATCGAGACGCGCATATCGCCGGAGGATCGTCCTCAGACCCTGCTGTCCTATGAACGCGCGCACCCGTGGCATGGATCGTTCTCGGTGCGCGCGGTGCCCGGCGGGGGGATCGTGCTGGTGATGAGCCAGGGCGAAGAGGTATTCCACACAGTCCTTCAGCACAGTTCCGACGCCCGCCACGATGTGCTGCGCGTGACTTTCTGTTGGGACAGTGAGGCGCGGACCGGGCGCATCAGCCTTGAACAGCCCGAGACCGACATCGTGGTCCAGCGCGCAACCCCGCCGCCACCGCCGATGCTGCTGGAGGACGTTTACACGCTGGTCCGTCGCCCGCAGCTGGTCGAGATGGATGAGGACGTCCTGTTCTTCGCCGTGTCGGACAAGATCGAGCCGGTGGGGCCGATGCCATCGCTTGTGGGCCAGACGCCGGTCCTGACGCCCACCGGTTACCGGCCGGTCAGCGCGCTGGAGTGTGGCGATACCGTGGTGACCCGCGACAAAGGCATCGTCCCGGTGCTGGCCCGCCTGTCGCGCAGAGTCCCCGCGCTCGGGATGTTCCAGCCGGTCCGGCTGCGCGCGCCGTATTTCGGTCTGCAACGGGATCTGGTGGTCGCGCCCTACCAGCGCCTGGTGATCGGCGGGTCGGAGGTGGAATACCTCTTCGGCCGTGAAGCGGTGCTGATCCCGGCCATTGCGCTTGTGAACGGTTTCGCTGCGGTGACCGAACCGGCGGTTCAGATGGTCAACTATCACCAGCTTCTGCTCCCTGGCCACGAACCGGTGATATCCGCCGGTGCAGAGGTCGAGACGCTCTATGTCGGGCGCCTGAGGCGTCGGCGGGACCACCTGGCCCGGTCGCTGCTGGCCGACGTTCCGGCGAACCTGTTGCCGGAGCACGCCCGTGCCGGCCTGAAGGTCCTGCGCTCGTTCGAGGCGATCACACTTGCCGAGGCACGCGCGGCCTGATCCCCTGGCAATTCGGCTGCAAGTCGGCTGTCAGTCGAAGAAAGGCGAAACCTGCGCCACGATGACGGCGTTTTCCTCCAGCGCGCGCTGCATCAGCTCGGCTTCGTCGGCTTCGATCTCGTGGCCCTGCGCCTCGCGCTCTTCGCGGGTGCCGTAGCCGGTCACGTCAAGGGGGGCCATGTCCGCCTGCTTGAGGATCGCCACGGTTTCGCGCACGGCCTCAGCCTCGTCCACGCCCGAAGCGTAGCACATCAAAGCGGCGCCGGTGGCCTTGTCGGGCAAACCGTCGCCGGATTTGCGGCCGACCTCTACCAGAAGCGTGAAGACCTGTTGGGTGCGTGGTGACTTGCTCATGCTGCGCGGATGAGACGACGGGGCCGTTTTGTCAAGCGCTGCGCCACGCCGCGGTCACGGACACACATAAAAAAGGCGCGGTGCCGCAGGGGACACCGCGCCGGATTTTCAGACCCGGGGTGGGCGCTGGCGTCAGTCGCGCAGCAGCTCGTTGATCCCGGTCTTGGAACGGGTCTGCGCATCCACCCGCTTCACGATCACCGCACAATAGAGGTTGATCCCGTTCTTCGACGGCATGGACCCGGCCACGACGACGGAGTAGGGCGGCACTTCGCCATACATCACTTCGCCGGTCTCGCGGTCGACGATCTTGGTCGACTGGCCGATGAAGACGCCCATTCCAAGCACGGAGCCTTCGCGCACGATGCAGCCCTCGACGACTTCGGAGCGGGCGCCGATAAAGCAGTTGTCCTCGATGATGGTCGGCCCCGCCTGCATCGGTTCCAGCACGCCGCCGATGCCCACGCCGCCGGACAGGTGCACGCCCTTGCCGATTTGCGCGCAGGAGCCGACGGTGGCCCAGGTATCGACCATGGTGCCTTCGTCGACGTAGGCGCCCAGGTTCACGAAAGACGGCATCAGCACCACACCCGGCGCAATGTACGCCGACTTGCGGACCACGCAGTTCGGCACGGCGCGGAAGCCTGCAGCTTTCCACTGGTTGTCGCCCCAGCCCTTGAACTTGCTGTCGACCTTGTCCCACCAGCCGCCGCCCTGCGGACCGTTGTCGTGGCTTTCCATGTCCTTGATGCGGAAGCCGAGCAGCACCGCCTTCTTGGCCCACTGGTTCACATGCCAGGACATGTCCGCCTGTTTTTCGGCCACCCGCAGCCTGCCGCTGTCGAGCGCGTTCAGCGTGTCCTCGATGGCTTCGCGGGTCTCGCCGCCGGTCATGGGCGTGATATCGGCCCGGTTTTCCCAGGCGGCTTCGATGGCGGTTTCGAGCTGTGCGTTCGACATGTGTGATCTCCTCGCGGGTTTGCGCCCCTATAGCTGCGATGTGACGGGGCGGCAATCCACACAGGCAAACAGCCCAGTGCGGCGCGTCACCCCAACGGATCGGGAGAGATGTTACCGCCGCACAACAGCACGGCCACGCGTTCGTTCTCGGCAGGCACGAAGGCGCCGGACCTGAGAGCAGCCAGTGCGCAGGCGCCGGCGGGTTCGACCAGCAGCCGGTGCGCCTGCCAGAGGGCGGTCTGCGCTTCGGTGATCGCCTCGTCGCTGACCGTGACGGACAGGATGCCCTGCGCCTCCGCCAGGCCATAGCAGATCTCGCCGATCCGGCGCGCGCCGAGGGCATTTGCGGCGACGCCGGAAACCGGCACATCCGTCGGGCCACCCTCCCGGAGCGCGGCGCCCAAGGCATTGCAGGAGGCAGGCTCCACCGCGATGATGCGCTTCGCGCCCTGAAGCCAGGCCATCGCACCGGCGATCAGCCCGCCACCGCCGACGGCGATCAGCACCGTGTCGGCGCTCAGGCCCTGCGCCTCCCATTCGCGCATCAGGGTGCCTTGGCCCGCAACGGTCAGCGGCGCGTCGTAGGCGTGAACGGACATCGCGCCGGTCTGGGTGCGATAGGCCTCGGCCCGCGCCAGCGCATCGGCATATTCGCCGGGCACCACCGTCAGATCCGCGCCGGTGCGTTCGATCAGGCCGATCTTCGAGGGGCCGGCCATCTCGGGCACGAAGATGCGCGCAGCATGGCCAAGGCGTTGCGCCGCGTAGGCCACCGCCGCGCCATGGTTGCCTCCCGATGCCGCGACCACACCCGCCTTGGGGACCTCGACGGCAGAGAGGGTGTTGAACGCGCCGCGCGCCTTGAAGCTGCCGGTGTGCTGCATCTGCTCCAGCTTGACCGCGATGGGTCGCGACCAAAGCGCGCCGGTCTCGATCACGGGTGTCCTGACGACATGGCCCGCGATGCGGCTTGCGGCGGCTTCGATTTCCCTGCGCCACTCCATGGCTCACCTCGTCTGGTTCTTTCCGGGCGGACGCTATAGGTCTGGACGGAAAGGCACAACACGGACCGTCGCCGCCCTGCCAGGGGCGCCGGTATCAAGGAGAGCAAAGCGCATGACCGACGACCGACGCAGTTCGCTCCGCGATGCGGGCTCCGATATGGACGCCGCCCGCCACGTCCCGCAGACGCCGCAATCGACATCGCCCAGCTACCGGCTGGCCTTTGCCGACGAGGACTTTCTGGCGAAGGACGAACTGCGCCCCGTCCGGCTTCAGCTTGAACTGCTGAAGTACGAGATGCTGATGGACGAGCATCGGATCGACTCGACCGTGGTGCTGTTCGGCGGCGCACGCATCCCCGCCCCGTCCGAGAAGGACACGGCCCGGACGCAGACGCTGGCGGAGCTGTCGCATTTCTACGACGAGGCGCGCAGCTTTGCCCAACTGATGACGAGGAAGGCGCTGGCAACCGGCAACCGCGAGTGGGTCGTGGCCACGGGTGGCGGGCCGGGTGTGATGGAGGCCGGGAACCGAGGAGCTTCGGATGAGGGCGGCGTGTCCATCGGGCTGAACATCGTTCTGCCGTTCGAGCAGGCGCCCAACACATACGTGACGCCGGATCTCGCCTTCAATTTCCACTACTTCGCGATCCGGAAGATGCACTTCCTGATGCGCGCACGGGCGGTCTGCGTCTTTCCGGGCGGGTTCGGGACGTTGGACGAGTTGTTCGAGGCGCTGACCTTGATCCAGACCGGGCGCATGACGCCGGTGCCTTTCCTTCTGTTCGGGCGGGCCTTCTGGGAAAAGATCATCAACTGGCAGGCACTGGCCGATGCCGGAACCATCTCTGCCGAAGACCTGGACCTGTTCCGTTTTGTCGAAACGGCAGAAGAGGCGGTGGACATCATCGACGCCTGGACGCCCAAGGGCCGCCGAGGGCAAATTCCCGGTCGCTGAAACATGGGCGCGCAGGGCCGCGCCGTCGTGAGCCAGTAACACCCTTGCATGTCGTTGCGCGTAAGCCCCTTCGGCTGACGGCGTTCTACACGCTCTGCTTGGCGATGCGCCCGGCATCTGCGCTTTCGACCCACCTGGCGATGACAGCGCGGGCGGCGTCCTCGTCCAGGGTGTCGATCGCCTGACGCAGGTCGCGCAGGGCGTTGGCCACTTCGAACTCCGACAGGCACACCTCCTGCGCGCGCAGGATCTTGGGGTGCGGCGTGGTCAGCATGTCGGACGAGATCAGCAGTTCCTCGTGCAGCTTCTCGCCGCGGCGGAGCCCGGTAACCCGGATTTCGATATCGCCATCCGGAGCGTCCTCCGTCCGTACGGTGTGGCCCGCCCCCTCGATCATCTGTTCGGCGATCTTCCGGATCGGCACCGGCGCGCCCATGTCCAGCACGAAGACGTCGCCACCCCGCGCGAAGGAACCCGTCAGGAGCACCAGGCGTGCGGCCTCCGATATGGTCATGAAGTAGCGGGTGACGTTCAGGTCGGTCAGCGTGACCGGGCCACCGCGGGCGATCTGCTCTTCGAACAGGGGGATGACAGAACCGCTTGAGCCGAGCACGTTTCCGAAGCGCACCATGGCGAAGCGGGTGCGCGACGGACGCGATGCAAGATCCTGCACCGTCAGTTCCGCCAGCCGCTTGGACGCGCCCATGACGTTCGTCGGGCGTACCGCCTTGTCGCTGGAGACGAGGATAAAGCGATCCACCCCCGCCTGCCGCGCGGCGTCGGCCAGCGCCTTCGTGCCCAGGACGTTGTTTTCCAGACCTGCGATGACATTGTCCTCGACCAGCGGGAGGTGTTTGTAGGCCGCCGCGTGCAGCACCACATCGATCCGGTGGGTCAACATGGCGTTCAGCATAGCGCGCTCGTTAAGCACGGATTGCAGCAGTGGTACGACGGTCATCTCCGGCGCGAGATCGCGCAGTTCTTTGTGAATGGTGTAGAGAGCCAGCTCCGAGTGATCGACCAGCACCACGCATTCCGGGTCACAGGCCGCCAATTGACGACACAGTTCGGCGCCGATGGACCCGCCCGCACCGCTGATGAGAATGCGGCGGCCGGCGTAGGCGTCGATAACGCCCGGCAGCTCCTTTTCAAGCCGGTTGCGCCCCAGGAGTTTCTGGATGCAGACCGGCCCCGCCTCCGCCCGCAGGGCGTTTTCGCCGACCAGTGCCGCAAAGGACGGCAGGGCATGTGCCTCGCAACCGATGTTGCGAAGCTGGAGGCGGATGCGTGCCATGGCGGGCTGGCTCATGGAGGGCATGGCAAGCACGACGCGACTGACCCGTTTCTCTGCCACGAGTTTCGGGATGCTAGAGGCCGCATGGACACGCAGTCCGGCGATCACCTGGCTTTGAAGGGTCGGGTTGTCGTCGATGAAGGCAACCGGGCGGATGGCGTCATGGTGCCTGAGCGCGGCCACCAGTTGCTGACCCGTCGCGCCTGCGCCGTAAATCAGGACCCGAACGGAATCCGCGCCGTGCAGATAGACCTGGCGGATCGCGTACCGGAGTGCGATCCGCCAGCCAACGGACAGCACAAGTACAAGGAGCGTGAAGTCCACATGCGCCCCGACCGGGAGCGCCGGCAGCGTATTGGGGGCCACAGTGAAGCTAAGGAGGCCGAGACCGGCCGCGTACGCCGCCGTCCGCCCGGGGCCGCGCATCTCGAACGCATCCAGTTTCATGCGCGTCAGGCCAAGGATCCACCCGAGGATGATGCCGCTTGTCACGAGAACCAGCGCCACCGGAGCCGCGTCCATCATGGCGATCCGGCCCGGGGCGGTCAGCAGGACAGAGACCCCGAACGCGACCAGGATGACCAGCGCATCCAGGGCGACGAAGGCGGCCCGTTTCTGTGGGCGGGTCATGCCGGTAACGATCCTGAATAACATGTCCAGTTATCTCTCCCCGTGCAGAGATCCCGTCCGTGCTTCGTGTACGCATCGGGAACATCAGGACGATAAGCATGTCTCAGGTTAAGGGCGGTTTAACCTGCTCTACCTTTGGTCGTCGGAAGTGCTGCCTTTGGTGTGATTTTTACCCATTGTCGTCCCGTTCCGGGAAAGGTCTGAGATACAGCCTTTCACCTATGTGCGACCTGCTATATGCAGCGCGCCAGTCGCGCGGGGCAGGGGTCCGGCGCGACCCTGACCTTTAAGGAGGGCCAAATGGGTTACCGCATCGTCGTCGCGGGCGCCACGGGCAACGTGGGCCGCGAAATGCTGAACATCCTCGCCGAACGGGAATTCCCCGTCGATGAGATCGCCGTGCTGGCTTCGCGCCGGTCGCTCGGGACCGAAGTCAGCTTTGGCGACAAGACACTCAAGACCCAGGACCTCGCGACTTTCGACTTCACCGGTTGGGACATCGCCCTGTTCGCCGTGGGCTCCGGTCCGACGAAGGAATTCGCACCGAAGGCCGCCAAAGCGGGCTGCGTGGTGATCGACAACTCGTCGCTCTACCGCTACGACCCGGACGTGCCGCTGATCGTGCCGGAAGTGAACGCCGATGCCGTGATGGGCTATTCCAAGAAGAACATCATCGCGAACCCGAACTGTTCGACCGCACAGATGGTCGTGGCGCTGAAGCCGCTGCATGACCGTGCGAAGATCAAGCGCGTCGTGGTGTCGACCTACCAGTCGGTCTCCGGCTCGGGCAAGGAAGGCATGGACGAGCTGTGGGATCAGACCAAGGCGGTCTACAACCCGGTGTCCGAGGTGCCGCCGAAGAAGTACCCGAAGGAGATCGCCTTCAACGTGATCCCGCACATCGATGTCTTCATGGAAGACGGCTCCACCAAGGAAGAGTGGAAGATGGTCGTCGAGACGAAGAAAATCGTCGATCCGAGCATCAAGCTCACCGCGACCTGTGTGCGTGTGCCGGTGTTCGTCGGACACGCCGAGGCGATCAACATCGAGTTCGAGGAGTTCCTCGACGAGGACGAAGCGCGCGACATCCTGCGCGAGGCGCCCGGCATCATGGTGATCGACAAGCGCGAGGACGGTGGTTACGTCACGCCGAAGGAATGTGTGGGCGACTTCGCCACCTTTATCTCCCGCATCCGGCAGGATTCGACCATCGACAACGGTCTTAACCTCTGGTGCGTGTCAGACAACCTGCGGAAGGGCGCGGCGCTGAATGCCGTCCAGATCGCCGAGGTTCTGGGCCAGCGGGCGCTGAAGAAGGGCTGATACCCTTCCGAATCGGCAGACAATCGACGGCGCGCGACTGACCTGGTCGCGCGCCGTTTTCGTATGCCGCGGCCATTGGCTGGCGGGCAGGCTTAACCGATCGCAAGGCACTGCAACGTGCGGATGCGCCTGCGTCACCATTCCTGTCCAATTGTATCGAAGTTCTACGCGGACGCAGTGACGGCTAGTCTCTCCCGCGATGGTCAGGGTTCGTCTGCCGGGATATACTTCTCTGCACGCGATGAGGCACTCTGCCAGAATGGCAACCGACCGACGTGCGCCGCCGCCTCTCTCCGGAGGCCGCACCGGTCCCTCCCTTCGCGATATCGCCGATGCGGGCAACCGCGCCCCGCGTGACAAAGGGGCGCCCTGCGCCCGCCCTGTTCGCGCTGCGGCTTGCCAACCGTCTCTCTCATCTCTCTCTGACGGCGGGCCGCAGCGACTGCGTCCCACGCCAGGCGTTGCGACCGACCCGACTGAAAACCGACCCCGTTCAGCAGCATCCCGAGGTTCGGCCTGGTCAAGTTTCCGTCGTCAAATCCGCGACACTTTCCAATTTGATTTGAATGCCCTGCAAGAGGCAGCCGGTTTGCCACAATTTCGACGCATTTGCGTTTCAGCCTTTCCGGACAGGCAAGGAGCACTTCAGATGCAACACCAACCGGACGCGCAGGCCGGGTGGCAGGATGCCCAGGAATTGCAGGGACTTCCCGCTCCTCTCGACTGCGAAACGCGCGCAATGCTGCGCCTTTTTCTATCGCCGATCCTCGAACATTCAGGCAGTTGGACCGAGATTGCCGAAAGGCTGGCGTACAAGGGTTACAGCCTCACGTTCCGCGAGGGGCATCTCGTCGTTCTGAATGACCATGGCGAAGGGCTGTGCACGGGCACGGACCTCGGTATCCCCATGGCACACATTGCCGCCCGCATCGGGCGCCCCTGTGTGAAAGCGCACCGCGGCGGCCACTCCGGCGAGTTGCGGCGCGCGATGAACTGAAGGCGGGTACGCCCTCAGGTTCAGACCACTGTGAACTGGCCGCTCCTGCGGTCGATATGCATCAGCCCGCCCTCACCGATGTCGGTCCACAGGCCGTGCAATGACAGCGTGCCCTTTTCGACCGCCTCCTTCACGAAGGGGAAGGTCATCAGGTTCCTGAGCGACACCCTGACCGCCTCGTGCTCAAGCGCGCGGGGCATGTCGGGATCGTCCTTGACCGCCTCGAAGCCCGGTTTGAGGATGTCCATCCAGCGCCCGACGAAGGACGAGGTCTCTTCCAGCTCCGGCGCACGTCCCTGGCACATGTCCAGGCAGCCCTGAACGCCTCCGCAGTTCGAATGGCCCAGCACGATCACATGCGCGACCTTGAGCGCGGTGACCGCGTATTCCAGCGCGGCCGATGTGCCGTGGTGGTTGCCGTCCGGCTCATAGGTCGGGACGAGGTTGGCGATGTTGCGGTGGATGAAGAATTCACCCTGGTCGGCGCCGAAGATCGACGTGACGTGCACCCGGGAATCGCAGCAGGAGATCACCATCGCGCGGGGGCGTTGCCCCTCGTCCGCAAGACGCCTGTACCAGGCGTGGTTCTCTGCATAGGTCGTCGCTTTCCAACCGTGATACCGCGTCACCAGGTACGCAGGCAGCGGGCGCGTGAATTCCATGTCCCTCTCCGTCACATCGTCCGTTTCCCCAACGGACTAGGCAGAATTCAAGGGAAATGCGAGGGAAAACAGCTTTGGAGAATAACCTTTTGGGAACGGTCGCCGGTCATTTTGGCCTTGGCTGTGGGGGCCTAGGAATTGGGGTGAGACGTGAAACAGGTGACGTACATGTCGCCGGTGGAATATCCGGACATGGACCCGGCGCAGATCAGGACCCTTTGTGCGGATCTTGGGTTGCACCAGGCCGAGGACGTGATTTGCCGCGCGATGGAGGAACTTGCTCAAAAGCTCTGCCAGGTTCAGGATATGGCCATATCCGGACCACGCCAGGACATGCACAAGACGCTGCGGTCGTTGTCGGCCATTGCGCTGCAGATTGGGATGACGTCGCTTAGTCGGGTGGCGCACGACGTGATGACCTGTATCGAGTTCGGGGATATCGTCGCTGAGTCGGCAACCCTTGCGCGCCTGGCGCGAACCGGCGAACGGTCACTGACACAGCTTTGGGACATCAACGAGTTCTCGATCTGAGCCTGCCTCCGCCCACGTTCTGAATCTCGCTTGCAGCCCCCGCACCCGGCACTAATCTTGGCTCCCGACGACCCCTTCGACAGGAGCCCCCATGTCCCCCCGTTTTGCGACCACGACCGACGCCCTTCCGCTGCATATTGTCGAACCGGACGGCCTTGACGGCTGGACGGACGCGCAGCCGGGCCGGGCCGCGGCCTGGGTCCGTGCCAGCGGCTTCACGGGGGCGTTGGGCAGCGCACTGATGATCCCGGGCGAAGATGGCACCCCCGTCATGGCGCTTGCCGGTTACGGCACGGCGGCGCAGCGCGCCCGTCAACGCTTTCCGCTGGCCGGTGCCATC
Source organism: Sagittula stellata E-37 (assembly GCF_039724765.1). Lineage (NCBI taxonomy): Bacteria > Pseudomonadati > Pseudomonadota > Alphaproteobacteria > Rhodobacterales > Roseobacteraceae > Sagittula > Sagittula stellata. Next base: position 48,322 of record NZ_CP155729.1, on the reverse strand, counting down.
CCACAACTTGCGCCCGGCACCTACCGGATCGGGACCGGTACGCTCGACAATCCGGAAACGGAAGCTTTGGGCTGGCTGCTGTCCGCCTACCGTTTCGACCGGTACAAGACGGCCACGCCGGCCAACAGGTATCTGGTGGCGCCGGACGGTGTCGATGCCGCCCGCATCGAGACGTTGGCCGAAGCGGAATACCTGACCCGCGACCTTGTGAACACGCCGGCCTCCGATATGGGGCCAGAAGCGCTGGAACTGGCCGCCCGCGACCTTGCCGACCGTTTCTGCGCCTCCATCGACGTCACGACAGGCGATGCGCTGCTGGACCACAACTTTCCCCTGATCCACGCGGTGGGCCGGGCCAGCGCGCAGGCGCCGCGGCTGATCGACATGCGTTGGGGCGACGCAGGCCCAAAACTGACGCTGGTCGGAAAGGGGGTCTGTTTCGACACTGGCGGCCTGAACCTGAAGCCGGGCGCGTCCATGGGCCTGATGAAGAAGGACATGGGCGGTGCAGCCAACACCATCGGGCTGGCGCAGTCCATTATGGCTCTGGGTCTTGGGGTGCAGTTGCGTCTCCTGATCCCGGCGGTCGAAAACTCCGTCTCGGCGCCCAGTTTCCGACCCGGCGACGTGCTGATGTCGCGCTTGGGCAAGACGGCGGAAATCAACAATACGGATGCCGAGGGGCGATTGGTTCTGGCGGATGCACTTGCCCTCGGGGCAGAGGAACGTCCGGATCTCATGCTTTCCATGGCGACGCTGACCGGCGCCGCGCGGGTGGCCGTCGGTCCCGATCTCGCGCCGTTCTACTGCGATGACGAACCCTTCGTACAGGCCCTGACAGAAGCGGCGGCAGGCGCGGCGGACCCGGTCTGGCGGATGCCATTCCACGTCCCCTACGAGGCGATGATCGAACCGGACATCGCTGATCTGGACAACGCGCCGTCAGGCGGTTTCGCGGGCTCCATCACCGCCGCCCTCTTCCTGCGCCGCTTCACCGAAGGCGCGGCCCGTTATGCGCACTTCGACATCTACAGCTGGCAGCCGGCTGCCGCCCCCGGGCGTGCCAAGGGTGGTCTGGGTCAGGGGCCGCGCGCCATCCTCGGCGCCTTGCCGAAGGTACTGGGGCTGTGAGCGCCCCGACCGACCGTCGCCTTTTGCGCTCGAACGGACGCGTGGCGCATGTCTCGCTCAAGGGACTGGTCGAGGCCACGGCCTTCACCGAAGGCGAACTGCATGCGGTCAACAGGCCAGGCCCCGCCGACCTGCTGAATGCGCCCGGAGGGAAGCGCGAACGCCAGCTTCTGACAGGAGAGTCGTTTCGCGTCCTTGACGTCGAACGCAAAAGCCACGGCGAAACCTACAGCGAATACGCTTTCGGGTTTGCCGAGGCCGATGGATACGTCGGCTACATCTCCCGGTCCTACCTCCGCCCAGCTCAATTTCCGGTCACGCACCGGGTCTCTGCGGCGCGCGCCATCGGCATCGAAAGCCGCGACGTCAAACAACCGGGCACGCCGATCATGCTGTCTATGGGGTCCCTCGTCCGGGCTTCCGGGCATGAAGACAACTGGTTCAACACGCAGGTCTATGCGCCGCATGTCGGAGTGAACCGCTGGGTCAGGGGCACGCAGCTCGCCCTCGTCGACCAATACGAGACCGACCCGGTCGCAGTGTCGGACCGACTGATCGGCACTCCCTACCTGTGGGGCGGCAATTCCGCGTTCGGCATCGACTGTTCGGGGCTGGTGCAGATCGGGTGCCGCATGTGCAACATTCCGTGTCCCGGCGACAGCGACATGCAGGCGCGCGACCTGGGAGAGACCTTGCCGCCGGGCACCCCGCCGCAACGCGGCGACCTCATGTTCTGGAAGGGTCATGTGGCCTGGGTCGCCGATCCAGAAACGCTGCTGCACGCCAACGCGCACCACATGGCCACGGCCTACGAACCCATCGCCGTCGCCATCGCACGGATCGAGGCGGCCGGCGACGGCCCCGTCACGCGCCACGCCCGCTTGACCTGAACCGGCCAGCCCTGCTTCTTTGCTTTGGAAATACTCCGGGGGTGCGGGGGCTGGCCCCCGCTGCTCTCACAAAAAGGAACCCGCATGTCCGATCCGTTCTTTCACCCTGTCTCCGGCTTCGACCTGCCGCGTTTTGCCGGCGTACCGACCTTCATGCGCCTGCCTCACGTCGGGCCGGAGCATCCGCGATTTGCAGAGGTCGACGTCGGGATCGTCGGTGTGCCGTGGGACAGCGGAACCACCAACCGTCCCGGACCGCGTCACGGCCCGCGCCAGTTGCGCGACGCCTCCACGATGATAAGGGCGCAGCATCAGGTGACGGGCCAGCGCCCGTTCGAGACGGTGAACTGCGCCGATCTGGGGGATGTGGGCCCGAACCCCGCCGACATTAAGGACAGCATGGCGCGCATCACCGCCTTCTACGACACGCTCGTCGCGGCCGATATCCGTCCTCTGACGGCGGGCGGAGATCACCTGACCTCGCTGCCGGTCCTGCGGGCGCTTGCACGGAGCGGTCCGCTTGGCATGATCCATTTCGACAGCCACACCGACCTGTTCCACAGCTATTTCGGCGGGACAATGTACACCCATGGCACGCCCTTCCGCCGTGCCGTCGAAGAGGGTCTGCTGGACCCGAAGCGGGTGATCCAAATCGGCATCAGGGGCACGATGTACGATGCCGAGGACCGCGACTTCGCAAAGGCTGAGGGCATCCGCATCGTCGAGATCGAGGAGTTCTTTGACCGCGGGAGTCCGGACGTGATGCAGGAGGCGCGCGATATCGTGGGCGATGCGCCGACCTATGTCAGCTACGACATCGACTTCGTCGACCCGACCTTTGCCCCAGGCACCGGAACGCCCGAGGTGGGCGGTCCGAACAGTTACGAGGCGCTGCGTGTCTGCCGGGGACTCGCAGGCGTGAACATCGTCGGCGCCGATCTTGTAGAGGTCTCGCCGCCTTTCGACCAGGCCGGGGCGACGGCCTTCCTCGGCGTGTCGATCATGTTCGAGCTGCTCTGCTCCATGCTGGCACAGCCCGCCTGAACACGGCAGTGCTAAGATGGCCGCGCCGTGCTTACTCCACGGCGCGGATCAGCTTGCGTTCCAGCACGCGCAGCACGGTCTTCAGATCGTGTCCGCGCTTCAGGATCTGCCCTTCCATCCCGATCACAGCGTATTCGCCCTGCTTGCTGCGCAGCTTGGGACGCTTTTCGATGCAATAAAGCGGATGCTCTGTCGTGCGCCTGAAGACCGAAAAGATGGCCACGTCCCTCAGTGTGGATATGCCGTAGTCGCGCCATTCTCCGGCGGCGACCATGCGGCCGTACAGGGAAAGGATGATGTTCAGCTCCGCGCGCTGGAAGGCCACCACCTCGTTGGCGCCCCCAGTGCCGGGGAAAGGGGTCAAGCTGTTCATACCCAAAGAGTTGCGCCTTCGCGGCGGCAAATCAAGGGGTTTGCAACCCGTCAGGGCGCAAAGAGAAATCCGCACGTGCGGGCTGGCATCATCGGCAGCTCTGGGTCGGTCGTTTCGAGCTGCGCGCGGGCGGCTGGGGCGCCGTGCAGGCGGGTCCTCGCCCTGTTGGATGCCGGAGCCAAAGCAGCACGTGGCGCCGACCACCGTGTACCCGCAATAGGAGCTATTGGCACTGCGGCCTTGAGGGCTGTCACGCGGCCCGACAGCTTTGCCACGATCCCCACCGTCAGTCACGGGGCCGGGCCACCTTGGCCCGTACCGGGCATTGCCGACGTGCATGGGTCTCTGTTGATGCTTATGCCTGCGGTCTATTGGCCGACAAGGCATAACCGGGGGTCTGGGCGTGGCGGAGTTTCCGGGTTCGTTTCCATCCATGACCTTTCCACCCTTGTTCCGTTTGGTAGGGTGGGGCTGCGCGCCACCCTCCTTCCATGACCGGTCGGGACCGACGTTAACATACTTGACCGTTCGGTCGGTTTTGTGCATCGTTCGGCACAGGGAGGACATCGCCAATGACACCACAGGAGCGCGCGGAGCGTTCGGCGCAGGCCATGTGGGCCACTGACACCGCCAGCCAGGAGATGGGCATGCAGATCGACCGGATCTCGCCCGGCGAAGCGGTGCTGTCGATGCGGGTCAGGCCCCACCACCTGAACGGTCATCGTATCTGCCATGGCGGCTTCATCTTTGCGCTTGCCGACAGCGCCTTCGCCTTCGCCTGCAACACATACAATCAGGTGACGGTGGCGCAGGAGAACCAGATCACCTTCCTGTCCCCCGGGCGCCCCGACGAACATCTGACCGCGACGGCGCGGGAACAGGCGCGGCCGGGACGGTCGGGCGTCTACGATGTCACCGTCACCGGAGAAGACGGTCGCACGGTCGCGCTGATGCGCGGACTGTCCCGAGCCATCAAGGGCACGCTCTTCGAAGAGCCGCCGGAAACAAGCGCCACGTGCGCATCAGAGGAGATACGCAATGCGTGAAGCATGGCTTTGCCAGGGCACCCGCACCCCCATCGGCCGCTACGGCGGTGCCCTCGCTTCCGTCCGCCCGGACGACATGCTGGCCCATGTGATCCGCACCGTGGTGCCCGAAGGGCTGCCGGTGGACGAGGTCATCATGGGCTGTGCCAATCAGGCGGGCGAGGACAACCGCAACGTTGCCCGCATGGCCGCGCTTCTGGCCGGGCTGGGTGAGTCCGTGCCCGGAACCACGATCAACCGGCTTTGCGGATCGGGGCTCGACGCCGTGGCCTTCGCCGCCCGCCAGATCAAGTGCGGCGAGGCAGAGATCATCGTGGCGGGCGGGGTAGAGAGCATGTCCCGGGCGCCCTTCGTCATGCCCAAGGCCGACACGGCCTTCTCTCGTGCCAACGCGGTCTACGACACGACCATTGGCTGGCGCTTCGTCAACAAGGCGATGCAGAAACGGTTCGGCATCGATTCCATGCCCGAGACGGCCGAGAACGTGGCAGAGGATTTCAACGTCTCGCGCGAGGATCAGGACGCCTTTGCCTTCCGCTCGCAGGAGCGGGCCGCCGCCGCGATTGCCTCCGGTCGGATGGCGAAAGAGATCACCCCGGTATCGATCCCGCAGCGCAAGGGCGACCCGGTCGTGGTCGACACGGACGAGCACCCGCGCCAGACGACGATGGACAAGCTCGCCGCGCTGAAGACGCCCTTCCGCGAGGGCGGCTCGGTCACGGCGGGCAACGCGTCTGGGGTCAACGACGGCGCCTGTGCGCTGGTCATCGCCTCGCCGGAGGCCGCCGAGAAACATGGTCTTGTGCCGGTCGCCCGCATCCTCGGGGCGGCGACGGCGGGGGTCGCGCCAAGGATCATGGGGTTCGGGCCCGCCCCCGCGACCGAAAAGCTGCTTGGCCGGCTCAACATGAACATATCGGCCTTCGACGTCATCGAGCTGAACGAGGCTTTTGCCGCCCAGGCCCTTGCCGTCACGCGCCACTTCGGCCTGCCCGACGATGCGCCGCATGTGAATCCGCACGGCGGGGCAATCGCGCTGGGTCATCCGCTGGGCATGTCGGGCGCGCGGCTGGTGCTGACCGCCGCCCAATCGCTTCAGGACCGGATGGAGAAACACGCGCTCTGCACGATGTGCATTGGCGTGGGGCAGGGCATCGCCCTGGCTCTGGAAGCGATCTGATGCGGCCCGTCAACGCAACGGCAGTGCAGGAAGGATAAGACGATGGAAGACCTGTCCCCCAAGCCCGGCGACCTAGAACCGATCGAGACTGCCTCCCGCGATGAGCTGTCGGCCCTTCAACTGGACCGGCTGAAATGGTCGCTGCGCCACGCCTACGAGAACGTCCCGCACTACAAGGCGAGCTTCGACGCTGCGGGTGTGCATCCGGATGACCTGACCAACCTCGCCGACCTTGCGAAGTTTCCCTTCACGTTGAAAACCGACCTGCGCGACAACTACCCCTTCGGAATGTTCGCCGTCCCGCGCGAACAGGTGAAACGTATCCATGCGTCTTCGGGCACGACAGGGCAGCCAACTGTCGTGGGCTACACCGAAAAGGACCTCGACACATGGGCGACCGTGGTGGCTCGCAGCCTGCGCGCCTCCGGTCTCCGGGCTGGCGACATCCTGCACAATGCCTACGGCTACGGACTGTTCACGGGCGGGCTGGGCATCCACCTTGGCGCTGACAAGCTGGGCCTGACCACGGTGCCGATTTCCGGCGGCATGACACAGCGACAGGTGCGCCTGATCGAGGACTTCGGTGCCGCCGGCATCACGGTGACACCCTCATACGCCCTGTCGATCATCGACGAATACGCCGCACAGGGCCGCGATCCGCGTAAGTCGCCTTTAAAGGTCGGCATCTTCGGGGCGGAGCCCTGGACCAACGCCATGCGGCGCGAGATCGAAGACGCCTTCGACATGCACGCCGTGGACATCTATGGCCTGTCGGAGATCATGGGACCGGGCGTCGCCAACGAGTGCGTTGAGAGCAAGGACGGCCTCCATGTGTGGGAAGACCACTTCTATCCCGAGATCATCGACCCTGAGACGGGCGCGGTCCTGCCTGATGGCGAACTGGGGGAACTGGTCTTTACCTCGCTGACCAAGGAAGCGTTCCCCATCGTTCGCTACCGTACCCGGGATCTGACGCGCCTGTTGCCCGGCACGGCGCGGACGATGCGGCGGATGGAGAAGGTCACGGGCCGGTCGGACGACATGATCATCCTGCGCGGTGTCAACGTCTTCCCGACCCAGATCGAGGAGCAGTTGATGACGGTGAAAGCCCTCGCGCCGCACTTCCAGCTTGAGCTGAACCGGGTGGAGCACAAGGATCAGATGCGGGTGAAGGTCGAGTGCTTCCCCCATGCCGCCGATCAGGGCGCCGCAGCCTGCCGCGAACTGGCGCAGAAGATCAAGCAGGTGGTCGGCGTCTCGGTGCTGGTCGATCTTGCCGAACCCGGCGGCGTCGCCCGCAGCCAGGGCAAGGCGGTGCGCATCGTCGACAACCGGCCCCGGGGCTGACCGCGTGGCGAGGGGACTGGCCCGCGACCACGCCGAGAAGCGCGACGCGATCCGCAAGGGAGCGGCAGAATATTTTGCGAAGAAGGGCTTCGACCGCGCCTCCATGTCTGGCGCGGCGAAGGCATGTGGCGTGTCGAAGGCACTCCTTTACCACTACTACGACAGCAAGGAATCGATGCTGTCTGACATCCTGAAGACCCACTACGACCATGTTGTCGAACAGGCAGAGCAGGCCGCTCCGGACGGGCTGCGTGCATTGATGGCCGCTCTCCTGGAGGCGTTCGAGCATTCCGATGCCGAGCACAAGCTGCAACTGGAAACGCTGCACACGCTGCCGGACGACCTGCAACAGCCGGTGCTGTCGCATCAGCGGACCCTTGTCCGGCTGATGTCCGGCGCCTTGCAGCAGCAGCGCCCCGACCTGACCGGAGACCGCCTGCGCGCCGCGACCATGACTGTCTTCGGGATCATCAACTGGGTCTACCAGTGGCACCGTCCCGGCAAGGGATTGAGCCGGGCGGAGTTCGCCGAGCTGGCCGCCGACTTCGCGGAGGGCGGGCTCGAACGCCTCTGATCCGGTGATTTCCACCTGCGGGCGCGATTCGACGCTGTCCTGACCTGCCGCTGGCCGGAAGTTTCCGATCCGCTCCAGACGTCTTGGGGTCGAATTCAAATGCGACCTTCGGGCCGCATTATCCGACTTGCCGGCGCATCGGGAAAGGCATAGACGCATCGGCGGGACACCTCTCCCCAACGAGAGGCATCTATCTGGAAGGTTAGCAGATATGGCACACGACCACCCGGCCACGCGGCCGGCAAACCCGCGTTTTTCCTCTGGCCCCTGTGCCAAGATCCCCACATTCACGCTCGACAAGCTCTCCGATGCCGCCCTCGGTCGTTCGCACCGTGCGAAGATCGGCAAGGAGAAGCTGAAAGCGGCCATTGAAGGTACGCGCGAGATCCTGGGCATCCCCGCCGACTACAAGATCGGCATCGTTCCCGCCTCTGACACCGGTGCCGTCGAAATGGCCATGTGGTCGCTTCTGGGCGCCCGCAAAGCCACCATGGTCGCTTGGGAATCCTTCGGGTCCGGCTGGGTCACCGATGTGGTCAAGCAGCTCAAGATCGACGCCGAGGTGAAAACCGCCGGTTACGGTGAGATCGTCGATTTCGCCGAGGTCGATTTCGACACCGACGTCGTGTTTACCTGGAACGGCACCACCTCTGGCGTGCGCGTACCGAACGGCGACAAGATCCCTGCCGACCGCGACGGTCTGACCATTTGCGATGCGACCTCTGCCGCGTTCGCGCAGGACCTGCCGTGGGACAAGCTGGATGTAACCACCTTCTCCTGGCAGAAGGTGATGGGCGGCGAAGCGGCGCACGGAATGCTCGTCCTCAGCCCCCGCGCCGTCGAGCGGCTGGAATCCTACACGCCTTCTTGGCCGATGCCGAAGATCTTCCGCCTGACCAAGGGCGGCAAACTGATCGAGGGTGTCTTTGTCGGCGAGACCATCAACACGCCGTCCATGCTGGCGGTCGAGGATTACCTCGTGGCACTCGACTGGGCGCGTTCGGTCGGCGGGCTCAAGGGGCTTCAGGCTCGTGCCGACGCCAACGCCAAGGTGCTGTGGGACTTCTGCGACGAGCACGACTGGATCGAGAACCTTGCCATCGACCCGGCGACTCGTTCGAACACCTCCGTTTGCCTGAAGTTCACCGATGCGCGGATCAAGGACGGCGCGGCTTTTGCCAAGGCGATCGCCAAGAAGCTGGACGATTACAACGCCGCCTATGACATCGGTGCCTACCGCGACGCCCCTGCGGGCCTGCGCGTGTGGTGTGGTGCAACGGTCGAAGCGTCGGATGTCGAAAAGTTGACGCTCTGGCTCAAGTGGGCCTTCGAGACCGAGATCGCGGCGCAGACCGAAACGGCCTGAACGACTTCCCCTTTTCCTGAAATGCAGTTGATCCGGACCCCGTGAGGGCGTCCGGGTCCGTTCCTCTCAGCACATCCAAGGACCAGACACATGGCTCCCAAAGTTCTCATCTCCGACAAGCTTTCCGACGCGGCCGTCCAGATCTTCCGCGACCGTGGCATCGACGTCGACTTCATGCCCGACCTCGGCAAGGACAAGGAAAAACTGGCCGAGATCATCGGCAACTACGACGGTCTCGCGATCCGGTCGGCCACGAAGGTGACGCCGACCATCCTGGAGAAGGCCACCAACCTGAAGGTTGTGGGCCGCGCCGGGATCGGCACAGACAACGTCGACAAGGACGCGGCGTCGAAGCACGGCGTGATCGTCATGAACACGCCCTTTGGCAACATGATCACCACGGCCGAGCACGCCATCGCGATGATGTTCGCTGTCGCCCGCCAGATCCCCGAAGCCTCTGCCTCGACCCATGCGGGCAAGTGGGAAAAGTCGAAGTTCATGGGCGTCGAACTGACCGGCAAGACGCTGGGCGTGATCGGCGCGGGCAACATCGGCGGCATCGTGTGCGACCGTGCGCGCGGCCTGAAGATGAAAGTCATCGCCTACGATCCCTTCCTGTCGGAAGAGAAGGCGAAGCAGATGCAGGTCGAGAAGATCGATGACCTCGACGACCTGCTGAAGCGCGCCGACTTCATCACGCTGCACGTGCCCCTGACCGACGGCACCCGCAACATCCTGTCGAAGGAAAACCTCGCCAAGACCAAGAAGGGCGTGCGCATCATCAACTGTGCCCGCGGCGGTCTGGTGGACGAAGAGGCGCTGGCCGAATTGCTGAAATCCGGGCATGTCGCCGGTGCGGCCTTCGACGTCTTCGCCCAGGAACCGGCGAAGGAGAACCCGCTCTTCAACCTGCCCAACGTGGTCTGCACCCCGCACCTCGGCGCGTCCACCAGCGAGGCGCAGGAAAACGTGGCCCTGCAGGTGGCTGAGCAGATGTCCGACTATCTGCTGACCGGCGCGGTGACCAACGCGCTGAACATGCCGAACGTCACCGCCGAAGAGGCGAAGGTCATGGGGCCGTGGATCAAGCTGGCCGACCACCTCGGCAACTTCATCGGGCAGATGACCGACGAGCCGATCAAGGCCATCAACATCCTCTACGACGGCTATGCCGCCGAGATGAATCTGGCCGCGCTGAACTGCTCTTTGATCGCTGGCATCATGAAGTCGGTGAACCCCGAGGTGAACATGGTCTCGGCCCCATTGGTGGCCAAGGATCGCGGCATCAAGATCTCCACCACGAACCAGGCGCAGACCGGCGCGTTCGAGGGCTATATCAAGGTGACCGTCGTGACCGAGCAGCGGGAGCGGTCGATTGCGGGCACGGTCTTCTCGGACGGCAAGCCGCGCTTCATCCAGATCAAGGGCATCAACATCGACGCCGAAGTGGGCGCGCACATGCTGTATACCACCAACGAAGACGTGCCGGGGATCATCGGCACGCTCGGCATGACGCTGGGCGGTATGGGCGTGAACATCGCGAACTTCACGCTTGGCCGGTCGGCAGCCAAAGGCGAGGCCATCGCGCTGCTGTACGTGGACGAACCGGTCCCGGCAGAGGCACGCGCCAAGCTGGCCGAAACCGGTATGTTCCGCCAGATCAAGCCACTGTCCTTCGACGTGGCCTGAGGTTAGCGCAGACGGTACGAGATACGAAAAGGCGGGGGTCAGCCCCGCCTTTTCCTTTTCAGGATCGTTGCTCAGGCGATGGTTGTCCGCGACCGGATGACGACGACGAGAAAGATCATGATCGACAGGAAGGTCAGGACCGATCCGACCTTTGCCAGCGTTTCACCCTGGGACGTCACCGCCAGGACGATACCGGGCACGATGGCCCCGAGCCCAAGCAGCGCCACGAAAAAATGCACCCATGCAATCTTGCCATGGGCGGCGGGTACGAGGTGATAGTAGATCCCGAAAATGGCGAACCCCACCCAGCCGACAAGGTTCAGGTGAGCGTGTGCGATAGAAAGGCTGTGGTCGCCAGAAGCGGACATCTGGATGCCCCACGCCATGCCAAGAGCACCGGAAATCACTGCAAGCACAAAGAACCAGAACGACAGTCCATGCATCTTCAAACTCCTTGATAGACATGCCCGCGACCGGAAATGCAGTTTGGCCGGGACTTGTCGCCATAGGCTACGGCGGGAAAACATGGATGCCTACGACATCTTTGACCCGGGGGCAGTCTGTGCGCGTTTTGAGACGCGGTGTGGTGGCGAAGCGCCACGCGACGCAGAGCAGGCTCTGGCGGCTGGCGGGGGACGGTGCTAGGTCCCTGTCCATGACAGAAACGATCTACGCCATCGGCGACATTCACGGTCAGCGGGCCCTGCTGGAAGAGACCTTGACCCGCATCGAGGCAGATGGCGGCAAAGATGCCAACATCGTGTTTCTGGGCGACTATGTCGACCGGGGACCGGATTCTAAGGGTGTGATCGACATCCTGTCGGAGGGACTTGCCGCCGGGCGCAACTGGACCTGTCTCAAGGGCAACCACGACCGTCTGTTCGAATGGTTCGTCACACCGCCCGCGCCGCGCAACGATCCGCACCTTCTGGTGGGCTATCACTGGTTCCACCCCAATATCGGCGGGATCGAAACGGCGGCGTCTTACGGTCTGGAAGTCCCCGAGCGTGTGCGGCAGACCGAACTCGCTGAGGAGTTGCGCTCGCTTCTGCCCGACGGACACCTCCGGTTCCTCCAGGACCTGAAGATCTTCCACCGCGCCGGACCGCTTTATTTCGTGCATGCCGGTGTCCGTCCGGGTGTGCCGCTGGAAGATCAGGTGGAGGACGATCTGGTCTGGATCCGCCAGGAGTTTCTGATGGACCAGCGGGACCATGGCGCCTTCATCGTGCACGGGCACACGCCGGTGGACACACCGGATTTCCGCCCGCATCGGCTCAACCTCGATACGGGGGCCGGTTACGGACGGCAGCTGACCGCGGCGGCCTTCGAGGGCGACAAGGTCTTTATCCTGACGCCGTCAGGCCGCGTTCGCCTTTGAGGTCCGCTCGGCTGCGGGATCTTGCGGCGCGGGGCTGAGTTCCTTCCAGGCGTTGTACTGTGACAGGTAGACCTTGCCGGTCAGGTGGTCGAGCAGATCGGACCGCTTGAGACGGTCCATGACCGGGCCCTTGACCTCCGACAGGTGCAGGCGAATGCCCATGTCCTTCAGACGGTGGTTCAGCTCTTCCAGCGTCTCCAGCGCACTCAGGTCGACTTCGTTCACGGCGGTCATCTGCAGCACGACCTCCTTGATCGGCTGGTCGCAGGTGACACGGCCCAGGATGTAATCCTCAAGGAAACTGGCGTTCGCGAAGTACAGGCTTTCGTCCACGCGCAGGGTCACGAGGTGGGCCTTCGTTTCGACCTTGTGCCGCTTGATGTTGCGGAAATGCTCTGTGCCGGGGACCAGCCCGACCTCGGCAATGTGCGGGCGAGAGGTCTTGTAGAGGTGCAGGCCGATGGACAGCAGCACGCCTGCCGAGACACCTGCCTCTACCCCGAAACCGAGGGTCAGAAGGATGGTGGCCGCGACCGCGACAAAATCCACCTTGGAATAGCCCCACGCGGTCCTGAGGATCGAGAAGTCGACCAGAGACAGCACGGCGACGATGATGGTGGCAGCGAGCGTGGCGTTCGGCAGAAAGTAGATCAGCGGCGTCAGCAGGAGCGTGGCGAGGCCGATGCCGACGGCGGTATAGGCGCCTGCAGCCGGGGTTTCCGCCCCCGCGTCGAAGTTCACGACAGAGCGGGAGAAGCCCCCGGTGACGGGATAGCCGCCCGACACGGCAGCCGCGATGTTCGACGTGCCGAGGCCGATCAGTTCCTGGTCGGGGGAAATGCGCTGGCGGCGTTTCGCGGCCAGCGTCTTGGCCACGGACACGGACTCCACGAACCCGATGATCGAGATCAGCAGCGCGGGAACGAACAACTGGCTCCAGAGCGAGGGAGACACCGACGGCATGGTCAGCGGCGGCAGGCCCATCGGGATGTCGCCCACGACCTTCACGCCACGGTCCGACAGGCCGAAGCCCCAGGCGATCAGGGTGGTGACGACGACGGCAGCGACAGGGCCGGCCTTGGCCGAGATATCGGCAAGGCGCGGCTTCATGCCGGAACGGATGAGCAGCGGCTTCAGTCCCTTGCGGACCCAGAACAGGAAGGCGGTCGCGGCAACGCCAATGGCCAGCGTGATAAGGTTGGTCTCACCCACGTGTTCGAAGAACGTGGCGATCTGTTCTGGCAGGTTGTCCCCGGACAGCTTGATGCCGAAAATGTGCTTGAGCTGCGACACGGCGATTAGGATGCCGGACGCGGTGATGAAACCCGCGATGACCGGATGCGACAGGAAGTTCGCGAGGAACCCGAGGCGCAGGACACCCAGCACGGTGAGGATCAGGCCGGATATGAACGCCAGTGTCCCGGCGGCAACGGCGATCTGGAGCGGATCGGACAGGCCGAGGTTCCCCACAGCGGCGGCTGTCATCAGCGAGACGACTGCGACAGGCCCGACGGCCAGCGCCCGCGATGTGCCGAAAACCGCGTAGGCCACCAGCGGCAGGATCGAGGCATAGAGCCCCATCTCTGCAGGCAGACCCGCCAGCAAGGCATAGGCGAGCGATTGCGGGATCAGCATGACCGTGACAATCACGGCGGCGACAAGGTCAGAGGTCGCGGTGTTGCGATCGTAGGTCTTCGCCCAGGTCAGGATCGGCAGGTATTGTTTGAAGCGGTTCAGGATGGGGGAAGCCATTGGCATAGTCCTGTAGATCTGGGGTCAGGGATGCGAGTCGCCCCGGTTGTTGATGGCTTATATATTCGAAAAATAGAATTTGAAAAGGTTCGAATGCACCTTTGAATGGAAAACTGGCCCCGGGGGTATGCAAAAAGGGCCAGGAACACGTTCCGGCCCTTCATGTCTCACCCTGCAGAGACGGTCTCTGGCTTGGCCATCCATTCCCGCCCCCTGAGCATGGCCTTCCAGTAGATCGGGGGGAGGATCTGTTCCTTCAGCAACCACGCCGCACGTGTCGGCTTGGTGCCGTCGATGAACCACCTGGGAAAGGACGGCAGCAACGCCCCGCCATACCCGAATTCCGCCAGAACGATCTTGCCCTTTTCGACGGTCAGCGGGCAGGAGCCATAGCCGTTGTAGACTGCTTGAGGGTTCAGGCCGCGAATGTCTGCGACGACGTTTTCGGCCACGATGGGCGCCTGAATACGCGCGGCGGCGGCGGTCTTGGCGTTGGGCGCGTTCATCACGTCCCCCAGCGACCAGACGTTTTCGAAGGTCTTGTGGCGCAACGTGGACTGGTCGACGTCGACCCATCCCGCCGCATCGGCCAGCGGCGAGACGCGGATGAAATCCGGGGCGACCTGCGGCGGGCAGACATGGAGCATGTCGAAGTCCACGGTGACCTCCGCTGGTTCGGTGTCCGGTTTCGACACCCTGAAGGTCGCCTGCTTCGCCGCGCCATCCACGCGGATGAGATTGTGGAAGAAGTTCAGCTTGGCATCGTAGCGCTCGACATACTTCATCAGGGCGGGCACATAGTCCTTCACGCCGAACAGAACGCCACCGGCATTCATGAACTGGATGTCGATGTCCTTCAGAGCGCCGTTGCGATACCAATGGTCGCCCGACAAATAGAGCGCCTTCTGCGGTGCGCCCGCGCACTTGATCGGCATGGGCGGCTGGGTGAACAGCGCGCGGCCCTTCTTCAGCCCCTGCACCAGCTCCCATGTGTAAGGCGCCAGATCGAAGCGGTAGTTGGAGGTGACGCCGTTCTTGCCAAGCGTATCCACCAGCCCTTCGACGCCGTTCCAGTCGAGTTTCAGCCCGGGGCAGACGATCAGCCGGTCGTACTTCACCACGCGGCAGCCGTCGAGGATCACTGAATTGTTGTCGGGTTCGAAGGCCGCGACGGCGGACTTGATCCAGTGCACGCCCTTCGGGATGAGCGAAGCCATGGTGCGCGCGGTGGTCTGCGCCTCGAACACGCCGCCGCCGACCATGGTCCAGCCGGGCTGGTAGTAGTGGATATCGGCCGGGTCGATGATCGCGATGCCGAGCCCGGCGCGGCGGGTCATCAGCGAGGACGCGACCGAGATACCGGCAGCGCCACCGCCGACGATCACCACGTCGAACTTCGCGTCGCCTTCGTCGGTCGGTGTCTTGCCGCCGTTCACGATCCGTCGGACCACGCCTGCCATGTCGTAGCCCGCCGCCTTGGCCGCGCCGAGGATGGCGGACGGCTCCATGGTCCGGGCCTGGGACAGGGACCAGAGCGTGGTCGAGCGGGTGCCGGTGCGGCAGTAGGCAAAGACCGGGCCGGGCAGCTCTTTAAGCAGCGTGCCGAACTCTGCGGCGGTCTCGTCCGTTACCTTGCCGCTGACGACGGGCTGGTGAACGGCCCTGAGGCCCGCCGCTTCGGCGGCTGCCGCGATCTCTTGGAAGGTCGGCTGGTCTGCGCCTTCGCCATCCGGACGGTTGCACACGATTGACCTGTATCCGGCGTCGGCGATGGCCTGAACGTCTTCGGTGGCGATCTGCGGCGAGACGGCGATGTCGTCAGTGATCTTGCGGAATTCCACGGTGCGCTCCTGCCCAGAGAATCATCAATTCCGTCTTTATGCATTCGAATAATTGAATTTGAAACAGTTCAATGAGTCGCAGTTGCCGTTACGGGAACTATCGGAGGATTTTTTGCGAATAGTACGCGCAAGACGGGGAAAATCAGTCGAAAGCTCAAGTATTGCGGAGGAATTAGGACCATTCGCCCGCGAGGCGACTGTTAACCTATTCAAGGCCTTCAGGCTGAATCAACAATAAAGACAAAAGGATAACACGGATATGACAGGGAAGTTCGTTGTCGGCTTCGACGGGAGCGAGACGGCGCAGCGTGCGCTGGATTTCGCAACCGAACGGGCCATTGCTCAGGGTGGCACCATCGTGGTCGCCTACGTTTTGGAATGGTCGCCCTATTCCTTTCTGACGCCGCAGGAGGTCGCGGAACGCAGCCAACGCCGCAAGGATGAGCTCGCCCGTGCCGAGACGGCGATCATCGAGCCTGCCCAGCGTGCGGCAGAGGCGAAGGGCGTCCGCGTCGAAACCGTCCTGCGCTATGGCCATATCGCCGAAATCATTTGTGAAATCGCCGAAGCGCCGGACGTTGCCCAGATCTTCATTGGACGCAACGGGCGTTCTTCCCTCGGCAGCCGGGTCTTCGGATCGGTTGCGGGCCACCTGGTCCAGGCTTCGCCGGTGCCTTGCACCATCGTTCCCTGACGCGAAAAGAACAGGACATCGCAGGATGACAACGTATTTCAAACGCGCGGCCCTGGCCGCATTCGTAGTAACCACATCGGCGGTCACGGCCGGCGCACAGGAAGCGGAGCCGACGCTCGACCAGGCTGTGAACGACGCCTTTGCCAGCGCCACGGGCTGGTTCGTCAACTTCATCTTCAGCCCTTTCCCGGGCACCTCCTTTCCGTGGATCGTGGCATGGCTGGTGATCGCGGCGACAATCTTTACCATCTACTTCGGACTGATCCAGTTCCGGGCCTTTCCGCACTCCATCGCGCTGGTGAAGGGCGACTACTCCGACCCCAACGATGCCGGTGAGGTGAGCCACTTTCAGGCGCTTGCCACGGCGCTGTCCGGCACTGTCGGGCTTGGCAATATCGCGGGGGTCGCAGTGGCCGTCGGCATTGGGGGACCCGGGGCGACCTTCTGGATGATCCTGGCCGGTCTGATGGGCATGGCGTCCAAGTTCACCGAATGTACGCTGGGTGTGAAGTACCGCAACGAATTCCCTGACGGGCATGTGTCGGGTGGACCCATGTACTATCTGGACAAGGGCTTCGCAGAGCGCGGCCTGCCCGGTGGCAAGGTGCTGGCTGTACTGTTCGCGATCTTCTGCATCCTTGGCAGTCTTGGCGGCGGCAACATGTTCCAGTCCAACCAGGCGCACCAGCAGATCGCCGGGATCGTCGGCGAATACCCGGGCTGGATCACCGGTGTGATCTTCGCGGGCGTGGTCTTTGCGGTCATCATCGGTGGCTTGAAGTCCATCGCGCAGGTCACCGAGAAAGTCGTGCCGTTCATGGGCATCCTCTATGTGCTTGCCGCGCTGGTCATCATCTTGATGAACGCGGACAAGATCGGCTGGGCCTTTGGCCAGATCTTCGCGGGCGCGTTCACCGGTCTCGGCGTGGCGGGCGGTCTTGTCGGCGCGCTGATCCAAGGTTTCAAGCGGGCGGCCTTCTCGAACGAAGCGGGCGTGGGCTCGGCGGCCATCGCGCACTCTGCCGTGAAGACGAAGGAGCCGATCACCGAGGGTTTCGTTTCCCTGCTCGAACCCTTCATCGACACTGTGGTCATCTGCACCATGACGGCGCTGGTGATCATCATCTCGGGCCAGCTTGTCAGCGATCCGGAGACCGGCCTCTACATCCTGACCGAAGGCGGGTCGATCCAGACGCTGGATGGGTCCTCGGGCGTCAGCCTGACCTCTGCAGCGTTCTCCTCGGCCTTCTCGTGGTTCCCCTACGTGCTTGCCGTCGCGGTGATCCTGTTCGCCTTCTCGACCATGATCTCGTGGAGCTACTACGGTCTCAAGGCGTGGACCTTCCTCTTCGGCGAGGGCAAGACCACCGAGATCGTCTTCAAGGTGATCTTCTGCATCTTCGTGGTGATCGGCGCGGCGGCGAACCTCGGCCCGGTGATCGACTTCTCCGACGCGGCGATCTTTGCCATGGCGGTGGTCAACATCGCGGGCCTCTACTTCCTGATGCCGATCGTGAAGCGGGAACTGGACAGCTACATGTCGCGGCTGAAGTCCGGAGAGATCCGCAAGTTCAAGTGACGGATTGGGGCGTGGCCGGTCCGCGCCCCACCGAATTGCAAGGCCAGCGGCGGCACGTTCCCGCCGCTGGCATTTTCCCAGTCGCACAGGACGCCGCTTGCGGGCAGACTGCTTTCATCAAAGCAGGGGAGGGGCCAGCGGATGAAGCTACCGAAGATCGCAGCGTTGAGCGTCCTGTTACTGTGCCCGGCTTTGGTCAAGGCCGAAGGCGTGGTGCCAGAGCCTGCGCCGCTACAGGTCCCTGGCGAGATCACCGTCGACCTGAGCGAAATCGATCAGAAGACGCTGCGCCGTTACGGGCACAGCCGCATCACACACATCACGTTCCATCACGAGGGCTTCGCCGGTACGGACGCTGCCCTGTTCCGCAAGGCGTCGGCTGCACGCGACCGGCAATCGATCTCCCAGAGGGTGCGCAACATCAACCACGACCACGTCGCAAATGCCGGGCTGGGGATGATCGCGTACCACTATGCCATCGACAAGGCCGGCCAGATCGCGAAGGGCCGGCCCGTGCGCTATGCTCCGGCCACGAAGTCCACGGTGATTGGCGGCACCGAGAAGGCGGATTTCACCGGGCATTTCGCCGTCGTCGCGCTTGGCGATTTCAACCACGAAGCCCTGACCGATGCCGCGCGGCTGTCCTATGTGCGCGTCATGTCCGAAGCCCAAAGGGCCTACCGCGTGCCGACCGCAAACATTCGGCCGCATTTGCACTATGCCAGCACATCCTGCCCGGGTGAGCGCATCATGAAAGAGGCGGATGACCTGCGGTTGCGGGTGCTGACCTTTAGTCTCCAGACCGAGTTGGCGGCGCGGGGCTGCGGGTCGCTCGATCCGGATGGTGTATGGGGCAAGGCGTCTCGCCGGGCGTTCGACCGTCTCGTGTCTACCGACCGCTCTCGCTATTCGCCCGGGATCATCGACGACACCGCCCTGTTCCCGCTTCTGGATGATCCCGCCTTACGGTGCCGCTAAGACTCAGTTTCAACCGATTAACGGTGTATTAACCATGGTTTGGTCTTTGCAGACCGGGTTGAGCGTATACTATTCCGTTAGGTAAATGTAATGAGCCCAGGTTCCTGACCGAGACACCGGCAGATCGGCTTGTCCGAGCGGGCGATTGCGGGACATGCGTCGTTGCCGGCCGTCCTGACCAACGGAGTAAATGGGGGCAGATGACAGCCGCGCGCCGTAACATGCAGCTTCTTTACGACGTCGAGTATGGCGTCCGGCGCGAACTGATCGTGCGGCTGGTTGCCGTGTTCTTTGGTGCGGTGCTTTTGTGTTTCTACGTAGGCAACCTGCTGCCCGCGGCGTGGTGCGCGGGTTACTTCCTCGCGCATGCGCTGCACTGCCGCTATATCGTCGTACACCGTGAGATTGCTCAGCCGCACCACGTGATGATTGCGGGCCTGTCCTACCTTGTCGTTGTCGTCGCCTTCATGTGGTTGCCGGTGCACTTCTCGATGAACGAAGCGCCGGAAAAGATCGCCCTCGGGGCGATCCTCATGGGGTCGACAATGGTCTATCAGATCCGGCGCGGCGACCGGATCCTTTGGCTGGCCTGGGCGCAGATCGCGCTGTTCGGCGTCTTCCTGTTGCTGACCGTCGGCAGCCACATGGACGATTTCGACGGCTACTTCGCAAAGCTGGGTGTGCTGATCGTCGTTGTCGTGGCTCTGGCCTACACGGCGCTTGCGATGCTGTTTACGCGTACGTCCAGGATGACGCTGGAAGAGACGGCAGAGCGCCTCGCACAGGATCAGAAGATGTCCGCCATCGGCCGCCTCGCCGGCGGCGTTGCGCATGATTTCAACAACATACTCACGGTGGTACAGGGCAACCTGGAACTCTACCACCTGATGACCGACCGTGCTGAACGCGATGCCGCCGTCGAAGAGGCACAGGCCGCGGCAAAGCGGGCGGAGGCAGTCGTGCAGCAGCTTCTGGTCTATGCCCGCAAAGCTCCGACGCGCGCGCGCGTCCTTGATGCGAATGTCGCCGTCGATGGGATCGTATCGCTTGTCAATACGCTGGTGCCGGCGCGCATAGAGAAGGTGCACCTGCGCCACCCTGGGCGGTTGCCGGTCAAGCTGGACGATGCCCAGTTGACCACGGCGGTCCTGAACCTCGTGAAGAACTCGGTCGATGCCATCGAGGGCAACGGTTCGGTTGAGATCATCACGTCGGAAGAGCGGCTCACCGAGGAACTGGCCACTGGCGACGGACATGCGCTGCCGCCGGGGCGATACGTCTCGATCGCTGTGGCGGACACAGGTGCCGGCATTCCCGGCGACGTCCTCCCGATGGTGGCAGAGCCTTTCTTCACCACCAAGCCGCCGGGCATGGGCACCGGTCTGGGCCTGTCGATGGTGGCCGGTTTCGTGCGTTCCGCACACGGCGGCCTGAAGATCGAAAGCTCTGACAAGGGGACCCGCATCGCCATGCTGTTCCCGCTTGTCTCGCTGCAGGAACCGGTCGGCCAAACGTCAAACGCCGCCCTGGAGGGCGGCGTTCCTGTCGGCGAATAAGCCCTTGTCGGGCTTCGAAAATATCAGAAGCCGAGGCCTTCGTACTTCTTCTTGAACTTCGACACGCGGCCGCCTTGGTCGAGCAGGCGCGACGAGCCGCCGGTCCATGCCGGGTGCACGGTGGGGTCGATGTCGAGGACGAGTGTGTCGCCTTCTTTGCCCCAGGTGGTGCGGGTCTGGAATTCGGTCCCGTCGGTCATCTTGACGGTGACGATGTGGTAGTCGGGGTGAAGATCCTTTTTCATCCGATCCGTTCCTTACGCCTGAGCCTTCGGGGCTTTGTAATTGGTGACTTCCGCGATGCGGGCCGACTTGCCGCGGCGCGAGCGGAGGTAGTACATCTTGGCGCGGCGGACGCGGCCGCGACGGACGACTTCGATGGACTCGATGTTGGTGGAATACAGCGGGAAAACACGCTCCACACCTTCGCCGAAGGAGATCTTCCGAACGGTGAACGAACCGGCTATCCCCTTGCCATTCTTACGAGAAATGACAACGCCCTCGTAGTTCTGGACACGGGTGCGGGTGCCTTCGGTGACCTTGTAGCCGACGCGGACGGTGTCACCTGCCTTGAAATCGGGGATCTCTTTCCCCAGCGAAGCGATCTGCTCCGCTTCGAGTTGTGCGATCAGATCCATCTGACCTTCTCCTTTTTCACACGCGGTTTGCCCGCGGAAATGTCTGTCAGCACCTTGATTCCAAACAGGAATTTGCACCGCCAGCTGTTGCTTTGCTTGCGTGGGGCCCCGGGTGGAGACGCCACGATACCCAAGGCATCCGAGTCGCCCCGGTGCCTGAGATGGGGCCTTCTACGCGCGAGAACCCTGCAAATCAAGGGAATTTCCCAAGCCGCCGCAAACCCGCCGACCGCTGGGTTAACCGGGGCGGATTAACCGTTTCTTATGGTGAGTCCCGGCCGGTTGGAAGGGTCGAACCGGCCGGTTGGCAACCTTCGTTAACGCGCCAATCCGGCGATTCGGGCGGTTTTGGTAAGGCAGACACAGTTACAGTGCAAAAACCGGCGCGAACGTGTCGATTGCGTATTCACAAGACCGTGAGGCGGAAAGAGCGTACGAAGTTTATTCTGGCCTTTGCAGCGCAGGAACGCCGCCAAGTGCTGTTTTTGCCGTTTTGGCGTCCAATCCGTGTGCGTTTAGCGTCTTCAGAGGAGTTAAAACATAGTTCTCTATGTGACACTCCTTCCTCATTTCACCGAGCGGGATGGCAAAAAAATTGCCCCAAGCCTGTCCATCCCACCAGCACCATAGCCCATGGCCGGGACTGTGCTTGAGATGGTCCGAGTTGCGGGCCGAGTAGTCCGCGCCTGACCACGTATCGCTTTTGGCTTTGTCCACCCAATGGAAACCCACGAAGAGGCAAGCCAGATCCTGCCATGGCAGGTTTGCCTTCTTGACGTCGTCGGCGTTTGATTCAGCGTCGTCACACAGCCTGATCGTGAAAGAAACGGTTCCGATCTTCCGCTTGCGGCCGCCCCCGTTTTTCTTTTCGGAGATTTCGACATTGCGGGTGAGAGACGGCGTTACCCAGCGGTCCCTGGCGCGGGATTCCGCAGCGATGCCTGTGCTGTTCGTTTCCCAGCCGTTCACGGTGGAAAGGCTTTCGACCAATCGTTCCAGCAAAATGTCGAAGGAGAAGGATGCGTTGACGAGGTTGCGGGCCGATTGCGCGAGCAGGCGGCTTTCGAGCAATCTTTTAGACGGGTCATCCGTGTCAGTGGTTTGGGTCATCTGTGCTGTTCCTCGGCGAAAAATAGTATTCGGTCAGATACGGGGCGTGCAGAATTGGCTCTGGAATCCCCGTAAACACAGCGCCTACATCCGTCTGTTTGAGAAACTCGGCTATTGTGTTCGCCCATGAGGATATCTGCGACGTCTCGCGCGCAGCACGACCGCAGCTTTCAGCAACGGAGCGCCAGGACCTCGGAAAAAGCGGAACACCGTGGACCGCGTCCCTTTGATCGTTTTCGCCGAGAAGGACCACCGCCGACGCCTTTGGATCGACGCTGAGAACCTGATCTTCGAGCTGATCTTTGCCGAGGACTGCGTGCCACTTCACTTCGACCACCAGGCAGCGTGCGTCACAGGTCAGAACGACATCAGGCTCGACATAAATTCGGCCGACCTTATGAAACCGGGGCCAGAGATCGATTTTGATCTGGCCTGTACCGGGCAAGTGGTCATCGATGACCTTCTCGCCGAGCAGTGTGCTCAGCGCGGGGCGCTGGGCGTCAAGGGGCATGAGCCTGATGGACCCGAAGACTGCGGAGGTGACAAGGTCCTCCTGAGGCCGCTTGCCACCGGTGTAGCGCTCGGAACTCCCGGCGCGCAGCAACCAATGCGCTTTGCGTTTGGCAACCGCTTCGAGCATACTCGCAAACCCTTCAACCAAGTCACTGGCAGGAGGATTGCATGGCGCTGCAAGCTCGCGCAAGAGTTTCGCGTTTCCCCGGTCTTACCTCTCCGAACACTGCGCCAGCGTGACTCCGTTCATCGTCTGGGCGTTCAGGTTGGCGGTCAGGACGATGGTGGTGCCGGGGTTGCCCTGTGCGTAGGTCAGGATCTCGGGGCAGTCGCCCAGGCCGTTGTCGGCCTCCACCACGATCTGAAGCGTGCCGCTGTCGGAGGAGAGGGTCAGCTCCAGGACCTCCGGGTCCTCGACCTCCGGTTCGAGCACGGTGAAGGCGGCGATCTCCGTGCCGGTGAAGCGGTATTCGACCGTGTGTTCCCATGCGGCGGCGGGTGTGGCGAGAAGGGCGAGAAGGCAAAAGGCGCGCATGATTGAAAATCCTTGTCCGGGAATGGAGGTCAAGGGTGCCCTTTGCGGTGGGTTACGTAAAGTCCTTGCGGGTCTTGAGGGCGTTCCAGAGGTCGGGGCGGCGGGTGCGGGTGAGGTCTTCGGACTGCTGGCGGCGCCATTTCGCGATCTCTCCGTGGTGGCCGGAGAGGAGCACGTCGGGGATGGTCCGGCCCTGCCATTCGGCGGGGCGGGTGTATTGCGGGTGCTCCAGGAGACCGTCGGAGAAGCTTTCCTCCTCCGTCGAGTCGGCGTTGCCGAGGACGCCGGGCAGCAGGCGCACGGCGGCGTCCAGCATGACCTGCGCGGCCAGTTCGCCGCCCGTGAGGACGTAGTCGCCGATGGAGACTTCGGCGATGCGGTAGTGGTCGATGACGCGCTGGTCGAGCCCCTCGAACCGGCCGCAGATCAGCGTGACGCCGGGCCGGGTGGCGAGGTCGCGGGCCATCTCCTGCGAGAAGGGTTTGCCGCGCGGGCTGAGGTAGATCAGCGGCGCGCCGGGGGCCTGCTGGCTGCGGGCGTGTTCGATGGCGGCGCCCATGACGTCCGGGCGCAGGACCATGCCGGCGCCGCCGCCCGCGGGTGTGTCGTCGACGTTGCGGTGCTTGCCCTCGCCGAAGGGGCGGAGCGGCACGGTCTGAAGCTGCCAGAGCTCCTGCTGCAGCGCCTTGCCGGTCAGCGACAGGCCGAGGATGCCGGGGAAGGCTTCGGGGAAGAGGGTGATGACCTGTGCGTGCCAGGCGCGTGCCAGCGCGGGCGCCTCGGACATGAGGTCGCGCGGCTTCAGGCTGGGGCGGATGGTCTTGCGGCCATGGGAACGGGGAGCGTCGGACATGGCCGGGCTTTATCCCGTTCCACCAGCGGGCGGCAAGCGGTCAGAACGGGTTTTGCGCCGGAAGCATCACGGGTTGGGCCTCGACGTAGTGGCGCCGCTGGGGTTCGCTGGCGAGCCGTCCGGTGGACAGGTCCCATGCGGTGCGGGGCCGGGGTGTGCGGCCTTCGCGCGCGGTGAAGACCCCGGCGGGTGCGGGCCAGCGGTCGCCGGTGATCTGCTCCAGTTGACGCAGGGTGTCGGCCAGCCGCGCGGCGGGGTCGGTCGACCCCTGCGGCGGGGCGAGAGCAAGGTCGCCGGTCTTGTAGACGCCCGCGTTCCAGCGCTCGATGAGGCTGCGCGCTTCGTTCAGGAACTCGGTGTCGCCGGCGCGCGCGGCGGCGACGAGCCGCCCGTCCAGCACGATCCCGGCGAGGAAGGCGGCGACGGTGGCGCGGTCGCAGGCGGGTTGCCGGAGGCACCAGAAAGCGGCGGTTACCTGCTCCGGGCTGGCCGGATCGTGTTCGGTCACCACCCGGTGCCAGAGGTCGATGTCCGGCGGGCCGAGGAGGGCCAGTGCCTTGGAGAGAGAGCCGGGCGCCTTGTCCTGCGTCTGACTTGTCCAGAGCCAGTGCGTGGCCGTCCACACGCGCTGGTCGCGGTCCCATTCGTCGCGGTTGCGGGCAAGCTTGTCGACCTCGTCGCGCATGGACAGCACCGCATCCGGACGGCGGAAGTGCTGCGCCAGTTCACCGGCTTCGCCCGGGGACGAGGTCAGCAGCCGGGACATCAGGTACAGCGTGAGCAGGCGATGCGACGAGATGGTGGCAAGCGCGATTTCCGGGCGGTCGCCGGTCCAGGCGGAAAGAGAGCGGTGCAGGATCCACGCGACCGCCTCTTCGCGGGAGATCGGGCGGTCGTCGATGGGGCCGTGCTGAACGGGCGACATGGCGCGGGAGACAACCTCGCGCTGGCGCTCGGCGGGGGGCATGCCACGGGGCGTGTGGCGCAGCGCCCTGGGATTGCCGAAAGAGACAAGCTTGCGGCGGACGAGGTTCAGCGGACGCCACCGGACCGTTGCGGCGATGGAGGTGATGCCGACCAGTGCCGCCGATCCGCCAAGGAACGTGCCCATGTCGTTGCTGACCGACGCCAGTGCAACGGTCAGGACCGGCGCGGCGGCCAGTCCGGAGAAAAACAATCTGACCTTCTGGTTCAGCAAGGCGGTGATCCATCAAATGCGTCTCGATTAAGGCTAGAAATGGACGACAACTATGGCAAGAAGTGGGTGCTGCTGAAGGTATTTTTGGTTGATTGGTGTCAGGGGGTGGGCGATCCGGTGCATTCGCACCTTTTGTGTCCGTTGGCGAAACAGGCAAAGTGGCGAAATCCGGGCGGCTGCCATCTTTGGGACCCATGTCGCGCCCCGGGAATCATCGGTCAGTCGAGCAGCCCTTCGGGCGGGTCCGCGACGATCCGGCCAGCGGTCAGATCGACGGTGGGCACGCAGGCGCGGGTGAAGGGCAGAAGGACCGTGCCGCTTTTGCCGGTGGCGTGCAGTTCCAGAAGGTCGGTGGCCCCGTGGTTGAGGACGGCCTTCACCTTGCCCAGTTCCACCCCGCCGGTGTCGAAGACGGACAGACCGATCAGGTCGGTGTGGTAAAATTCGTCATCCGGGAGAGAGGGCAGCCGGTCGCGCGGCGCGTAGAGCCGCACCCCCTTGAGCGCGTCGGCTTCCTCCTTGGTGGCCACGCCGGTGAGGCGGACGGCGAACCCGTTGGCGATCTCGCGGGTGATGTTCAGACCGAAACTGCGCCCGTCTTCGGTGGTGAGCGGCGCGTAGTCCTCGATGGCACGGGGATCGGCGGTGAAGCTTTTCAGGCGCGCTTCGCCCTGCACCCCGAAGGCACCCGCGATGGCGCCGACGCAGATCGTCTGGTCCATGTCCGTTGTCCTCATGGCAGGGCGCAAAGCCCCGCACGCATCCAGTTGCCGCCCATCGCCGCGCAGGAGTCCTCCTGCTGCGCACGTTCGTAGAAGATGCCCGCTACGAAGGCGATGAGCAACAGGATGGGAAGGCGGATCAGTCCGAACATGACGCCGGGTGTGCCACGGCGCGCGGGCGGGGGCCAGAGGGGACGGACACGCGGTGTGCGGGAAGCCGCCGGGCATGGGTCAGCCGCTGGCAGATTGCCGGGAAACCGGCTTAGCTTGCCTCGTTTAAATTCAGGAGTGCCCGTTATGACCGTCGTTCGTCCCTTTTCCTCCGAAGATACTGGTGCCGTTACGGATTTGCTGTTGCAGGACGCCGCCGCCCGGCAGGCGTGCGACGCCGATCTGTGGGCGATGAAGGCGGAGGCCGGGGACGCTGTCGCAGGCTTCATCGAAGGTGCGACGCAGGGTGGCACGCCGATCCGCCACGGCTGGATGGTGGCGGAGGAGGACGGGCGGATCACCGGGGTCGCGCATTCGATCCTGTTGCCGGTGCCGCCGATCTATGCCGGGGAGGACGGCATGCCCGGGCTTCTGATGGAGGACTGCGCCGTGGCCCCGGACGCCTCGTCCGGGACGGCAGAGGCGCTGCTGGCGGCGGCCGAAGACGACCTGACAAAGGCGGGGGCGAAGATCCTGCTGGCCTCGCACGTGCTGCCCGGCGCCTGGGCGGCGGCGCTGGAGGGCGCGGGCTATGCGCCGCTGACGCTGTACTTCCGCGCGCGCATCGAAACGGGGGCGCACAAGGTGCCGCTGGCGGGTGCGGGCGACATTCCCGGACTGGTGGCGCAGAGCGCGGTGAACCGGGACTGCCTGTATTCGGTCGATCCGTTCTGGAAGCCGCATCCGGAGGCGGATGCACGGTTCGAAAGCTGGATGCGCAAGAGCCTGACGCTGACCGACCGCGACATGCTGGTGACAGAGGCCGGGGGGCGGGTGACGGGGTATGCCATCGCCCATCCCGCGACGCCGCTGCATCTGCCCGCGGCGCATGAACCGAAGGGCGTCGGCATGATCGACGACTATTTCCACGAGGGCTTTGCCGAGGTCGGCGCCACGGGTGTTGCGGGCGAGGCACTGCACCTGTTGCAGGCCGCTGAAGGGGCGCTGGCCGCGCGGGGCGCGCGGGCGGGCATGATGATCTGCCCGGCGGACTGGACGTCGAAACGCGAGATGCTGGAGGCGTCGGGCCACGAAGTCGCCCTGACGTGGTCGATCCGGCGCTGAGGCTTCGGCCGAACGCGCCTTCGGGTGTCACCCCGACATGAAATCCGGACATGAAAAAGCCCCCGCCGGTCGGGCGGGGGCCTCTCGTCAGGTCCATGAGGCGTGCCGTTTGGCATGACAGGGACCGTGCCGACGTCGCGGGCCGATTATTCGTCGGCGGGCGCTTCTTCGGCTGCGGCTGCCTTGGCGGCTTTCTCTTCGGCGCGCTCCTGGGCTTTCTTGCCCGGCTCGCCCTTCTTGAGGTTGGCGCGCTCTTTCTTCTCGATCACGCCAGCGGCTTCGAGGAAGCGCGACACGCGGTCGGTCGGCTGGGCGCCGTGGGACATCCAGTACTGGATGCGCTCCAGGTCCATCTTGACGCGCTCTTCCGAATCCTTCGGCAGGAGCGGGTTGTAGGTGCCCAGCTTCTCGATGAAGCGGCCGTCGCGCGGCATGCGCGAGTCGGCGGCGACGATGCGATAGAAGGGGCGCTTCTTGGAACCGCCGCGGGCGAGACGAATCTTGACTGCCATTTTGTTTCTCCTTGATCTGAATGGCGATTGCAGGCCGTGTCTTGTGGCCTCAGTTCTGGTGTTCCTTGTGGTGACGGATCACCTCCTGAATGATGAAATTCAGGAATTTCTTGGCGAAATCCGGGTCGAGGTCGGCCTGGATCGCAAGATCTTCGAGCCGCGCGATCTGCTTTTCTTCGCGCGCGGGGTCGGAGGGCGGGAGGTCGTGCTGCGCCTTGAGGACGCCCACGGCCTGGGTGTGCTTGAACCGCTCGGCCAGCGTGTAGACGAGGATCGCGTCGAGCCGGTCGATGGACTCGCGGTGGCCTTTCAGCAGCGTTGCGGCGCGCTGGATATCGTCCTGAACGTCAGTCAATGGCGAAGCCTTTCGGTTTGAAGAGCGGGTCCTGGTAGTGCGCGATCTCCATCGCGACGCCGTGCCCGGTCTGGCCTTTGAGCTGGTCCAGGGTCGGGTGGCGGTAGACCGCGTCGGAGCCGTCGATGGTCGCGGCCTCGCGGTCCTTCCAGCAGCCCAGCCGTTCGGCCAGGCGGATGGAATCGAGGTTCTTGGGGTCGATGTAGGAGACGGCCGTCTCCCATCCAAGGTCGTGGTAGAAATGGCGGCGGACGCGGTCGGTCGCCTCCAGCGCAAAGCCCTTGCCGGCGCGGTCGGGCCAGATGATCCAGGCGATCTCGCGCTCGGGCCATTTCGCCGGGAACCAGCCGCCGGCCATGCCGACCGTCTCGCCGGTGTCCTTCAGGTGGATCATCCACATGCCGTAGCCGCGGATTTCCCAGTGGCCGATCTCGGCGGCATAGAGCATCCAAGTCTCGTAAGCGTTGAGCGGCCCGCCCATGAAACGCGAGCGGTAGGAGGCGAAGGTCGCCTTGAAGTCCGGATAGTCCTGCGCTTCGGGCGCGCAGAGGCGCAGGCGCTTGGTCTCCAGTACGGGAATGGTCTGGCCGGGCATCAGGCGGCCTCCTTCCGGTGGCGCCAGACGTGCAGGTCGGTTTCGCGGATCCGGGCCTCGACCTCCGCATCGCGGCGCGCGCCGGAGCGTTTCATCAGGCGGTTGGCCCGGTCGTTGTCGGAGGCGACGAAAGAGGCGACGCTGTCCCAATTCAGGTCGTTGAAGGCGTGGTCGCGGGCGGCTTCGAGCGCTTCGAGCGCGATGCCCTGACCTTCGGCGGCCGCGCTGAGGAAGATGCCCAGCTCCGGCTCCGGGTCTTCCCATTCGTAGCCCAGCAGCACGAAACCCGCCGTCGGCTGGGTGGCGGCGTCGATGGTCCAGAGGCCATGCCCGTGCAACATCCAGCAGGCGATGTAGTTGGTGAAGTCGGACCATGCCTCTTCGCGGCTGTAGGGGCCGTCCATGAAGATCGCGCGGTCGGAGGTCAGGATCTCGGCGTAGGTTTCGAAGTCGTAGATCCGCGGGCCGCGCAGTTGCAGCCGCCGGGTGTCTATGACCGGCACGCGGCCGCCCATCCGGGCCGCGTTGCGTGCGGCCGGTCCGGGGCGGTGCTTTTCGCACGGTGCCTTTGCGTCGAGATCCCTGGTCGTCATGGCACGACTTTCCTGTGCCGCCAGACCTGTGCGGTCTGCCCCAGAAGCGAGGTGTCGCGTTCGTGCGTGGCGCCCATGCGCTGCGCGACGCGGCGCGACGGCGCGTTGTCGGGGTGGATGTAGGAGATCAGGTGGTTCAGCCCGTGGGCCTCTGCCGCCCAGAGGCGCACGGCCTCGGCGGCCTCCGTGGCAAAGCCCTTGCCTTCGTGCCCTGCGAAGAGGTGCCAGCCCAGCTCCGGCTCTTCCCACATGATGTGGTTGACCAGACCGACACGCCCCACCGGCTTGTCCTTGTGCAGCACAGTGAAGAAGCCGTAGCCGCGCAGGCCCCAATGGCCGATGGAGCCGAGGAACCCGCGCCAGATGTCGAAGCGTTCGGTCAACGGGCCGCCGGTGAACTTGGACCGCGCGGAGGCCATGTAGGTGGCGCAGTGTTCGAAATCCTCCTCGCGCGGGGTGCGGAGGAAAAGACGGTCGGTGGTGAGGGAGTAAGACGCCATCATGGCAGGACATCCTTGGGAGCGGGATGGCGCCAGAGTTCTTCCTGACCCATGTAGACGTTGTCGTATGTGCGTTCGAGCACGGCGCCGAGGCGTTCTGCCAGGGCGGCGGAGCGGGTGTTGCCCGGAACGATGTTGGAGGTCAGAGCGGAAAGCCCCAGGTCCTCGTAGGCCCAGCGGCGGGCGCGAAGCGCGGCCTCGACCGCGAGCCCCTTGCCTTCGTAGCCTGCAAAGAGCGCCCAGCCGATTTCCGGTTCCGGCCAGCCTTCGGGATTCCAGATGCCGCAGATGCCGGCGACCGCGCCAGACTCCTTGCTGCCGGAGGCCTTCTTACCCGTGTCCTTCAGTTCCAGCGTGAAATAGCCGTAGCCGTGGATGTGCCAGTGGCCGACGTTCAGTGCGAACCAGCGCCACGCGTCGCCGCGATTGTCATAGGCGCCGAAGCCGTCCGCGCGGGGGCGGTCGGTGAGGAAGGCGATGTAGGCTTCGGCGTCGGAGGTTTCCGGGCCGCGCAGGATCAGGCGGTCGGTTTCGAGACGGGGCGCGCGGGTCAGGCTCATGCGTAGGCCTCCGGCGTGCCGTCGGCGTCGGGCGCATGGCGGTAGACCACGGTTTCCTCGGGCGTCTCGCCTTCGGGCAGGGCGGCGTCCGGATCGGCCACGGCGCCCAGCCGTTCGGCCAGCGCGATGGAGCGGTCGTTGCCCGGCGTGATGTAGGACACCAGCGTCTCGAACCCGTTCTCCCACGCCCAGTGCAGCGCGGCGGTCGTCGCCTCGGTGGCATAGCCCTTGCCCTCGGCCTCCGGCAGGAGGGTCCAGCCGATCTCGACCTCCGGGTAATGCGGGGGGCGATTGATGCCGACCTGTCCGACAAGGGTGCCGTCGCGCGTCTCCACGCCCCACGACCCGAAGCCCAGAATGTCCCAGCTTCCCGCCTCGGCGCCAAGGATGTACCACGCGTCGCGCCGCGAGAAGGGCCCGCCCACGTAACGCGCGTGGTCGCTGCCCAGAACCGCGTAGAGCGGTTCGAGGTCGGCCAGGGCGTGCTGGCGCAGCGTCAGGCGCGGGGTATGCAGCGTGGGTGCGGGCATGGCGGTGTCAGGCGGTTTGCTTCAGGGCCGGATCGGGCGGGCGAAGCGCGGGGGCTGTCCTTTCAGGGGTTACTTCTTCTTGCCGAGGCCGGAGAGGCCGGGGGGCAGGGCGCTGCCGCCGCCCGCGCCGGGCAGGCCGGGCATGCCGCCGCGCGCGCTCATCTGCCTGGCCGCCGCTTCCAGCGCCTTCGGGTCCATCTGCGAGGGGTCCATGCCGGGGGGCATTCCGCCCTTGCCGAACATGCCGCGCATGGCCTGCTTCAGCATCCCGCCTTTGCCCATCTTGCCCATCTTCTTCATCATGTCGGACATCTGGCGCTGCATCTTCAGCAGCTTGTTGAGGTCGGACACTTCCATGCCCGCACCCGCCGCGATCCGCTTCTTGCGCGAGGCCTGGAGGATCTGGGGGTTGGCGCGCTCCACCTTCGTCATGGAGTTGATCAGGGCGATCTGCTGGCGCAGGACCTTGTCGTCCATGCCGGCCTCTTCGGCCTGCTTGGCCATCTTGCCCATGCCGGGCATCATCTGCATCATCGCGCCCATGCCGCCCATCTTCATCATCTGGTCGAGCTGCATCTTGAGGTCGTTCATGTTGAACTGACCCTTCTGGAAGCGCTTCATCATGCGCTCGGCCTGCTCGGCCTCCAGCGTCTGCTGCGCCTTCTCGACCAGCGCCACGATGTCGCCCATCCCGAGGATGCGGCCCGCGATGCGGTCCGGCTCGAAGGTTTCGAGCGCGTCCATCTTTTCGCCCAGGCCCACGAACTTGATCGGCTTGCCGGTGATCGCGCGCATCGACAGCGCCGCACCGCCCCGGCCGTCGCCGTCCATCCGGGTGAGCACCACGCCGGTGATGCCGACGCGGGTGTCGAAGTTTTCGGCGGTGTGCACCGCGTCCTGACCGGTCAGGCCGTCGACCACCAGGAGCGTCTCGCGCGGGTTGGCCACGTCGCGGACCGCCTCGACCTGGCGCATCAGCTCTTCGTCGATCGACAGGCGCCCGGCGGTGTCCAGCAGGTAGACGTCGTAGCCGCCAAGACCGGCCTGCGTCTTCGCCCGCTTCGCGATGGCGACCGGGTCCTCGCCCTTGACGATGGGCAGGGTGTCGACGCCGATCTGGGTGCCCAGGATGGCAAGCTGTTCCATCGCCGCGGGGCGGTTCACGTCGAGCGAGGCCATCAGGACCTTCTTGCCGTCGCGCTCCTTCAGGCGCTTCGCCAGCTTGGCGGTGGTGGTCGTCTTGCCGCCGCCCTGCAGGCCGACCATCAGGATCGGCGCGGGCGGGTTGTCTATCTTCAGCTTGCCGGGCTCGCCTTCGCCCGACAGCACGGCGATCAGCTCGTCGTGGACGATCTTGACGACCTGCTGGCCGGGGGTCACCGACTTGGTGACGGCGGCGCCGGTGGCCTTCTTCTCGACCGCCTTGACGAACTGGCGGGCCACGGGCAGCGAAACGTCCGCTTCCAGCAGGGCCACGCGCACTTCGCGCAGGGCGGTCTTCACATCGTCCTCGGAGAGCGCGCCCTGCTTGGTCAGCCGGTCGAAGACGCCGCCGAGGCGTTCGGAGAGATTTTCGAACATGGGCCCTGGGCCTTTCTCTGTGTCTCTGGTGGTCGCCTGAAAGGTAAGGGGCGGCGGCCGGCTTCGCAAATCCAGTGGCGCGGGGGCGCCTGTTCCAGTGGCGCGGGGGCGCCGGTGATATCCGTGGCGCCCGGGGGCGCCGCTGTCATGGGGCATTGCGGAAATGCCCGGACGTGGGCAAAGCGGAAATGCCCCCGTGGGCGCAACGCGCTGACGGAGGGCGATCCCGGGCCATGCCCATGGGACCGGAAGACTCGACGGACTTCCGGAAGTGGCCGGTCCATGCCGCATCGCGCGTCCGGAGTCAATGATCGATGTTCTGGCCCTTCGGGCGATATGTGGTATCATTCCGCCGTCGGGAGGGGGACGGCCATGGTTGGTTACCAGGTTTTCGACAAGCTCAAACTGGTGCGTTTCACGTGGGAAGGCCGGGTCGATCCGGAGGAATTGGCGCAGGTGTCGATCGAATACGCGCTCGGCCCCGACTTCGATCCGGAGTACCGCATGTCCATGGACGTGACGAGGGGCTGGCTGACCTCGGTCGGCGAGGTGCAGCTTCTGATCGACCTCTGTCGCCCCTACTACCGGGCTCACAGCGCCCCGACCCGCAGCGCGCTCTATGCGCCGGACGACCGGTCGTTCCGCATCGCCACCGCCTACGCGACGCTGGCCGCGCCCGTGGCGGGCTATCCGATCACCATCTTCCGCGATGCGCCCTCGGCGCTGACGCACCTAGGGCTGAACTGCGCGGACTGGCGCGCGCAGGAGGTCTACAGCGCCGATGGCGGCACGCCGGGCGGATCATGCGGCGGAAGGCGCCGCGCGGCCAACCGTGCCTCCGGATCGCCGAAAAATCCGGCGCCCGTGCAACCCGCCCCCGTCATCCTTCGTTGAACCTGCAACAGGTCGTTCAGACAGGCGCGGGCCGCCCTATCCCGTCGCCACCGCGAACAGGTCCCGGGAGCCACGAGGAAGCGCATTTGACACCATGCCAGTCGACTACACCGTACACCCGGATCTCAGCATCGTCCTCGTTCTGTTCCATGGCACCGTGCGCACCGAGGAAAACATCGAGGCCTTCCTGAATTACCGCCGCCACCCGGACTTCGACGGGCTTCAGAACGTGCTGATGGACCTCGCGCATTGCCGCTTTCCCGACAACTTCTTCGCAGAGATGCGCGCGCTGGGCGACCGCATGCGGCCCTACTACCAGACCCGCGATCCGCGCTCCCGGACCTCGATCTACGCGCCGGGAAACGTGGCCTACGGGGTGTCGCGCCTCTACCGGTCGCGCGTCAATCCCGATGCGCCCTATCCCATCGGCGTGTTCCGCACGGCCGAGGCGGCGCTGGACTTCGCCGGGCTCGACCCGCATGCGCCCGGCCTGCGCGGACTGCTCCGTCCGCCGCCGGCAAGGGGCCACATCGCGCGCTGACGCGACATCTCTGGCCCCAGCTCAGAGCATCAAGCGCACCGCACCCAAAACATCCCGCTGGCGATCCGCAAGGACCCACAACAGGGCCGCCCCTTCATCTTGGCGCAAATACCTCGGGAGGGGTCCGGGGAGGGCAGCGCCCTCCCCGGTGGATCCTGCCGTCAGGCAGGATGAGGGGGCCGCGTCAGGCCGCCAGTGCCGCGAGGTCGCCCTCGGCACGGGCCTTGGCGGCTTCCGGGTCGAGGTTCTGCAGGTCCGACCGCACGACCTGCACGTCGGTGATGCCCATGAAGTTCAGCATGTGGCGCAGCCACGGCGTGGCAAAGTCGATGTCGCTGCCGACTTCGGTGCCGCCCGAAGCGATCACCAGGATCACGCGCTTGCCCTCGAGCAGACCCACCGGCCCGTTCTCGGTGTAGCGGAAGGTGATTCCGGCCCGGGCGATCATGTCGAACCAGGACTTCAGGCTGGCGGGCACGCTGAAGTTGTAGATCGGCATGGCGATCAGCAGGGTATCGGCCTCCTGCACCTCGGAGATCAGCTGGTCCGACAGGGCCATCCGGTCGTGCTGCTCGGGGCTGCGGGCGTCGGTCTCGGTCGACATGGCATGCAGCCAGCCCGCGTCGAGCTGCGGGATGACCTCTTCGCTCAGGTCGCGGGTGATGGTCTTTGCGGGGCGGAGCCGCTCGGCCACGCGGTCGGCCAGCGACCGGCTGGTGGAATTCTCGTGGCGGGCTGAGGCGTCGATGCGCAGCAGGGTCTGTGTCATGGGGATTTCCTGTCCGATATTCGGTTTGTGAACTCTCCCGTTCATTTTGCTTCTTGCATCCGTGAACTCAATTGGAGGAAATGGACAGAATATGTTTGCAGATGCACATGGTGAATCATGGACAATTGGGATGAGATCAGAACCGCCTTCCAGGTGGCGCGTCTGGGCACCGTCAGCGGTGCGGCCGAGGTGCTGGGCGTACACCACGCCACGGTGATCCGTCACATCGACGCGCTCGAAGGACGGCTGGGCGTCAAGCTGTTCCAGCGCCACGCCCGGGGGTACACCGCCACCGAAGCCGGCACCGACCTGCTGCGCGTGGCGCAGACCACCGCCGACCAGTTCCAGCAACTCGAAGGGCGCATCCGCGGCCGGGGCTCGGACGTGTCCGGCGAACTGCTGGTGACCTCGCTGGTGGCCTTCGCGCCGCTCATGGTGCCGGCGCTGACCTCCTTCCGCGCGGCGCACCCGGACGTGGTGATCCGCTTCCTGACCGGCGACCGGCTGTTCCGGCTGGAATACGGCGAGGCGCATGTGGCGCTGCGCGCGGGCAACGCCCCGCAGGAACCCGACAACGTGGTCCAGGCCTTCGCGCGCCAGGCCATCGGCCTCTATGGCCACAAGGACTACATCGCCCGACGCGGCCGCCCGTCTGGCGCCGCCGACCTCGTGAACCACGATTTCGTCGGCCACGACGATCCGGAGAACCGCGCCCCCTTCTACCGCTGGCTGCAGGCGCAGGTGCCCTACGCCGAACGCGTTGTCTTCCGGTCGGAAGACAGCCGCGTGGTGGAACAGGCGCTGCTGGCGGGCGCAGGGCTGGGCTTCATGTCGACCCGCGAGGCACGCAACCATCCGGACGTCGAACTGGTGATGGAGCCGAAGGAAGACTGGACCTCGCCGCTCTGGCTCGTGACCCACGTCGACCTGCACCGCACGGCCAAGGTGCAGGCCTTCCTCGCCCACCTGAAATCCTACGTCGCCTCGGAAGAAACGTGCTGAACCGGCCGCCCGCGCCGGACACGATCGAACCGGGCACGACCCGGACGGGCACACCGGCGCGGGCCACCCGCCCGGGCGAGGTCGGCAAGGGCCACCTGGCGATGCTGTGCTTCGCCATGATCGTCGCCGGAAGCTTCCCCTTCGCCGCGATGGTCGGGCCGTATGTCGACCCGGCGGCGCTGAACGCGGTGCGCTTCGCCGTGGCGGCGGCGGCGATGTGGGCGGTGGCACTGGGCGCGGGCCAGGTGCAGGCCCGGGTGTTCCAGGCCCCCTGGCGTTACTTCGCGCTGGCGGGGCTCTACGCGTTCTACTTCGTGACGATGTTCGAAGGCCTGAAGACCGCCGAGCCGGTCAGCATGGCAGCGGTCTTCACGCTCAACCCGGCGCTGACGGCGGTGTTCGGCTGGCTGGTGGTGCAGCAGGTGACCACGGCGCGCATGGCGCTGGCCATCGCCATCGGCGGCGTGGGCGCGCTCTGGGTGATCTTCCGCGGCGATCCTGCGGCGCTGGCCCGGTTCGAGATCGGGCGCGGCGAACAGATCTACTTCTGGGGCTGTATCGGCCACGCGCTCTATTCGCCGCTTCTGCGCCGGTTGAACCGCGGCGAACCGGCGCTGGCCTTCACCGCCGCGATCCTGACGGCGGGGGCGGTGATCCTCGGCGTCTGGGCCGCGCCCGACATCGTGACGACCGATTGGGCCGCCCTGCCGCCGGTGGTCTGGTGGGTGATCCTCTACACCGCGCTCATGGCGACGGGCGTGACCTTCCTGATCGTCCGCTTCGCCACCCTGCGTCTGCCTTCGGCCAAGGTCATGGCCTACACCTACCTCGTGCCGTCCTGCGTGATCCTCTGGCAGCTGGCGCTGGGACAGGGCGGCCCGGCCGTGGTGGTGCTGCCCGGCGTGGCACTCACCGTGATCTCGCTGCTCCTGCTGCTGAAGGACGAGGACGCGCACCGCACCTGATCCCGGCCGACGCGGCGCCCGATGCCCTTCATCTTGGCGAAAATACCTCGGGGAGTTTGAGGGGCTGGCCCCTCAACCCCGTCGCCCGCGACACCGTCCGGACCGCCGCGCCTCCGGCGGCGCGTTGCGGTCCCCCTCCAAAGCGGGCAGGATCGTGGCATGTCCGTCCGCACAGCAACCGAAAGCGACCTGGAGGCCTGGGTGGCCCTGCGTCTCCTGCTCTGGCCCGATACCTCGCCCGACACCCACCGGGCGGAGGCGGCGGCGGTTCTCGCCGCGCCGGAGGCCACGGCCTTTCTGGAAAAGGCGGAGGACGGCAGCATGCGCGCCTTTGCCGAAGCCGCGCTGCGCCACGACCACGTGAACGGCTGCGAAACCTCGCCGGTGGCCTTCCTCGAAGGCATCTTCGTACGGGCGGAGGACCGTGGGCGGGGCCACGGCGCGCGGCTTCTGGCGGCGGTACGGGACTGGGCGCGGGGCCGGGGCTGTGCGGAGCTAGCCTCGGACGCGCATCTCTCCAACGTTGGGAGCCGCGCCTTCCACGCCGCGCTTGGCTTCGACGAGACGGAGCACGTCGTGTTCTTTAGGATGCCCCTCTAGAAACGGGGTCGGCGCATCGGCCCTGCCGGGTCGCGTGGCACGACACGCGATCGGCAAGCCGGGGCGCGACGTCTGCCCTGCCTGCCCGCCGGGTGTGCGTGGCGGAGACTTCGCGCCCTGTTCCTTCCGATACCCCTTTCGCAGACACAGGCGGGGCGGTCCAAGGGGTCAGGCCGCGTCCGGGCTCTCTGGCGCGTCGGAGCTGTCGGTCACGTCGTCGCGCGGCGTCAGTTCGCTTTCGAGAAAGCGTTCGAAGGCGTCGAGGTTGACCGGTTCGAACAGGCCGAAGCCCTGCATCCAGACGGTCGCCTCGCGGAGGGCGTCCGGCTCCAGCTTGCACCACTTCAGCCGGCCGCGCTTTTCCTGGCTGATCAACCCGGCGTTGGTCAGCACGGTGAGGTGCTTGGAGATCGCGGCCAGCGACATCTCGAAGGGTTCGGCCACGTCGGTCACCGCCATGTCGTCCTCCAGCAGCATCGCGAGGATGCGGCGGCGGGTCGGGTCCGCGAGGGCGGCGAATGTGGCATCGAGACGGGCGGACATGGCCCTGCGATACATGCTTTCGGCGACATTCAAAAGCGTGTCGGTGCGCGCCTCGCCTCGCGGGAGCGGTACAGGTAGATCTGTTGCCGCGACAGCCCGATATCGCGCAGGTGCTTGTCGGTCAGGCCCGGAGGGAGGCTGTCGAGCGGGCCGCGCGCGAAGGCCATGGCAAGCAGGCGGCGGGCGAGGCGGTGCCAGGAGGGCAGGGAAATCCCGGCGAGTGCTGTGCGTTTATTTTCCATGTCGGGCCTCCTGATCGGCGGTGTTTCCCGATAATCGCCTTGCAGGAGCGTCCCGACAACGCGAGATGCTTGACAGGTGTTGTGCGGAAAATGCACAGCTTGGGCATGTCCCGCAGCCTGCCTCCGCTCAATGCCCTGCGCGCCTTCGAGGCGGCGGGGCGTCATGGCAGCTTCAGCAGTGCCGCCGCCGAACTGGGGGTCAGCCATTCCTCGATCAGCCGCCATGTGCGTGGTCTCGAACTGCGGCTCGGGGTGAACCTGTTCCGCACGGTGGCGGGCGGTGTGGAGCTTTCGCCGGAAGGGCGGGCGTATCTCGGGCAGGTCTCGCCGGCCTTCGACGTTCTGGCGGATGCGACCGAGACGCTGACCGGGCGGGCGCCGGGCGTGATCACGATAAACTGCGAGCCGACCTTTGCGATGCACTGGCTGATCCCGCGCCTCGGCACGTTCCTCGCGGCCTTTCCGAATGTGGAGCCGCGAATCACCGCCTCTTACACGCTGGCGAACCTCACGGCGTTCGAGGCGGATGTCGCCATCCGCTCGGTTGTGCGTACGGTGCCGGACGTGCCTGCGGCGCTGGTCAGCAACGCGCCGATGTACCCTTTCGCACGGCCCGAGATATGTGCCGGTGTCACTGAACCCTCCGACCTGCTGCGGCTGCCGCGGCTGCAGGACCGGCGTGGCAATCCCTGGTACGACTGGTTCAATGCCGCCGGGGTCGATGCGGATGGGCTGGAGGCGCCGGACTGGCGGATGAGAGCCGACGTGGCCCTGCCCGCCGCCGTTGCGGGGCAGGGGGTGATGCTGGTCAGTGCCGATTTGGCGGAAGTCCACGTGGCGCGGGGCGATCTGGCAAGGGCCTGGGATGTGCCGCTTTGGGGCGGGTGCTACATGGCGCTGGTCGAACCGCAGGCGGCGCGGCGACGCGCGGTCCGGGATTTCCGCGACTGGGTGACCGCCGAAGGCGCCCCCTGGCAGTCGCCGGAGGGGCCGGGATACGGCGGCTGAGGGGCCTTTGTCGGGCGGTTGGCTGGCGGTCGGCACGTTACTCAACGTTTCGGTTGAATATGCCCGAGGGGGCCAAAGACGGCGCGGCGGCGCCTGCGACCGAATGCACGCGTCTTTGGGTCGCTTGAAAAATTCTATTTTAATCAGTGTGTTGTGTGGTCGGAAACCCGGCTTAACCCGTCATTGACTCACTGCCCCCTTCCGCCTATTCCCTCCCCGGAACTCCGATGGAGCCGATACGCTCATGAGCGCGCCCGACAACAAGCAGAAGATGCAGGAGCTGGAAGCCCGTATCGCTGCCTACAAGACGGCGAACAAGACGGTGAAGGCCCATCAGGAAGAGCACTACAGTCAGGCCAACATCGCCTGGCGGATGGTGACGGAAATGGTGGCCGGGCTCGGGATCGGGTTCGGCATTGGCTACGGGTTGGATGTGGTGCTGGGCACCAAGCCCTTCCTGATGGTCATCTTCGCCCTCCTGGGCATCGTCGCGGGCATCAAGGTGATGCTGAGGACGGCGGCCGAGGTGCAGGCAACGCAGATGGCGGTCACGCCGGGACATAACGGGGCGGACGCGCCCGAAGCAGACAAGGGCGCCCGGTCGGGTGCGAACGAGGGGAACAGAGATGGCAGCTGAAACGCATGGTGCAGAACACGCAGCCGAGGCCGCTCACGGCGCAGCCGAAGGCAGCAGCCTCGTCTTCCACCCGATGGACCAGTTCATCGTGAAGCCGCTGTTCGGCCATGGCGATGTCGGCATGTTCACCATCACCAACGTGACGCTGTGGCTGTTCCTGTCCATCGTCGCCATCGTTCTGCTGATGGTCGTGGGCACCTCGCGCCGGGCCATCGTTCCGTCGCGCTCGCAGTCGGTTGCCGAACTGGCCTACGGCTTCGTCTACAAGATGGTCGAGGACGTGACCGGCAAGGACGGCCTGAAGTACTTCCCCTACATCATGACGCTGTTCCTGTTCATCGTCTTCGCCAACTTCCTCGGGCTGATCCCGATGTCGTTCACCACCACGTCGCACTTCGCCGTGACAGTGGTTCTGGCGCTGGCGGTGTTCCTGACCGTGACGATCCTCGGCTTCCTGAAGAACGGCGTGGGCTTCCTGTCGCTGTTCTGGGTTTCGGCCGCGCCGCTGGCGCTGCGCCCGGTTCTGGCACTGATCGAGCTGATCTCGTACTTCGTGCGCCCGGTCAGCCACTCCATTCGTCTTGCAGGCAACCTGATGGCCGGCCACGCCGTGATCAAGGTCTTCGCGGGCTTCGCGGCGATTGCCGCCGTCTCGCCGATCTCGGTCCTCGCGATCACCGCGATGTACGGTCTCGAGATCCTCGTGGCCTTCATCCAGGCCTACGTCTTCACGATCCTGACGTGCGTTTACCTCAAGGACGCGCTGCATCCGCATCACTGACGGCTGGGCGCCCCGGCGCCCGCCCCCGACACACCCGAACATACAACTTCCAATCGTAAGGAGATAGGACATGGAAGGTCTTCAGTTCATCGGCGCAGGTCTCGCAGCTATCGGTTCCGGCGCAGCCGCAATCGGTGTGGGCAACGTGGCAGGCAACTTCCTGGCAGGCGCCCTGCGCAACCCGTCGGCAGCTGCTTCGCAGACCGCCACCCTGTTCATCGGCATCGCATTCGCGGAAGCGCTGGGCATCTTCGCCTTCCTCGTTTCGCTGCTGCTGATGTTCGCCGTCTGATCCACGGAACTTAACGATCCTTACGCGCGGGCGGTTCGCCGTTTGACGGACCGCCCGATGTAGAGACAAGTTCCGACGGAGAACGACATGGCGACAGAACCCATCACGGAAGAGCTTGCGGGCGTCTGCGTCGACGCGCACGGCAGCGCGATCGGCATGCCGCAGCTGTGCGGCGAGTGGATCGGCAACCAGGTCTTCTGGCTCATCATCACGCTGGTGGTGATCTATTTCATCCTGGCGCGTGTCGCCCTGCCGCGGATCGCGTCCGTCCTGGCCGAACGCCAGGGCACGATTACCAACGACATCGCCGCTGCCGAGGACCTGAAGTCCAAGGCCGAGGAGGCCGAGAAGGCCTACGAGAAGGCGCTGGCGGATGCCCGGGCGGAGGCCCAGGCCATCGCGCAGAAGACGCGCGACGACATCAAGGGCGAACTTGACGACGCCATTGCGAAAGCCGACGCGGATATCGCCGCGAAGGGTGCAGAGTCGGAGAAGGCGATTGCCGAAATCCGCGCCAGCGCAATGCAGCACGTCGAGGTCGTCGCAAAGGACACTGCGCAGGCCATCGTGGCGGCGCTTGGCATGTCCGCCGACGAAGGCCGCATCTCGGCAGCCGTCGACAACCAGCTGAAAGGGTAAGGGACATGAAAAAGATCGTTCTTCCCCTCGCCCTGCTGGCTGCGGCCCCGGCGCATGCCGCAACGGGTCCGTTCTTCTCGCTGCACAACACGAACTTCATTGTGCTGATCGCGTTCCTGCTGTTCCTCGTGGTGCTGGTGTACTTCAACGTGCCCGCCATGCTGGGCAAGTTGCTGGACAAGCGGGCAGAGGACATCCAGTCCGAGCTGGACGAGGCGCGCCGCATCCGCGAGGAA
Organism: Sagittula stellata E-37; assembly: GCF_039724765.1. Classification (NCBI taxonomy): domain Bacteria; kingdom Pseudomonadati; phylum Pseudomonadota; class Alphaproteobacteria; order Rhodobacterales; family Roseobacteraceae; genus Sagittula; species Sagittula stellata. The sequence goes on along the minus strand of NZ_CP155729.1, from coordinate 6,682 downwards.
GCGCAGACCCTTCTGGCCAGCTACGAGCGCAAGCAGCGCGACGTTCAGGACCAGGCCGACCGGATCGTGGCCCACGCCCGCCAGGAGGCCGAACTGGCCGCCGAGGAAGCGAAAGCCAAGCTCGCCGAGTCGATCAAGCGGCGCCTCGCTGCTGCCGAATCGCAGATCGCATCGGCTGAGGCCGCGGCGGTGAAGGAAGTGCGCGACACGGCGGCCACTGTGGCCATCGCGGCAGCGCGCGAAGTGGTGGCAGAGCAGATGGACGCGGCCAAGGCCGGCCAGATGATCGACGCCTCCATCTCGGAGGTCGGTGCAAAGCTGCACTGAGCCGTTGCAAGGTTTATGGCAAGGACCCGGCCCTGTGTGGTGCCGGGTCTTTCCGTTCGTGGGGCCGACAGTGGACCCCGCCATGTGACCTGTGCGCCGCGGCCGACGGTCGCCGTGCATGGGTTCATCTTTCCTTGACGGTCGCTACAAGATACTGTTGGGGCAACCAAGCCACAGGCAAACATGTGGTAAGATCTTAGGGGTTCGGGCGTGGCACACATCATCGTGGTCGGGAACGAAAAGGGCGGTGCGGGGAAATCCACCGTCTCGATGCATCTGGCGACGGCGCTGGCGCGTCTTGGCCATCGGGTCGAAACGCTGGACCTCGACCTGCGGCAGCGCAGTCTGGGCCGCTACCTCGACAACCGGACGGCCTTTCTGCAGAAGTCGGACCTCACGCTGCCGTCCCCCGGGCACACGCAACTGCCCGATGCGGACAAGGACGGGCTGAACGTCAACGAGACGGCGAACGAGGAGAAGCTGAGCGAGGCAGTGGCCGGGCTGGATGCGTCCTGCGACTTCATCGTCATCGACTGCCCCGGGTCGCACACCCGTCTGGCACAGGTGGCGCATTCGCTGGCGGATACGCTTGTCACGCCGCTCAACGACAGCTTCATCGACTTCGACCTGCTGGCGCGGATCGACGCGGACGGGGACAAGATCCTTGGCCCGTCGGTCTATTCGGAGATGGTCTGGTCGGCGCGGCAGGTCCGCGCGCAGGCCGGTCTGCCGCCGATCGACTGGGTGGTGCTGCGCAACCGTCTGGGCGCGCAGCAGATGGTCAACAAGATGAAGATCGAGCGCGCGCTGGAACGGCTGTCGAAGCGCATCGGCTTCCGCGTGGCGCCGGGCTTTTCCGAGCGGGTGGTGTTCCGCGAACTCTTCCCGCGCGGGCTGACGCTGCTGGATCTGAAAGATGTGGGGGTCAAGCAGCTCAACATCTCGAACGTGGCGGCGCGGCAGGAACTGCGCGAGCTGATCAAGGCGCTGAAGTTGCCGGGGGTCGAAGTCACGTTCTAAGGCCGGGTGTTTCGGGCATGGACGGCAAAGCCGGGGCGCATGGCCCCGGCTTCTTTGTTTCTGGCGGGTGGGTCACTCGGCCGGGACGGCGGCGATCTGCGTCCGGGTGAAGTGCTGCCGGTTCAGTCGGAAGACCAGCGCGATTGCGACCATCTGGAAGGCGATGGCGATGGCCGTCAGGCTCCAGTACCCGGCGCCGAACTTGTCGATCACGTGCGCCGCGACCAGCCCCTTGTTGATGAAGAAGTGCAGCAGGACCGAGAAGGCCACGAAGGGGCAGACCAGCGCGTAGGACCCGGGCGACGTCTTCGGTCCCATGACGAAGTCGGAGAAGTAGCCCTGCGCCCTCAGTACAACCGCGCCGAGGCCGAGGAAGGCCACCTGGATGGCGAGCAGCCGGGCGAGGAAGACCATGGTTTCACCGGCGGTGGTGTGACCTTCGAAGGTGGTGTGCAGACCGTGATCCTGACGGACGAACATGATGCCCAGCACGGTGACGATGGGCACGACGATCATCAGCGTCGGCCCGGCTTCGCGCGCGGTGCCATGTTGCAGCATGGAGGCGAAGGCAGTCGTGGCGGCCAGCACCGTGTAGAGGATCGCGATGGTCCCGAGCACGGTGGAGATCACCAGCGCCGTGCCGACGGTCAGGGCGTTCGTGCTCATCGCGGCGGGGGCAGAGAAGCCCACGGCGATCATGGCGAGCGCAAAGGCCGGGGTAAGCTGCGCAAAGGAATTGTGCGCGGTGACGTCGAACACGCCGCCCTGCGACAGCACGCGGCCGAGGAAGTCACCGATCAGCCGGAAAGCGATGACGGCGATCAGACCGAAGGCGATCATGGCGAGCGGGAAGAGGTATTCCACCACGCCCCAGAGTCCGGGCACGAAGACGAGGCCCAGGATGAAGCCGACGTTCACCGTCATCGCCAGTGCGAGGGGCATGGCAAGCAGGGTGGTTTCGGCGTTCGATGCCCTGAGCTTCGTGAACGCTTCGGTGCGCTTGAAGGCGCTGTAGGCGGAGAGGTTCCAGATCAGCGAACGGATGTTGAGGACCGCGAACAGCGCGATCCCGGCCAGCGCCACGGCGATCCCGGTCTGCATCCACGGGCTGCCGGTGGACCATGCGGCCATGATGTCCTCGAAGATCGGGACGGGCTGGCCCTTGTGGGGCACCCAGAACATCAGGAACATGAAGAAGGTGACAGCGATCCCGCCCGCGCCAAGCGACGCGAGGAAGTAGACGGGCGAGTAGCTGTCGGCTGGGCGATGGGTCTGTGCCATGACGGCCTCCGTGGTTGAAACGAATTCAATATTTGGAATGTAATATACATTCGTAAACCGGAATGTAAATAGAGAATGCGTTGTTTGACGGTGCGTCTTAACCCTGCGGTAAGGAAGGTGAGCGATACTGTAACCATGAGGTTGTTTCCCTTGGTTTCTCTCATCCTCGGCCTCGCGGCGTGCGACGCGGCGGGGCCGGGTTTCTCCGGGGCAGAGAAGGTGATCCGGGAACAGGATGGCGCGAGATTTACGCTCAGGCGGCGCGGCGATCTGGTGGAAGCGATTCGCACCAACCCCGAGGTTCTCCCCCGTTTCAGGTCGGTTGCGCCCAAGGCGGGCATCGCCGCGCAGCGGTGGACCGGATGTCGGGCGGCATGGGTGATGGGCGATCCGGCGATGATGGTCATCGGAATGGACTGCGCCGGACGCACGCCGCCGAAGATGCCGAAACGCCGCCACACCATGTATTGCGAGCTGTTCGCGGGCGCAGGTCACAGCTTTGAAATGGACTGCCACAAGACCTGAGGTAACCTCCCATATCTTGTGGAAAGTTGAGCGCAGCCCTGCCATATCGGGCGCCTCCAGATTGACTCTCGGGGGCCGGGAAAGGCAGACTGCACGCCTCAGGAGGACCTGCCCGTGCACTTTTCCCGTCTGCGCCTCACCGGCTTCAAGAGCTTCGTCGATTCGACCGACCTCATCATTTCGTCCGGGCTGACGGGGGTCGTGGGGCCGAACGGCTGTGGCAAGTCGAACCTCTTGGAAGCGCTGCGCTGGGTGATGGGCGAGACCCGCGCCAAGGCGATGCGCGGCGGCGGCATGGAGGACGTGATCTTCGCCGGCGCCTCGTCGCGTCCGGCCCGGAACTTTGCCGAGGTGGCGCTGACCATCGACAACGGCGACCGGCTGGCCCCGGCCGGGTTCAACGACACCGACCAGCTTGAGGTGGTGCGGCGGATCACACGCGATGTCGGATCGGCCTACAAGGTGAACGGCAAGGACACACGGGCGCGCGACGTGCAGATGCTGTTCGCCGATGCGGCCACGGGCGCGACTTCTCCGGCGCTGGTCCGGCAGGGACAGATCTCGGAACTGATCAACGCGCGACCGGCGAACCGGCGGAAGGTGCTGGAAGACGCGGCGGGGATCGGCGGCCTCTATCAGCGGCGCCACGAGGCGGAGCTGAAGCTGAAGAACACGGAGGCCAACCTGCTGCGCGTCGACGACGTGGTGGAGCAACTGGCCGCGCAACTGGCGCAACTGGCGCGACAGGCCAAGCAGGCGGCGCGGTATCGCGCCATCGGCGAGGAACTGCGCCAGACCGAGGGGATGCTGCTGTATCGCCGCTGGAAAGAGGCCGACCTGACCCGTGCGCAGGCGGAAGAAGCGTTGCGCGCGATGGTCGCCGCGGCCTTTGCGGCAGAGCGCGAGGCCCGCGAAGCGGAGGCCCGGCGCAGCACCGCCGAAGAGGCCCTGCCGCCGCTGCGCGAGGAAGACGCCATCGCTTCGGCCATCCTGCAGCGGTTGATGGTCCAGCGCGATTCGCTGTCCGACCAGGAGCGGCAGGCGGCGGACCGGATCGAGACGCTGAAGAAACGGATTGCCCAGCTCGACCAGGACATGGCCCGCGAGGAGACCCTGAACCGCGATGCCGGCGAGACCATCGACCGGCTGGAGTGGGAAGCGCGCGAACTGGAGAAGGCCGGAGAGGGCCACGACGACAAGCTGTCGGAGGCGCAGGCGGCGGCGCATGAGGCCTCGGACGTGCTTCAGGCGCGGGAGGCGGACCTGTCGCAGATGACGGAGGACGTGGCCCGTCTGGCGGCGCGGCACCAGTCGGCGCAGCGCTATCTCGCCGATTGCCAGCGCACCGTGGCGCGCGGCGATGCGGAGGCGGAAAAGGCCCATGCCTCCGTCGCGGAGGCCAAGGCACGGCTGACCACGGCGCGGGAGGCGGCAGAGAATGCGCGCGGCCGCCAGATGGACGCGACCGCCATGGCCGAGCGGGCGGAGACTCTGCTGACGGATTCCGAAGCCGCGCGGGCGGAGTGCCAGTCGCGCGAGGCGGAGGCGCGGGGCGAACGTTCTGAAGCGGAGGGCGTGATGAACGCGCTGCGTGCCGAGGTGACGGCGCTGGCGCGCCTGCTGGAGCGGGACACGGCGGAGGGCGGTCAGATTCTCGACCGGTTGCAGGTGGAGCAGGGCTTCGAGAAGGCTTTGGGCGCGGCTTTGGCCGACGACCTGCGCGCGCCGGAAGTGGGCGAGGACGGGCCGTCGGGCTGGCTGGTGTTGCCGGCCTACGACATGACGCAGCCCCTGCCCGACGGCGTGACCTCTCTGGCGCAGCACGTGTCTGTGCCCGATGTGCTGGAGCGGCGGTTGTCGCAGATCGGGCTGGTGGAGGCCGAGGACGGTGCGCGGTTGCAGCAGTTGTTGAAGCCGGGCCAGCGGCTGGTGTCGGTCGAGGGCGACCTCTGGCGCTGGGACGGCTACCGGGCCTGGGCGGAGGATCAGCCTTCGGCCGCGGCGCTGCGGCTGGAGCAGTTGAACCGGCTGGAAGCCCTGAAGCAGGAGATGGCGGAGGCCTCGGCCCACCTCGACGGCTGCCGTGCGGCGCATGACGCGCTGGTGGCGCGGCTGGCGGAGCTGACCCGTGCCGACAAGGAAGCCCGCGTGGCCCGGCGCGAGGCCGACCAGCAGGTGACGGAGGCGACCCGCGCCCTGTCCCGCGCCGAGGCCGAGCGCGACATGGCGGAGGGCAAGCTGGAGAGCGCAGCGTTGTCGGTGAAGCGCTTCGAGGACGAGGCGGGCGCGGCTCGGGCGCAACTGAAGGAGGCGGAGCGCGCGCTGGAGGGGCTCGACGATCTCGACGAAGTGCGCGGGCAGGCCGAGGACGTCAAGATGACGGTGGAGGCCGCGCGGATGACGATGATGGCCCGCCGGTCCGCCGCGGACGAGCTGCGCCGCGAGGGCGAGGCCCGCAAGGGGCGCGCGCAGCGGGTGGCGCAGGAGCTGTCGGGCTGGCGGCATCGGCTGGAGACGGCCACGGTGCGCGCCCGCGAACTGGCGGAGCGGCGCGACGAGACCGAGCAGGATCTGTTTGACGCGGCGGAGGTTCCCGAGGCGCTGTCTGTCCAGCGCGAGGAGCTGTCCGAGGGAATCGCCGCCGCCGAGGAGCGTCGCGGGCTGGCGCAGGACCGGCTGGCCGATGCGGAGACCCTGCTGCGCGACGCGGTGACGGCGGAACGCGAGGCGGAGCGCCGCGCCGGCGAGGCCCGCGAGGCGCGCGCCGGGGGCGAGGCCCGGGCGGAAGCGGCGCGCGAGGGGGTGCAGGCGGCAGCCCTGCGCATCGAGGAGGTCATGGAGACCACGCCGCAGGCCCTGCTGGAGATGCTGGACACCGATCCGGACGAGATGCCCGACGCGGAGAAGATCGAGATCGAGGTGGCGCGGCTGAAGCGCGCGCGCGATGCGCTTGGCGCCGTCAACCTGCGCGCCGAGGAGGACGCCCGCGAGGTCGAGGCGGAGCACGACGGTCTTGTGAAGGAGAAGTCCGATCTGGAGGAGGCGGTGAAGACCCTGCGCACCGGCATCGCGTCTCTGAACCGGGAAGGCCGGGAGCGGCTGCTGACCGCGTTCGAGCAGGTGAACTCCAATTTCTCGATGCTGTTCAAGCACCTGTTCGGCGGCGGCGAGGCGAACCTTGTCATGGTGGAATCGGACGATCCGCTGGAGGCCGGGCTGGAGATCATGTGCCAGCCGCCGGGCAAGAAGCTGTCGACGCTGTCGCTGATGTCGGGGGGCGAGCAGACGCTGACCTGTCTGGCGCTGATCTTCGCGGTGTTCCTGGCCAATCCCTCGCCGATCTGCGTGCTGGACGAGGTCGACGCGCCGCTGGACGACGCCAACGTCACCCGGTTCTGCGACATGCTGGACGAGATGTGCCGCCGCACCGACACACGGTTTCTGATCATCACCCACCACGCGGTGACGATGGCCCGCATGGACCGGCTGTTCGGTGTCACCATGCAGGAGCAGGGGGTGTCGCAACTGG